>JAUSAX010000146.1 GCA_030652315.1 Afipia sp. | reverse complement strand
ATCGCCCTGCTTTTGAATGTAGTCGAGGGCGAAGCGCATGATGACGGCAAGCTCGTCGACAAAGGCCGGCTCGAACGAGGCGAGGCCGTCCTGCGCCATGCCGATCAACGGCTGCGCGATCGATTGATGCGCGCCGCCTTCCGGCGCCAGCGTAATGCCAGACGGCGTCGCTGCGACCATGAAGCGCGCGTCCTGATAGCAGGCGTAGTTCAGCGCATCGAGGCCACGCTCGATAAAGGGGTCATACAGCGTCCCGACCGGCAGCAGACGCTCGCCGTTGATGGAATGCGAAAGGCCGAGCGCGGAGAGCATAATGAAGAGATTCATCTCCGCGATGCCGAGTTCCATGTGCTGGCCCTTCGGGGAGTAATCCCATGCGAAGGTCGATGGGATCTTCTCCTTGCGGTATAGATCGGCCTTCTCCGCGACCGCAAACAGCCCGCGCCGATTGACCCATGCGCCAAGGTTTGTCGAGACCGTCACGTCCGGTGACGTGGTGACGATGCGCTCGGCCAGTTTGGTGTCGCTGCGTGCCAGTTCGTTCAGGACAAGTCCAAATCCCTGCTGCGTGGCCATGCGCGGCGTCAGCGTCACGTTAAGACGCGCCGGCACCTCGACCTTCGGCGCGTTGAGCCGCCGCGCACCGTCGCGTGCAAAGATCACATCCTTCAGAAATTTTTCGATGCGCGCATGATCGAGCGGCAGGCCTTCCAGCCGGTCCCATTCGTGGCCGGGGCGAATGTTCTGCGCCGCGCGGAAGGTTTCCATCTGCGCCACGGTCATCAGGCCAGCATGATTATCCTTGTGGCCCTGGAACGGCAGGCCGACGCCCTTGATGGTGTAGGCAATGAAGCACACCGGACGGTCGTGATCGATCGCCTCGAACGCCTCCAGCATACTCGCGATGTCGTGGCCGCCGAGGTTGGACATCAGCGCCAGCAGTTCATCATCGCTGCGCCTCTCGATCAGTTTTGTCACCGTGCCCTGATCGCCGATGTCATCGAGCAGATGCTTGCGGAACGCCGCGCCGCCCTGAAAGCACAAGGCTGCGTACATCTGGTTCGGACAGCCATCGATCCACTTTCGCAATGCATCGCCGCCCGGCTCCGCGAACGCGGCCTGCATCAGCTTGCCGTATTTCACGATCACCACGTCCCAGCCGAAATTGCGGAACATGGTCTCGAGCTTTTCCCAAAGTCCCTCGCGGATCACCGCATCGAGACTCTGGCGGTTGTAATCGATAACCCACCAGGTGTTGCGCAGGCCCTGCTTCCAGCCTTCGAGCAGCGCTTCGAAGATATTGCCTTCATCCAGTTCAGCGTCGCCGACCAGCGCGATCATGCGGCCTTCCGGACGATCCTTCATCCAGCCGTGCGACTTCACGTAATCCTGCACCAGCGACGAAAACAGCGTCTGCGCCACGCCGAGCCCGACCGAGCCGGTCGAGAAATCCACGTCGTCGATATCCTTGGTGCGCGACGGATAGGACTGCGCGCCCTTGAAGCCTCGGAAGTTCTCCAGCTTCTCGCGAGTCTGCTGCCCGAGCAGATATTGAATCGCGTGAAACACCGGACTGGCATGCGGCTTCACCGCGACGCGATCCTCGGGCTTCAGCACACCGAAATACAGCGCCGACATGATTGTCGCCAGCGAGGCGCTTGAGGCCTGGTGCCCGCCGACTTTCAGCCCGTCGGAATCCGGCCGGACATGATTGGCGTGGTGGATCGTCCACGACGACAGCCACAACACCTTCTTGGTGAGGGCCGACAGGGTTTCCAGACGCGAGGGTTCGATGGGCATGGCGGTCACCGGCACAGGGGGTTCGGTGGCAATGCTATCCCTCGCCGGGTGTCGATAAATCTCAAATCATCTCGACCGGCCAACCGATATTAGTATACCATACCAATAAATGTTCCATCTGCGAGATTTCATTCCAATGACCGACCTCGACGCCATCGACCGCAAGATCCTGACGATTCTTCAGGCCGACAGCCGCGTCACCATGCAGGACCTCGCCGATCAGGTCGGTCTGTCGGTGTCGCCGTGCCACCGCCGCGTGAAGCTGCTCGAGGAGCGTGGCGTGATCTCGCGCTACATCGCGATGGTGGATCAGAAATCCGTTGGGCTTCCGGTCAGCGTTTTCATCTCGATCAAGCTGGAGCGGCAGAAGGAAGAAGACCTCGACCGCTTCGCCAAGGCGATCTCGAAGTGGAAAGAGGTGCTGGAATGTTACCTGATGACCGGCAACCGGGATTATCTGCTGCGCGTGGTGACCGCCGACCTGCCGTCCTATGAAAACTTCATCAAAACCAAATTGACGCGCCTCGACGGCATCGCCTCAATCGAGTCGAGTTTCGCGCTCAGTCAGGTGAAGTACACTATCGCGCTGCCGGTGTAGGTTCGGATTTACACATCGAAGAACACAGATTCCCTGTCGCCCTGCAGGTGAACGTCGAACCGGTAGGTCACAACATCACCATGCTCGCGTTTCGCAACGAGCGTCGCCCGGCGTTCCGCCGGCACCAGCGCGAGGATCGGATCGGCGGTGTTGCCAGCTTCGCCCTCGAAATAAATCCGCGTGATCGCCTGCTGCGTCATGCCGCGCGCGAACACCGCCAACAGAATATGCGGGGCTTGCGGCTTGCTGCCGGGCCCCGGCACCGGACCAGGCTTGATGGTGCGAAACTCAAAGCCACCCTTGGCATCGGTGCCGCAGCGGCCAAAGCCCTTGAATGCAGCATTCGGCATCGCGCGCGTGTCCTGCGGATCGGCAAAGCGCCCCTGCGCATCGGCCTGCCAGATTTCCAGCATGGAATCGGGAATAACCTTGCCATCGCCGTCGAACACCTGCCCGACGATGCGGATGCGTTCACCAGAGACATCCCCCGTCACCAGATCGTTGCCGAAGGCGTCGTTCCACGCATAGTCGTTGCCGGGTGTCAGGCCATACTTGAAATAAGGACCGACGGTCTGCGAAGGCGTGATGTTGCTCATCAGTCGTTATCCAGTGGCGTGGCGTGGCGTCCGCGCAGTATGATGTCGAAGCGATAGCACAGCGCCCAATCCGGCTTGGTGTTTTCGAGATCGAAGCTCGACACCATCCGCATCCGCGCCTTCTCGTCGGTCACCGAGTTGAAGATCGGATCGTACGCGAACAGCGGATCGCCGGGGAAATACATCTGGGTCACGATGCGCGAAACGAACGCGTACCCGAACACCGAGAAGTGGATGTGGGCGGGCCGCCATGCGTTAGGATGATTGCCCCACGGATACGCGCCGGGCTTGATGGTGATGAAGCGGTAGTACCCTTCGGCGTCGGTCTGCGCGCGCCCGGCTCCGGTAAAATTCGGATCGAGCGGTGCGGGATGCTGATCGACGACGTGGATGTAGCGCCCGCAGGCATTGGCCTGCCAGACTTCGAGCAGCGTGTTCGGCACGCCGCGACCGTCCTCGTCGCGGACATGACCATGAACGATGATGCGCTCGCCGAGCGGCTCACCCTTGTGCTGGATCGTCAGATCGTTGTCGTTCTCGCGCACAGTCTCGTGGCCGTAGACCGGCCCGGTCAGTTCCGACAGCGTATGCGGAATAATGACCAGCGGCTTCGACGGCGAGCGGAGCACCGTGCTCTTGTAGGCTGGCGACAGGCGCGGCGCATGCGCGGCGTTGCTTTCTCGCGGATAGATCAGCGTCATGGGCGTCTTCTTCTTGTTGACCCTGTCACAATATCAATTCGATCAGTGAATGCCTACACCGAGCAACCGGTTCACCAGCGACCGGTCGGACTTCAGTTCGTCGGACGCGCCCTCCCAGACCGAACGGCCACGCTCGACCACCATGACGCGGTCGGCGAAATTCAGCGCGCGTTCGATCTGCTGTTCGACCAGGACGATCGTCATGTCGCCGCTGGTGGCGAGCCGGGAAATGGTTTCCATCAACTGGTCGCAGATCACCGGCGCCAGTCCTTCGAGAGGCTCGTCCAGTAGCAGGATCGACGGCTTTCCAAGCAGCGTCCGCGCCATCGACAGCATCTGCTGTTCGCCCCCGGAGAGTTGAAGCCCAAGGTGCCGCCGCCGTTCCGCGAGGCGCGGAAACATCTCGTAGATTTCGGACAATCCCTGCCGCTCGCGCGTCTTGAAGCCTGTCGACAAATTCTCTTCTACGGTCAGCGAGCCGAAAATGTCACGCGTCTGCGGCACATACCCCATGCCGCACAACGCCCGCGCCGAGGTTCGCATCACGCTGATGTCCTGCCCGTCCGCAAGAATTTTGCCGTGATGCCGCGTCGAAAGCCCCATCAGCGTCGCCAGCAGCGTTGTCTTGCCGACACCGTTCCGGCCGAGAATCGCGAGACGGCCGCCGGCCGGCACCTCGAACGACATCTCCGAGACGATCTGCGTCGGGCCATAACCCGCGCTCAGGCGTTCGACCTCAAGCCGTGCGGCTGGCATCGGCGTAGCTCCCCAGATAGGCGCGGCGGACCTCATCGTCCTTAGTCACATCTTCCGGGCTGCCTTCGAAAATCAGGCGGCCATTGGCGAGCACGAGCACCCGCTTCGCAAACCTGAACACAAGGTCCATGTCATGTTCGATCATCAGAACGGCGATGTCGGGCGGCAGGCGATTGATCGCTTCAAGGATTTTCGGCGCTTCGTCGTGTGGAACGCCTGCCGCGGGCTCGTCCAGCAGCAGAACCTTCGGCGTCAGCGCGAGGCCGATCGCGAGATCGAGCAGCCGTTGCTGGCCGTAGGCAAGCTTCGCGACGGGAAGCTGCGACAGGTGCGCGATGCCGAGGATGCCCAGAATGTGCATCCATTCGTCGCGGACACTCGGCGAAAAGGTCGCTACTGAAAAGAACTGCCGCGTCATGCCTTTGCGCTGCATGACAGCCAGCGCGACGTTTTCCGCGACCGTCAGACTGGTGAACAGGCGGGTGATCTGGAAGGTTCGCGCCAGGCCTTGCCGGACGCGCCCGGGGATGGACACATTGGTGACGTCATTCCCCTCAAAGAACACCCGGCCATCGGACGCTGCGAGATCGCCGGAAATGACATTCACCAGCGTGGTCTTGCCCGCACCATTCGGTCCGATCAGCGCCACGCGGTCGCCCTTGCCAAGACTGAAGGATACGTCGCGGTTGACGTGAAGGCCGCCGAAGGACTTCGACACATTGCGCAGTTCGAGCAGCGACGTCATGATCCCGGCCTCCGCTGCGAGAAGGACGACCAGAGCGAGGCGATGCTGTGCCCAAGGCCGCGCGGCGCGAAGATCACGATGACGATCAGAAGCAATCCGACCAGTGTCATCCAGTGGAACGGATTTGCCGCGGAGACGATATGCTCGAAGATCTGGAAGATCACCGCACCGGCCAGCGCGCCCCACAGGTTCCCGGCTCCGCCCAGCACCAGCATGACAAGCACTTCGGCGGATCGTTCGAAGCTGACGCTGTCGAGCCCGACGACGCCAGTATTAATCGCCATCAATGCGCCGCCGAGACCTGCAACGATACCCGACACGCCATACATCACGACGAGTCTCGGATAGGCCGAGGCCCCGATCATCAGTGCGCGCAAGCTGTCGTCCTTGATGCCGCGGCACAACAGACCGAACGGGGACTGGACGAACCTGAGCAGCACAACCATCACGACCGCGAGCGTCACCAGCGAGAAGACGTACGACGTCCGGCTATACATATCGAACGAGAACATACCGAAGATCGGTGCGGGCGTGATGCCCGACAGACCGTCGCTGCCGCCGGTTAGCGATGACAGCTTGTTCGCGAGCGAACTGACAAGCTGGCCGATGGCGATGGACAGCACGAGTTGCGGCAGGCCATGGAAGCGCGTGATTAATGCGCCGGAGATCAGCCCGGTCACGGAGCCGGTAAAAGCGCCGATGACGAGCAGGATCAGCGGATTTGTAATCCCCGCGATACAGGCATTGCCAACCGCGTAGGCGCTGACGCCGAACAAGGCCGCCTGCCCCAGCGTGGCGACACCGCAATAGCCGGTGACGAGATCGAGCGAGAGCACGAGAAACGTGATGCTGATCAGCCGGGTCAGGAACGCGAGATCGTCGGGAAACGCGAAATAGCCGACCGCACCCACAAGCGCGATTGTCAGCAGACCAAAGGCTTCCTGCTGAAACGGAAATCCCCGCCGCGGCACATCATATTTGATGATGTCTTCGGTCATCTCAGTGCGCCCGTCCCAGAAGACCGCGCGGGAACAGGAATACCGTCAGGATCACCGCGAGATAGAAGAAGAATTCGCCGAACTCCGGCGCCAGATATTTTCCGGTGGTGTCCGCAAGGCCCAGAAAAAGCGATGCCGACAGCGCGCCGAGGATCGACCCAGCGCCTCCCACCGACACTACGACCAGGAACGTCACCATGTAACGCAGCGCATAGAACGGCTCGATCGGCAGCATTTCCGCACCCAGCACGCCGCCGAATGCCGCCAGGCCAACGGCCAGCGCAAATGTCGCCGAATAGATCCACTGCGTGCGGATGCCGAGCGATTCCGCCATGTCGCCGTTATCCACCGCGGCGCGCATCCGCACACCGAACTCCGTCTTGTCGATCAGCAGCCATAATGCCAGCGCGGTCACAAGCCCACACGCGATCACCAGCAGCCGGTGCGTCGCGATCATGCGGAATCCGAGATCGAACGGACCGCTCAGCGCCGCCGGCAACGGGATCGGCTTCGATGTCGGGCCAAGGGTGAAGTTTGCCAAACCGATGATGACGAAGGTGATGCCGATGGTGAGCAGAAGCTGGGTCAGCGCATCGGAGTGGCGGTAGATGCGCCGGTACAGCAGGACCTCGAACGGAATCGAGATCAGGATTGTGCCGATAACCGCCATTACAATGGCAATCGGATAGCTGACGCCGAGCGTCTTCAGCGCATAGGACGCGAGATAGCCACCGATCATGGCAAAGGCGCCATGGGCGAGGTTCACGACGCGCATCAACCCCATCATGATCGACAGGCCGATGGAAATCGTGAACAACACCATCCCGTAGGAAATCGCGTCCAGCAAAATGCTCAGCGCGGTCAGCATCAGTGAACCTCTGCCTTTATCTTCGCAGACTGGCCCGCTGACAGCGTATCGTGACGCACGGCACCACGAAGCACCGTCATCAGCACGTTAGTCGCGGCAAGATCGGTGGATGCTTCGAACGGATCGCGGTCGACGGCGATAAAGTCTGCCGCCATGCCCGGCACGAGCGACCCGCGCCAGTCCTCCTGCTTCATCGCAAAGGCACCGCCATGCATGTAGCTGCCGACAGCCTGACGGCGGGTCAGTGCTTCGTCCGCACCGATAGGCGTGCCCAGCGATGCTCCGCGATCCACGGCGTTCGCCATCCCGGCCCACGGCGAGACATGCCCGGTCGGCGCATCGGAACTGCCGATGTAAGTCACACCGGCATCGACCACGGAGCGCGCGGGATACTTGCTGTGCGCATCCGGTCCGAACGCCTCAAGGATCGAGCGGCGCATACGCGTCAAGAAGTTCGGCTGCGTGACGATCAGGGCTTCGAGCGCTTTCATCCGTGCAAGACCGCCCTCCGGCGGGCAGAAATAGTGCTCGATGCGATGGCGCGGCCTTTGTCCCGGCAACGCTCTTTCAGCCGCCTCGAATGCCGAGATGACGCATGCGGACGCGCGATCCCCTACGCAATGCGTCGCCGTTTGCCAGCCGCCGAGATGCGCTTCGACGATCACCCGCTCGAGATCGGCCTCATCGCGCATGAAAAAGCCGTGCGAATTGGTATCGGCAAACGGCTTGGTCACCGCCGCTGTCCGCGCACCGACGATGCCGTCGGCAAAAAATTTCAGAGTCATCGCCTGCCAGTCCGGATCGCGGCGGGGGATAAAGCCGCGCGCGGCGGCATCTTTCGGATCAAGCTGATACATGAAGCCTAAGCGGATCGGCGAGAACGACGTATCCTGGCGGAGCAAATTCCATACCATGAACTCATCGTCGAAGCCGCTGGTGAAGCCAACGGCGGCTTCGACGGCGGCGGTGAGGCCCATGCGGATGCTGTCTTCGATTGTTGCGCGCAGGGAGGCCGCCATCATGGCCGGATCGATGGTCGGAATCGCGCGGAATACAGCTTCGGCCGCACTTTCCTTGGCGCTGCCATCCAGCCGCCCGGACGCGTCGCGACCGAACGATCCGCTCGGTGGGTCGGAGACACCCTCGCCGATCTGAAGCAATTTCAGTGCGGCACTGTTGAGGATCGCGATGTGCCCGCAAAAGCGGCGAATAATGACAGGATGATTGGGAGCAACTGCGTCGATTTCATCCCGCGTGGGATAGCGGTGCTCGGCGAGATTGTTTTCGTCAAAACCGACAGCCCTGATCCATTGCGCGGGCGGGTTTGCCATCGCCGCCACCGACAGGTGACGCAGGACATCCGCAACAGTGCGGACGCCCAGTCCATTCAACTGGATCTGCTGCCGCTCGTTGGCGATGGCAAACAGATGAACATGCGCGTCCGTCAGACCGGGGATAATCGTCGCGCCCTGCATATCAATGACATGGGCAGCTTCCGGCGCATCCTCGTCATCACCGACCCAATCAATGACACCCCTTCGCGTCACGAGCGAACGAGCCGGACGGATATCATCCGCGGACCGGTAGATCCGCGCATTGATACATCGGATGGAGTCCGGGCTGTGCAGCATGGCTCGGTTCTGTCTGTCCGCTAGTAAAAGATTGGCGCGAGCAAACTCGCGCCAATCCATGCGTGGCAGTTCTGTGATTTACTTGACCAGCGCCCAGTCGGGCTGAGCTTCGAAGGTCTGAAGCTCCTTGTTGATCAGCTTGCCGTCCTTCTTGGCGACCTCGCGCAGATAGACATTCTGCGTGATGTGCCGCGTCGTCGGATCGATCGACACAGGGCCGCGCGGGCTAATCCACTTCATGCCCTTGACCGCAGCGACCGCTTTCTCCGGATCGCGCTTACCGTTGGTGGCCTCGATCATCTTGTAGATCACGCGAGCGCCGTCATAGGCCGCCACCGAAGTCATGGTGACGTCGTCGAGCTTTGTGCCGACCTTCGCGAGCAGCGCAAGAAACGCCTTGTTCTCGGGCGAGTCGTGCGACACCGCATAATGATAGGTCGATAGCAGGCCGATGCTGCTGTCGCCGAGGTTCGGCAAATCGGGCTCGGTCAACACGTCACCCAGCGAGATCAGCTTGATGCCGCCCGACTTGAGACCATTGTCGATATAGGCCTTCATGAATCCCAGCGTCGGCGGGCCGGCGGGAAGGAACGTGAAGATCGTGTCCGCGCCGGAACCCTTGATGCGCTGCATGATCGGGCTGAAGTCAGTGGTGTTGAGCGGCATGCGGATCGCTTCAACAACCGCCCCGCCGTCCGATTCAAACGTCTTCTTGAACGCCGTCTCGGCATCGATGCCAGGACCGTAATCGCTGACGGCGATGGCAACCTTCTTCGCGCCCTTCGCCTTCGCGACCTTCGCGGCCGGCACGGTGTTCTGCCACATCGTAAAGGAGGTGCGGACGATGAACGGGCTCTTCTCGACGATCGCCGACGTTGCCGCGTTGAAAACGACCAGCGGCGTTTTCGATTCTTCAAGCAGAGGCGCTACCGCCAGTGCGTTGGGCGTGAAATAGACACCTGCGAGATACTGCACCTTGTCCTTGACCAGCAGTTCTTGCGCGATTGCCTTGGACTTCGCAGGGTTTGGCGATTCTTCGTCACGGTAGATGAACTCGACATCGTGACCTGCGACCTTGGAGCCGTGCTCCGCCACCCAGGCCTCGATGCCTGCCTTGAAGTTCTGGCCGAACAGCGCATACGGCCCGGACATGGTGCCGATGACACCGACCTTGATCGTATCGGCTTGGGCCGCTCCTGAGATCAGCCCGGCGACTGCCAGAGCGCACGCGTATTTCACTGCCTTGTTCATGTGGTCCCCTGCTCCTGTTTTGTTTTATTGACGTCAAGCTCGTTTGGCGCGCTGCATCAAAACATCTCGAAGTATTCGCGCTGCTCCCATTCGGTGACTTCAGCCTGGAAGCGATCGATCTCGGCGTTCTTGATGTGCACGTAATAATCTACCAGTTCCGCGCCCATTGCGTTCCTGAAAAATGGATCGTCGTTCAGCGCGAAAACCGCTTCGCGCAGCGACTTCGGCAGCAGACTGGCCTTGGTCTCGTAAGGTGTATCGGCAGAGGGGCCGGGGTCAATGGCGCGGTCCACGCCATCCAGTCCCGACAGTATCTGCGAGGACATATACAGATACGGGTTGGCCGCAGGCTCGCCGACCCGGTTCTCGAACCGTGTGGCCGGGTCCTTCGGGCCGCCCAGGGCGCGGATCATGACGCCACGGTTATCCCGTCCCCAGATCGCACGGTCCGGTGCCAGCGAATAGGACCGGTAGCGCTTGTAGCCGTTGATCGTTGGCGTCGTGAACACAGTCGCCGCGCGGGCATGCTCGAGCAATCCGCCGAGATAGCCCTTGCCGAAGTCCGACAGGAATTCGCCATCGGTGTCGGACATAAAGGCGTTGCGGCCGTCGGCTCGGGATACCAGCGACTGGTGCAAGTGCCATCCCGACGACACAACGTTCGGAATGCGCGGGCGGCACATGAAGGTCGCGTGATAGCCATGGCGATGACAAATCTGCTTCACCGCGCTGCGGAACAACACCATCGTGTCGGCCGGATCGAGTCCGACAGTCGGTGCGAAGGTGAACTCGCACTGGCTGGGGCCGAACTCGACCTCGATCGACCGCAGCGGCAAATCCAGCGCGACAACATCGCGCCGGATCAGTTCAAGCACCGGCTCCATCTGGTCGTAGCGTTGCTCGGTCAGATACTGGTAGCCGTGGGACAGGAGGCTGACTTCCGGCGGCTCGCCGGGCTGTCCCGCATCGCCGGGCTGCATCTTCGGGTCGTTGACCTTGAAGACGTGAAACTCGACCTCAAGTCCCGCAACAAAATCGTAGCCGCGCGCGGACAGCTTTTTCAGCACGGACTTGTACAGACCACGCGTCGCGAACGGCACGGGACGACCGTCGGCGAAATGGACATCGCACAGGATCCAGCCCGTGGTGGGCGCCCATGGCAGAACCCGGAATGTCGTGGGATCGGGAATCATCAGGACGTCAGCGGCGCCCTGCATTTCCTTCATCCCGAACCCGCCGCCGGCAGTGAACACCGGAAACACGGTGCGATGCGAGGTGTCTTTCGCCAGCATCGTGGTCGTGATCGAGCAGCCGCTTTCAAGAATACGCAGCGCCTCGCTCGCAACCAGCGTCTTGCCACGCAAAATCCCGTGCTGGTCGGGAAACGACAGACGAATCGTATCCAGCCCTTTTTCCTCGACAATCCGCCGAAGGCGGACCGCCGCTTCGTTCTGCTCCTCCGACCAAAGACGATGTCGCGCGACAAAGCTCAATGACGTTGCTTTCCCTGACATTGGCTCAGCAGATCCTTACTCGGCCGCGGTGAGATGCGGCACCTTCTTGGCGATCTCGGTTGGAATTGGCGCGGCCCACGGCGCACCGCGCCGCCGCTTCACGTCGACTTCCATCCAGTAGATTTCCCAGCCGCGCGTCGGCCCGATGCCATCCATTGTGGCGGGGCCCTGGATGCTACGCGCGTGCGCTTCGTCGAGAAACAGCAACGGCTTGCCACCGGCAACCGCCTTCTCGATCTCCTGACGCAGCAGCCGGCGATACTGCACGATCCCCTTGTCGGACTGCCCGAGATGTTCGCGCGTGCGGTTCTGGATCGCGCCCATCGACTCCACGGCCCACTGGTCGTGGACGTTGATGTCCAGTCCCATGCCGGTATAGGTCTCGGTCGCCTGCTCGTGCGGATCGAAACCGTAATCGTTGGTCTTGTTGCGCCGTGATACGTAGTCCGGCAGTTCGTAGAGTTCGAGACGCTGCTCGCGCATCTTCTTCTTGTCGACCGGCTTGGTGTAGCTGGTGAAGATCGCATACCAGTAGCAATGGGTGTCATCGACCGGCACATGCCATTGCGTGATCGTCATTTCCTGACTCATCGGAATGACGAAGCCGTGCGGAAACAGCTGATTGGTCACGCGAACATGGGTGAGTTCGTCATCGATCTGGCGCAGCGCCACCAGACGCAGGCCATACTCCGTCTTCTCGACGTTGATGATCGGACGATCGTACTCGCGCAAGATCTTGGTCATCGGCATATCGCTGCCGGCGGACGCGCCGCGGAACTGCTTGCCGTAGGACTTTTCCAGATCTTCGTCCTCGAAGAAGCGATGCAGGAACGAGGCATGCGCCGGATCGATGCCGACTTCGAGCGCCTGTAGCCAGTTGCATTCGATCAGCCCCTTGAACGCAAACGTATAGGCGTCGGGCGCAACGAAGCAGTCGATCTCCGGAAACGCTGGCGGCTCGCCCGCGCCGAGATAGGCCCACAGGATGCCGCCCTTCTCCACGACGGGATAGGCACGCTGCTTGATGTTCTTGCACAGAGAAGAACCAACCGGCTCGGCCGGCGTTTCGAGGCAGTTGCCCTGGACGTCGAACAGCCAGCCATGGAAGGCGCAGCGCAAGCCGCCATTTTCAAGCCGCCCAAAGGCGAGGTCCGCGCCACGATGCGGACAATCGCGGTCCATCAGGCCGTAGCGGCCCTGCTCGTCGCGGAACAGAACGAAGTTTTCGCCGAGCAATTTCACGGCCCTGATCGGCCGCGAGCCTTCGAGTTCGTCGACCAGCGCCGCCGGCTGCCAATACATCCGCATCAGTTTTCCGGCTGGATCGGCCGGGCCCGTGCGGGTGATCAGATCGTTCTGCTCTTGGCTCATCATGGCTGCTTCGTCCTTCCAATCCCGAGAGGATTATTGCCGAAATCATCGATGGCGCGAGCCAGTCGAAGTCTCGGTTCGCCGAGATGCTTCGGCGATTGAAAACCTTTCCGCCGCAACACGCGAGGTCCGGCAGAAGCAAAATCGCCGCATACGGCAACTTCCTGCACATCTGCTGCGGTTGCTCCGCGCTCTGGCACTTCAGTGTTCCGCATCGCGCTCGTTTTGCTTTAGATTAATGTTCGATGTACGAACATATGTGCGATATCTATTAGACTGACGCCAAACTAGAAATCGTGCAAGCGCAATTTGAAGGCCGTAAGCGCCTATTTATGCTGCAAATGCGAAAGGATGCACGACGCTGGGTGAAGAGGGCGCAACTCCACCTGCTTGATATGTTCGATGACCGCCCATATGTTCGATAAATGAACTTTGCTGCCAAGCCACAACAACGGATGCAGTGATATGGCTCAGATCAGATTCATTCAGCAGGACGGCTCCGAAGCCGTCGTGAACATCGACAGCGGAACGAGCGTCATGCTCGCCGCCATCCGCAATGGGGTTTCCGGCATCGATGCGGAATGCGGCGGCTGTCTCGATTGCGCGACGTGCCACGTCTACGTAGAAGAAGGCGCTTCGGGCGTGCTGGCTCCGCCGCAACCGGAAGAACTCGAACTGCTCGGCTCGGTTGCCGCCCCTCGCAAATCCAACAGCCGCTTGAGCTGCCAATTGAAGCTTCCGCCCTCGATCACATCCCTCACCGTCCACATTCCGGAGGCACAGTCATGAGCGGCCTTGTCGTCGTCGGTGCGTCGTATGCCGGGATTCAGGCAGCCCTGTCCGCGCGCGACTCCGGATACGCGGAGCGCATCACGGTCGTTGCCGACGACCATCTGCTGCCCTATCAGCGGCCTCCCCTGTCCAAGGACTTTCTGCTCGACAAGGTTACCCAGGACAATCTGGTCCTCCGCGACGACGCATTTTTCAAGCTGAAGCAGATTGATCTCATTCTCGAGACGCGCGTGCATGCGATCGACCGGCACGCGCGGAAGCTTTCGATCAACGGCAACACGACACTCGATTTTCACAAGCTGTTCATCGGCACCGGATCTCACGCGCGGCGCCTGACTCTTCCGGGTTCGGACCTCGACGGCGTGTGTTATCTGCGCTCGATCCGTGACGCGGTGGACCTGAAGGAACGGCTGCGGCACGCAGCTGAGATTGTCGTCATCGGCGGCGGCTTCATTGGCCTCGAGGTCGCGGCATCCGCCAGCAAGCTCGGCAAGAAAGTGACCGTCATCGAAAGTGCGCCGCGCCTGCTCGAACGTTCGGTCTCACCGCTCGTGTCGCAATTCCTGCTCGATCTGCACACACGACACGGCGTCGATGTCCGCCTCAACGACACCGTCGCGGGGATCGAAGGACAAAACGGTCGCGTGGCATTCGTGACGACGAAAGGCGGTGCGTGCCTGCGCGCGGACCTCGTTCTTGTCGGGATCGGCGGCGTACCGAACGATCAGCTTGCCCGCGATGCGCAACTGAACTGCACCAACGGAATCGTGGTGGACGATCACGGCATGACCGACGACCCCGGCATTTTTGCCGCCGGCGACTGCGCCAACCACTACAACGCCTATGCCGGAGACTGGCTGCGGCTCGAATCGGTGCAGAATGCTCAGGATCAGGCCAAGGCGGCGGGACTGGCGATCGCCGGAAAAACCGGACCCTACGACAGCGTGCCGCGCTTCTGGTCCGATCAATACGACGCGAAACTGCAGACCGTGGGAATCTCGCGTAATTTCGACCGGCAGGCAGTGCGCGGATCACTGGAAAACGGGCAGTTCTCGGTTTTCTACTACAGGCAGGACAAGCTGTGCGCCGTGGACAGTGTTAGTCGCGCGGGCGATCAAATGGCTGCCAGACGGCTGATCGGCAGTGGCATTTCACCGACACCGGAGCAGGCAGCTGATCTCTCCTTCGATTTCAAATCGCTTTTGACAACGATCAACACGACTGGTGCATAAACCGGCGAAGTATGGTCTCGTCTATCGGATCGACACATGAACCGGAAGAACTTGACCAGCATGCCCCGCGTGAAGCGCACCGCAGAGGAAGAGGAAGCCAGGCGCAACGGGGGCGAGTTCATCGAAAGTCTCGACCGCGGCCTTCGCGTGCTGCAAGCGTTCGGCATCGAACACCGCCCAATGACACTGAGCGATATCGCCAAGGCGTCCAATCTGCCGCGTGCGACCGCGCGCCGAATCCTCCTGACGCTCCAGAGGTCGGGCTTTGTCGCGGGCGACGAGCGCCTGTTTTCGCTGACGCCGCGCGTGCTGGCGCTAGCCTCGGCCTATCTCTCGTCCAATCAGATCGTTGCCGTCATGCAGCCGCTGATGGACGAGATTTCGACAAAGGCCCACGAGGTCTGTTCGCTTGCGATTCTGGATGGGCAGGAAGCCGTCTTTGTCGCCCGGGCCAGCCCTGCGCGGGTGTTTTCCGCCGGGATCGATATCGGCTACAGGCTCCCGGCCTATTGCACATCGGTCGGCCGCGTCCTGCTCGGCCGCCTTTCCAATGACGAACTGACATCTGCCATCGAGTCGATGGCGCTCACCGCCCAGACGCCGGAAACAGTCACTGACAAATCCATCGTGATCGCCACCATCATCAGCGACCGGAACAAGGGCTATTCGCTGGTGGACCGCGAAGCAGAGCCCGGTTTCCGCTCGATCTCGGTCCCTATCCATCGGTACGACGGAGCGGTCGTGGCGGCGGCGAACATCGGCGCGCATGTGGACCGCATCACCACCGGCGAGATGATCGATCGCTTTCTGCCGCTGCTGAAGGATATGGCCATCTCGGCAAAACCGCTGCTGGTCTAGCTCTCAAGCAATCGTTTCTTGTAAGCCTGCGGATCCATATCGCGAATATCGACGCTGATGCTGTGGATGCCGGTCAAAAGACCCGCAAGAGCCTTTCGCAATTCAGTGCTGAGATGCTCCTTCTGCTCCGGCGTTCGCCCGGCCAGCAGATAAAGCGACACGTGAAAAAACGATCGCTGCCCACCTGCGACCAGATAGTCAGCGAACGGCTGCGCCCGAATCTTGAGATCCTTGGCTTGGACCACACCGGTGGATGCTGCGGCCTGGTGAAGCGCCAGCATGACGTCCTGCATCGGGGGCATGTCGGGTGATGTGGAATAGTGACAGACTAGATGAGGCATGACGATCCCTGCAATTCAGCAGGGCCGATCATGCAGCCGTGGCCGTCCGCAGTCCAGCCGCCGTCAACGACCAGCGGCGCAGAGACGTTGCAACGCCCTCATCCGCCGCTCACCTGTTCCACCAGGCGACTGCAATCTATGGAAAGCATTCGAACTGATCGGCGACCGCTGGACGCTGGTGATCCTGCGATCGGCGCTGTACGGCGTTCGGCGGTTCGATGATTTTCAGAACGAGCTGGATGTTCCCCGAAGCGTGCTGAGCAATCGCCTCGCCCGGCTCGTTGAAAACGGCCTGATGCAGCGCCGGGACTATCGCGAGGACGGACAACGCGCGCGGATCGAATATCCATTGACCAAAAGGGCCAGTCGCTCGGTTATCGATTGTTCCTGATCATCCGTCGCACTTAACCGGAATAGCTTTCCGCGCAGGCATCCTCGTCGCCGAACAACAGCGGCAAGGCCAGCAGTCGCCGGAAGTAGCCTCCAACCGGCGTCTCGTCGGCCATGCCAATGCCGCCGTGGAGTTGCACGCTGTCCTGCGACACCTTGAGTGCAGCACGCGCCACAGTGAAGTGCGTCGCCATCACGGCCTGCCTGCGGGCGGAAACATCGTCTTCTTCGATCAGACCTGCGGCACATTCGACCACCGAGCGCGCTTCGGTCAACGCCATGTCCATATCGACCAGCCGGTGGCGCAACACCTGAAACGCCGAGAGCGGCTCACCAAACTGATGCCGGACCTTGAGATAGTCCCGGGTCAGATCGACCAGCATCGACATCGCGCCTACCGCCTCGGCGCAGTGCATGGTGACAAGCACATCCCTGCTCCATGCGATCAGCCGCTCGGCCTCCGCTCCGCGTGCAAGTTCCGAGTCCGGCGGAAGTGCAACACCGTCGAGGCGGAGCGTCGCATAAGGCGCGCCATCGATTCCGATCACGGACTGCTCGATCGCTATGTCGGATTTCTGCACCAGCACGAGCACGGGCTCGCCATCTTTTCCGGTCGCAACCAGAATGATGAAGTCTGCTTCGGCCCCGAATGGCACCAGGCGTACGACGCCGCTCAACTTGCCGTCAGTCAACGTGACAGCGCCGCGCTCGCTTTGCGCTATCCCCGGAATGTCCATGGCCACGGTGACGGAGCCCGAGCCGAGGCGTTCGCGAAGCTGCGCAAATCGATCAGCCGCCGGAACGCGACTGAGCAGCGATGTCGCCGCAGCGGCCGATGAAATGAACGGCGACACCGCGCCACTGCGGCCAAGCCGCTCCGCCAGTAACGCCAGCGCCCGCGAGTCCTGCAAGCCGCCATCGCTTTCAGGCAATGCCGCCGAGAGAATTCCGGCCTGCGCAAGTTGCTGCCACAACGGCCGCCAACCGTCGTTGATCAGGGCTGGCTCGCTGAGCAGATGATCGAGGGCGTCAACAAGGAGCCCGTGCTCTAGCTTTGGTACGAAAATGACATTGGCGGTGTCGGACATCATCTCACCCCAGCAGGCTCTTCGCCGCGATGTTGCGCTGAATCTCGTTTGAGCCTGCGTAGATCGTGGTTTTGCGATAGTTGCAGTAGGTCGGCGCGACGTTGGCCAGTTCGGAGTCGAGCGCCAGCGGCGTGTTGCTGAGATCGGCCGCGCGCACCGGTAATGCGCTGCGGCCGAGCAGACGCACCTGCAGCTCAAGTACATCCTGCTGCAGGTGAGAGCTCAGAATTTTCAGGTAAGGCGCGGGCAATCCAACGGCGTCGCCGCGTTCCTCGGCGCGAAGAAAGCGCAAATTGGTCAAATCCGCCGCCGCGATCCGCATCTCCAGCGCCGCGACCCGCGCAGCGAACAGCGGATTGTCGAGCCGGGATCGCCCGCTCGCCTGCGCCAGCCGCTTCAGCCGCGCCACCTCGCGTTTGCAGAAACCCATGCCGCCGAAGTTCAGCCGCTCCTTCTCGAGCAGATACTTCGCGCAGGTCCAGCCCTGTCCTTCCTCGCCGATCCGGTTGGCTAAGGGGACGCGGACGTTGTCGAACCAGACCTCGTTGACCTCGTGCGCGCCGTCGAACGTGATGATCGGGCGCACGGTGATCCCGGGCGTTTTCATGTCGATCAACAGGAATGAGATGCCGTCCTGCTTGCGCCCGCCGGATGCCGTCCGCACCAGACAAAAGATCCAGTCGGCGTCGTGAGCTTCGGTCGTCCAGATTTTCTGCCCTGTGACGACATAGTCGTCGCCGTCGCGCACGGCCCGGGTCTTCAGCGATGCAAGGTCAGAGCCCGAGCCCGGCTCGGAATAACCCTGACACCAGTAGTCCTCGAGCGAGGCGATCCGCGGCAGGAAGCGTTGCTTCTGCGCGTCGCTGCCGAACTTCATGATCACGGGCGCGACCATCTTGAGGCCGAATGGAACGACTTCGGGCGCGCCGGCCTGCCAGGCCTCGTCCTCGAAAATATAGCGCTGGATCGGTGTGAAGCCGGGGCCGCCATGTTCGGCGGGCCACGTGTAGCCGCCCCATCCGCGCTCATGAAGCAATCGGCTCCATGTCACCTTGTCATCACGAGTCGGGCGCTCGCCGCTCAGCATCCGCGCGCGCAGTTCGGCCGGCAGCTTGTCGTCGAGAAATTTCCGGACCGTGAGCCGGAACGCATCTTCTTCGACCGTGAACAGACGAGCCATGATGCCTCAGGTCCCTGAGAAATTCGGCGGGCGCTTTTCAAGGAAGCTCGCGACACCCTCGCGGAAATCGTCGCTGCGGGCCGCAAGCTCCATCTCGCGGTTGGCGGTGATCGTCGCCTCGGCGAGGCTCTGGAACGGCACTTCGTAAAGCTGGCGCTTGATGACGCCGACAGCGCGCGGCGAGGCGAAATCAACCAAGTCCTTGACGTATTCCATGGTCTTGGCGCGCAGTTCCGCCGCCGGATAGAGCCGGTTGACGAGACCGATCTGCAGCGCTTCCGCGCTCGAGACACGCCGCGCGGACATCAGCAGATCAAGCGCATTGGAATGGCCGACGATGCGCGGCAGCATCCAGCTCATGCCGTGTTCCGCGATCAGCCCGCGGCGGGAGAACGAGGTCGTGAACACGGTGTTGTCGGCCGCGAAGCGAAGATCGCAATACAGCGCGTGAACGAGTCCGATGCCGGCAGCGGCGCCGTTCAGCATTCCGATCACAGGCTTGGAGATCGCCGGATAGAACGAATAGCGGGTCTGCCAGTCGGGACGCCGGTTCATGTCGAACGGCTTCATCCACTGGTCGCTCTTGATGTCGTTGGGATCGAGCGTCTTCAGCTCGTCCATGTCGGCGCCGGCGCAGAATGCGCGGCCCGCCCCGGTCAGGACGATGGCGCGCACGCCGTCATCGCTGGCGGCGGCCTCCATGGCGATGCGCACCTCGCGCTCCATGGTCGGCGTCCACGCGTTCATGCGATCCGGCCGGTTCAGCGTGATGGTCGCAATGCGCGATTCAACATCGTACAGGATGTGCTGATAGGTCATGCTACAAGGCCTCGCTCAGGATTGCGGTGGACGCTTCCGCCAGTTCGGTTGCTTCGAGAGATAGGTGACGGTCTCGGCGCGCTCTTTCAGCCAGCCAGTCCAGCGGGTGAAGACCTTCGCCATTCGCGCCGGCTCCACGCCGAGCTGCTGCATCGCCACGCCGCCGTTGACGGACTCGCGATACTCCGCGATCAGGCCGTCGCGGATGATGAAGCGGCTCATGCCGTCGATCACAACGAAGTTGCCCTTGAACTGCGGCACCAGCGACGTGAAGCTCGACAATGACCACGCATAGCCCATGCGGCCGTCGAACACCGGCTCGAACATCTCCCAGCGATAGTCGTCGTCGGCATCGCGGCGGAACAGGTTCTGCAGCATGTGCGCGATATCCTTGCGTCCATGGTGCGCGCCATAGATGTAATCATAATAGATCGCATCCTCGGTAAAACAACGCGCGAAGCGCTCGCCGTCGGCCGCCTCCGCAGCCAGCGTCATTTCCTCGAGCAGCGAGGTGAATTCCTGCGTATCCATAAACCCGTCCTTATTGTGGGTCGCGGCCGAGGTCGCGAAGCCGGCGACGATCGATCTTTCCGGTCGCGTTACGCGGCAGCGCTTCCAGGAAGCGGACTTCGCGCGGCACCTTGTAACGCGCAAGCTGATCGCTGCAGCGCTGGAGCAACGTCGCTTCCGGCACCGAAGCGCCGGCGTCCAGCACGACATAGGCGACAATACGCTCGCCGAGTCGGTCATCGGGAACACCGATCGCAGCGACTTCGTAAACGCCCTCGACCGCGTGCGCGACTTCCTCGATCTCGCGCGGATAAATGTTGTAGCCGCCGGAGATGATCATCTCCTTCTTGCGATCGACCACGAACAGAAAACCGTCCGTATCGACGTAGCCGATGTCGCCCGAATGCAACCAGCCGTCGCGGAAGGTCTGCGCAGTCAACTCGGGCTGACGGAAATAGCCGCGTGCGACGCCAGGACCCGCAACGAGAATTTCGCCGCGCTCGCCGCGCGGAACATCCCGGCCCTCGTCATCGACAATCCGCAATTGCGCGCCGAGATAAGGCTGTCCGGCCGAACCCAATTTGCGCGGCGCGCCCCACAGACGGCAGCCAGTGATGGAGGGACTCGCTTCCGTCATGCCGTAGCCTTCGGAGATCGCGACGCCGAACTTGGCTTCGAACCTGCGATGCACGTCTTCCGGCAGCGCCTGACCGCCGGCGACGCAGGCCCGCCACGACGACAGATCGAAGCCGGCAGGAATCTCCTCGCGCAGCAGCGTCCAGTACATGGTCGGGACGCCCATGAAGACGGTAATCCGCTGCGAATGAATCA
This sequence comes from Afipia sp., assembly GCA_030652315.1. Taxonomy (GTDB): domain Bacteria; phylum Pseudomonadota; class Alphaproteobacteria; order Rhizobiales; family Xanthobacteraceae; genus Afipia. The sequence goes on along the minus strand of JAUSAX010000146.1, from coordinate 16,201 downwards.
TCGCAAGAACCGCCGCGGCATCGAAGCGTTCAACCAGCGTGATCGATGCACCCGCGAACAGAAATGCCGTGTAGAGACAGGTGTGACCGAACACATGGCTCAGCGGGAGGCCGGTCAGTCCGCGATCGTCCGGCGTCAGCCGCAACAGATCGAAGGCGAACGCCTGCGCATTCCAGAAGATGTTGGCGTGCGAGAGTTCGATACCCTTCGGCAGCCCGGTCGATCCCGATGAATAAAGAATGAGCGCCACATCGTCGGAGCCTGCGTGTGGCAACGGCCGCGGGTCAGCTTCGTCGGACGTGAACGGCTGCGCATCGATATCGACCACGGAGCTGATGTGGCCGACACTCTGGCGCAGCTGCGCCGCCATCGCCGCCCGCGCGAACACCACGCGCGGCTCGCAATCGGCGATGATCGCGGCCAACTCAGCCGCCGCCAGCAGCGGATTGATCGGTACCGGGATCGCGCCCGCCTGAAGCGTGCCTTGATAGAGCACGACCCATTCCACGCAGTTCGGCAACACGAACATCACGCGGTCATTGGCGGCGACACCGAAATCGCGCAGCCGTACGGCGCAACCAGCCGCACGGCGGTCGAGCGTGCGATAGCTCAGCGCCTGCTCGCCTACGCGCAGCGCCGGCGCATCGGGCTGCGAGATGGCGTGGTGCCGAACGAAGCTGCCGATATGCACGCTCACGGAGTCTTCTTCCTCTTGCCCGTGATCGACCTGACACCATCCACCACCGCCGGCACCAGACCACGCGGCAGGAAGATCACCACCAGGATCAGCAACAGACCATAGGCGATCAGGCGATAGATTTCAGCTACGCGCAGCGCTTCGGGCAGAATCACCGTCAGTGCACCGCCGATCAGCGGGCCGGTCAGCGTACCGCTGCCACCCAGGATGACCGCAAGAATGGCGTTGAGCGATGCATCCGCGGAGAACGGCGTCGGATTGATGAAGCCCATGTAGTGCGCGTAGACCGCACCGCCGAAACCAGCCAGCGACGCGCTGAAGATGAACGCGAACAGCTTGTACTTCCAGCAGGCAATGCCCGCAGCTTCAGCGAAGGTCTCATTCTGGCGGATCGCCAGCAACACCCGGCCGACCCGCGACCGCACCACAGCGGCCACGATCCACATGACAAGAACCAGCGCCGCCAGCGCGAGATAGTAGTAGGCGCGGCGCTTCTCGAACGAAATCTCCATGAAGCCGAGATTGATCGCCTCGGGCGACGGAATACTCGGCAGGCCGGGCTCGCCCTTGGTCAGCGAGATCCAGTTCACCAGCACCGTGAACACCACCATGTTCATCGCCAGCGTCACGATGGCGAAGTAGTGGCCCTTGACCCGAAGCGACGGATAGCCCGCGATTGCCGCGGCGACCGCTGTGATCACCGGGGCCACCAGCATCGAGAGCCACACCGGAAATCCGGCGCGCATGCTCAGCAACGCCGATGCATAGGCGCCGATGCCCATGAACGCGCCCTGCGCGATCGAGACGTAGCCGGTGTAGCCCTGAATGACGTTGGCGCCCTGCGCGACGATCATGAAGATCATCGCCAGGATCGCGAGGTGGATGAAGTAATTCACCGTCACAAAGAGCGGAAAGACGATTGCGGCAGCAATGACCGCAACAATGGCAAATCGCGTCCACATCAGCGGCTGCTCCTGCGCATCAGGCCTTCAGGTCGGACCAGCAGAACGAGAATCATCAGCAGGAACGAGATCACGTCTTTGTAGGCCGACGACACGAACGCCGCAGCGAATGCTTCGGACACGCCGAGCACCATGCCACCGACGATCGCGCCGGGGATCGAGCCGAGGCCGCCGAGGATTAGCACCGCAAAGCCCTTGATGACGAGCCCGCTGCTGACGCCCGGTGCCACCGCGAACAGCGCGCCGACCAGCACGCCGGCAGCGACGCCCAGCGCCGAACTCAGCGCGAACACGAACATCGACACGGAATTGACGTTGATGCCCATCAGCACTGCCGCAACGCGATTCTGCGCCACTGCGCGAACCGCCATGCCGATCCACGTACGCTGGATCAGAAGCGTCATGCCGATGACCAGGATCGCTGCGATCACCAGCACATAGATGCGCAGCTCCGGCATGGTCACGCCGCCGATGTTGATGACATTGACGAACGGCGTCGGGATGATGACCTGATCGATGCCGAACGCGAGCAGGTTCAGCTTCTCGATAATCAGGGTCAGTCCGAGCGCGATAATGAAGGAGTTGATCGGCGGTGCGTTGCGCACCGGATAATACGCGACGCGCTCTAGAACGACGCCGAGCAGTGCACCGACAGCCATCGCCAGAATGAATGACGGCAACAGGCCTATCCCGAGCGCAGAGATCAGGAAGTAGGTCAGGTATCCGCCGAACATGGCGACGCTGCCATGTGCGAAGTGCGCGATGCCGAGAATGCCGAAGATCGTCGTCAGGCCGAGTGCGATCAGCGTGTAGATGCTGCCGACTACGAGGCCGTTGAAGATCTGCTGGATGAAATCGATGAGCATGAGCTGGTCCGATGATCAGCCCGCGGAACATTCCGCGGGCTGAATTAGGTCTGCGATCAATCCTTGACCGTCTTCAGGAAATTCGAATAGGCCGCAGCATCCGACGGAAGCTCCTTGACGAAGGCCCAGTTGCCGTTCTTCCACTGGAACGCACCATTGGAGATGTAGGCCTGGCCCTTGTCGTCGAACATCCGGCCGTTGATCGGCAGGTACTTCAACAACGCTTCCTTCGGGACCGGCAGCGCGCGGATCGTGTCCTGAATCTTCTTCAGGTCGGTCGTGGTCTGCGCGGCCTGCAGCGCGTCGCGCAGCACATAGACCTGGTCGTAGGCATAGGCCATGTTCGGCGTCGGGTTCTCGTTGTACTTCTTCTTGTAGCGATCGGCGAAGGCGACCGCCTTCGGGCCGAGGACATCGACATTGAACTCAATGGCCAGAAGATCCCATGCACCGTTCATCTGCTCGGCGGTGGCGACCTTGGTGAACTGCTCGGCGCTGCCGCCGGAGAAACCGTAACGCTGGGTCTTGATGCCGAGTTCAGCAGCCTGACGATGGCTGAAGGCAGCCTGCTCGACGTAGCCCGAAATGAACAGCGCATCCGGATTGAGGCCGCGCAGCTTGGTCAGCTGGGCGGTCATGTCACGGTCCTGACCGCCGAAGGTTTCGATCGCAACGACCTTGCCGCCGGCTTCCTCGAACGCCTTGACCAGCGCATCGCGGTACTGGGTGAACAGCGCCACGTCGCGCACGGCGAGAATGCCGAGAGTCTTCACGCCCTGCTGGGCGATGAACTTGCCCGCGGCTGCGCCGGTATAGTCCCCGGGCGGGCGGGTACGGAACACGTTCTTGTTGCCCATCGCCGTGATCGAGCGCGCACCAGCGGTACCGACCAGCGCGATAACGTCTTCACGGCCGATGAACGAGGCGATCGCTCCACCCGAGGCGGAGCAGCAATAGCCGAGGATGAACTTGACGTCGTCGCGATCGATCAGCTTGCGTGCGACGTTGGTGGCTTCGGTCGAATCCGCCTTGTCGTCATACTCGATGGTCTTGATCTTGTAGTTGTCCGCACCAACCTTGATGCCGCCGGCGCCGTTAATCTCCTCGATCGCAAGATCGACCGCCTTCTTCTGCGGCACGCCATAGACGGCACCGCCGCCGGTCAGCGCATCGCTGTAACCGATCGTCAGCGTCTTTTCGGCCGCGAATGCGCCGGGCGCTCCGATCAGCGCTGCGGACAGCATCGCTCCCAACAATCTCTTCATAAGAATCTCCTCCTGTGAGTTTTCTTGCTTCAAAAACCGAGATAGGCGTTCTGGACGTTCTTGTTGTCCGAGAGCTCAGCCGACGATCCCTCGAGCACGATCAGTCCCGCCTCGATCACGTAGCCGCGGTCGGCAACGCGCAGCGCCATCGAAACCGACTGCTCGACCAGCAGGATCGTGACGCCGCGCGCCTTGATCGCCAGCAGTGTCTGTTCGATTTCATCGACCACGCGCGGCGCGATGCCGAGCGAGGGCTCATCGAAAATGCAGAGTTTCGGGCGCGCCATCAGCGCGCGTGCGATCGCCACCATTTCCTGCTCGCCGCCCGACAGCGTTCCGGCATTCTGCCCGGCGCGCTCGCGCAGACGCGGAAACAGCGTCATCATCTCATCGAGGTCGTTCTTGATCGCGCTGCGCCGGCGCGTATAGGCGCCGAGCTGCAGGTTCTCCATCACGGTCATTTCCGGAAAGACCTGACGACCTTCCGGGCACATCGAAATGCCGAGACCTGCAATCGTGTGACCAGGCAGGCCCGCCGTGGAGCGGCCATCGAAAATAATCGAGCCGCCGATCGGCGACATCAGCCCGCAGACAGTCTTCAGAATGGTGGATTTGCCGGCGCCGTTCGGGCCGATCAGCGCGACGCATTCGCCCTGGCGCACATTGAAGGACACACCATGCACGACCTCGACCTGGCCGTAAGCAATACGCAGATCGGAAACTTCAAGCATGATCGCGATGCCCAAGATAGGCGTCGATGACCGCCTGATTGTTACGGATTTCGGCTGGAGTACCCTCGGCGATCTTCTGGCCGAAGTTCAGCACCACGATGCGGTCGCAGACCTCCATGATCAGCCCCATGTGATGTTCGATCACCAGCACGCTGATGCCATGCGACGGCAGGGAGCGGATGATACCTGCCAAGGCGCGGCGCTCGCTGGCGACCATACCCGCCGCCGGTTCGTCGAGCAGAATGACCTTCGGCTTTGACGCCAGCGCCACAGCGATCATCAGCAGGCGCTGCTCGGCCGCGGACAGCGTCGAAGCGATCTGGTCCCGGCGCGCCGCAAGGCCGACCAGTGCAAGCGAGCGCTCCGCGTGGGTGACCAGTTCGAGATTCTCACGCTTGGCCGAGGCGGTGCCCAGCACCGATTTCGCCGGGCCTTGCTTGAACAGCGTGTGACACCCGAGCATCACATTTTCGAGCGCCGTATCTTCAGGGAAGATCTGCGTGCTCTGGAAGGTGCGCGACAGGCCTTTGACGACAGCCGCATCAATCGGCTTGCCGGTCAGCAATTCATCGTCGAGCCAGACTTCGCCTGCGCTGACAGGCAGAGTGCCGGAGAGAAGATTGACGCAGGTCGATTTGCCGGAGCCGTTTGGCCCGATCAGCCCGACGACCTGTCCGCGATCCATCGCGAACGACACATCACGCAACGCCTGCACGCCGCCGAAGCGCTTCGAGAGTCCCACTGCCCGTAATAACTGACGGGAGCTGTTTGCCCCTGCCGGGCTCGTTCCATCTCGTACTTGGTCCGCCACAACGTCCTGCCATACCCGGCGCGCTCTTCATCGGCCCGCCTCAACTATGGGTACGACTAATCGACTGAAGAGTCGAAAGTCAACAGGGCGGATCCGGTGGACTAGGTTTTCCGCACTGACATTGTTGCCATCAGCGGCAATCGCGGCAGTAATTGGCTACCTTCAATCGTGACACCAGGCGACGCAAGGCCCCGGCAGACAAAGCCCGCGACCCCTTCGCCGACGTCCGCCTCGCTCCAGGAGCCACCGGGCCGGTACCATTTGGTGACCCAGTTGACGGCCCCGAGCACGTTGAAGACCACGAACCTCGGTTCTCCCGGAAGGATCGTGCCATCCTGCTGCCCCTCGAGCACCATCGTGATCAGAGCTCCCTCGAAGCGATCACGCTCGTGCACGACGGTCGAAAGCTGAACCGGGGAAAGCGATTTTTCCTCAAGAATAATAACGCTATAGCTCTGCTCGCCGATCATTGAGCGGACATAGGCTGACGTCGTCCGCCGGAGCCGCTCGATGCCGGTGACACCCTCGTCCCGGCACACAGTCGACAGCGCCTGCTCGGCGGCCGCGATGTGGCACTGATACAGAAGATCCCGCTTGGTTTTGACGTAGTGATAGAGGGTGGGCTTGCTGATCCCCAAGCCCTCGGCGATCTCGTCGAGCGAGGTCCCGTGGTAGCCATTACGACGAAAAGCCTTTGCCGCCTCGCGGTAAAGCGCATCCTTCCGAAGATTTTTGAGCTCCGTTGCGCTGGCAACGGCGTTATTCCAGCGAGCCACGACGGCCTCCTTTGGCAGAACGTATGGCTAACCGACTTCAGAGTTGGTTTCCACTGTCAAAGTTGCAGCCACCTCTCGCGGGGCGACTCAGAGCGCCCCCAGCGTCCATCCCGAGCAGACTATCGCAGATCGAATGTCGGGCGCGGTGCCCCTCGTGCAGCGCTGTCAGCGGCCGGCATTTGCGATGCGCTCGACGCCTTCGTTTCTCTTTCCGCAGTCAGCGAACGTAACCGCACGTCGCGACCGCCACACACGGCGCAAGCAAGCATTCACCGTCATTGATAGCGAACAGAACGATTTTCTAAATCCGGGATCGGCGCGAGATGGATGAACCAAGTGTCCATATCGTTTCGCAATAGCATTTCATTGCAACGCCTGCGTTCTGACGCCATGTTTTATGCAACAGCCGACGCTCTCGTCGTCGCTGGCAACATCGAGAATTGCAGGCAAACCGTCGCCACAACTCACACCACGTCGCGGAATGGATTCGATTCATTCCGCGCGATCGCGTGACTGTGGCAACTCGCCGATAAACCATCAAGGAATTATACGATGCGTTCCTTCAGGATCTTCAACTTCATTTCGGCATCTCTCGCAGCGGTCGGCTTGCTCGTCAGTGTCAGCACCGCATCGTTCGCCGATACGTGGCCAAGCAGAACGATCAAGTTCATCGTACCGTTTCCGGCCGGCGGCGCCGCTGACACCATCGCGCGAATTTATGCCGACAAGCTCAGCGAAGCGCTCAAACAGACCATCGTGGTCGAGAACAGGGCAGGCGCTGGCACAGCCATCGCAGCAGAATTCGTCGCCAAGGCCGATCCGGACGGTTACACGCTCTCGCTCGCTCCGGCCGGGCAGCTCACGATCCTGCCGCATATCAACAGGTCCATCACTTACGACCCCTTCAAAAGCTTCGCTCCGGTTTCGCTTCTCGCATCGGTCCCTTATGTGGTCGCGGCCAGCCCCGATACGCCCATATCGAGTCTCAAGGATCTGATCTCTGCCGCAAAGAACGAACCAGGCAAGTTTACGTATTCGTCATGCGGCCCTGGCACGCTCTGCCACCTGAGCGGAGAGCTCTTCAAGAGCCTGACCGGGACAGATCTGCTACACGTGCCGTTCAAGGGCAGCGCGCCGGCCATCAACGCACTGCTCGGCAGTCAGGTGAACCTTGCCTTCGACACCCTGACCGTCCTCGCGCCTCAAATCAGAGACGGCAAGGTCAAGGGCCTGGTCGTTACCAGCCGCGAACGATCGCCCCAGCTTCCGAACGTCCCCACGGCCGCAGAAGCTGGTTTGCCGGGCCTGGTCGTCGACTCCTGGTTTGGCCTCGTGGCTCCCGCAGCAACGCCGACAGCCATTCTCCAGCGCCTGAACGCCGAAGTGATCCGCATCGGGAATCTCCCGGACGTGCGGGAACGCCTCGGCGCACAGGGCCTGACTGTCACGACGACAACGCCGGAAGCATTCACTCAGACGATTCACGCTGACTATGAGCGGTGGGGCAAGGTGGTGGATAGCTCCGGCGCCCAGATCAATTGAGAAACGGCGATCCCGGAGTTCGAACAGAGAACAGAACTGCTGAACGAGCTGCAAAATGCAGCTCGTTCCAACCGATCCAACAGAACCAAAGGGTCTGATTTGGATGGTGGGCGCACCAAGGCTCGAACATGGGACCCGCTGGTTAAGAGTCCAATACCTAAAAAGAAGAAACAATCACCTAGCTGTAAATTCTGACGAAATCAGCCTAATGAAATCAACACCTTGTGCGCGCTTTGTAAATCGGGGTCACCCTGTTCGCAACCAATCGGGCCGTTATGAGCGAGCCCCATACGTTTCGTAAGACACCCTTATCGAGCGTAGTTCACGACTAAGTGCGAAGGTGTCATGGGTCGTTTACGGCTACGCCGATTCAGACGCAGGCGATTCGCAGACTGCGCATTCGATCGGCATGATCTTTCACTGAAACTCGCTCAGTATCGGCATCTTTCATAACGCCGCGATGATGCCGATCTCGACCGTATACTCTGGCGAAGCAAGTTTAGCTTCCACACATGCGCGCGCAGGCGTGTTGCCGGCCGAAACCCAGCTATCCCAGATCGTGTTCATCTCCGCAAAGCTGGAGATGTCAGCAAGCCAAATGGTTGCAGATAGAAGCTTTGACTTGTCGGTCCCGGCTTCTTTCAAAAGTGCATCGATGCGATCAAGAATATCACGCGTCTGCTCAGCAACGGATTTCCCGTCAGCGCCGGTGGCGACCTGCCCAGCTAGATACACTGTGTTTCCATGGATCACCGCCTGACTCATACGTTGGCCGGTCTTCAATCGTTTAATGTCTGTCATGAGTGGCAACCTTGTAGCTCGGGGGCGGGTACTTTGATGCAGGTGAAAGACTTCGTCAACGAGAGTGTCACAGCATCAGAAGCGTTTCTTCATCTCAATGATAGCGCTTACTTTCTGTTGCGCCCTAGAATCTCGCCGCGAGCATAGATCAACCATTCTAGGCTGAAAGCGAAACGTCACGTTTGGCCACATTGCGCATCGCGAAATCGAGATTTCCTTATCACTTAAGGATGATACCTACAGGCGCGGGAGTATACGCTCACTTTCCTCGAAGGTGATCAACGTATCGAAATTGGAAAGATGTTCGGCATATTCGGAGCCGCCTTCGCGGACCATGCCTGGCCTGCACGGACGTCAGGATCTGATGCATGGTCCTGCCGCTCTTACAGAGTGCGAGCAATAAGTTCTTTCATGATCTCGTTGGTTCCACCATAGATGCGTTGAATACGGACGTCAGCGTACATGCGACCGATGGCAAACTCATCCATGAATCCGTATCCGCCGTGGAGTTGGAGACATTCGTCAACCACGCGACACTGATTGTCCGTGGTGCAATACTTTGCCATCGATGCATCCGAAGCAGAAAGCTCTCCTTTCAGATGACGCACGACACATTCGTCCACGAAACTGCGCGACGTGCGGGCCAGCGTGAGGCATTCGGCGAGTTTGAAGCGTGTATTCTGGAACTCAAGCAGGGGCTTTCCGAAGGCTGTTCGTTGCTTGACGTAATCGACCGTTATTTCGATGGCCTTCTCCATCATGGCCTGCGCTGCAAGCGCCACGGCGAGCCGCTCCTGCGGAAGCTGCTTCATCATCTGGACGAAACCGACACCTTCTTCGCCCAAGCAGTTCGCTACCGGAACCTTCATGTCCTCGAAGAAAAGTTCGGCGGTATCCGATCCATGCATACCGATCTTCTTGAGATTACGACCGCGGTTGAAGCCCGGAAGATCCGCCGTCTCCACCACGATCAGGCTTGTGCCCCGCCCGCGCGCGCCCGGATCCGTCTTGACGGCGAGCACGAGCAGATCGCACATAAATCCGTTTGTGATGAAGATCTTTGAGCCGTTGACGATGTAAGACTCTTCCTCGCGCCGAGCGGTCGTGCGGATCGCCTGAAGGTCAGATCCGCCTCCCGGCTCGGTCATGCCGATGGCCGCAATCCATTCACCGGTGCACAGCTTGGGCAGCCAGCGCTGCTTCTGCTCTTCGGTGCCGTAGGCCTGAATATAGTGCGCGGAGATAACTCCGTGCACCGCGTGGCCAACACTGGTGCAGTTGGCATATGACAATTCTTCCGCGACAACTGCATCCAGCGCGAATGATCCGCCACCGCCGCCATACTCTTCCGAAATGCTCGGGCACAGCGCACCGAGAGTACCGGCTTTCTCCCAGAATGAGCGATCAACGAAGCGCTGGGCCCGCCAGCGTTCGTCATTAGGAACCACCTCATCGTTCATGAAACGACGGACTGATCCGCGAAACATCGCGATCTCTTCAGTTTCCCAGGATTTTGCGGGGAACAGATTGCTCATGGTAACTCTCTAAAGCTGCGTTTCATCATTTGTGAGATCTGACTCGAGATTTACCGGGTCTTATCGCGCCTGATCTGCTCTTCAGCCCACGGCCGCAACAGTCGCTTAAGCACTTTTCCGGTTGGCGTACGAGGAAGCGGTTCCTCGCGCAGCAACGTAATTCTTGGGCGCTTGTAGGACGAGAGTTGTTGCTCGCAAGCCGTTTGAATTACCGCCTCTGGATGCGCTCCGTCTTCGGCGACAACAATTGCAACGGGGATCTCACCCCATTTCGGATCGGGAACGCCGACAACAGCCACATCCCGAACGCCCGCGACCCGATGCACCACGTCCTCGATCTCGCGCGCGTAAATGTTCATTCCACCACTAATAATCATATCCTTCGCCCGGCCGGTCAGCGTCAGGAAGCCTTGGTCATCGAGAACGCCAGTATCTCCGGTCCGGAACCAGCCGTCGGCTTGCGCTTCGGCGGTGGCATCAGGACGATTGTGATAGCCGAGCATATTGGCAGGCGATCGGATCACGACCTCGCCGTCACCTCTGTCTGCGATGACCCCATCTGCCCCGAGGACAGCGAGGGTAACAATCGACGACGCCTTGCCTGTCCGTTCGGGATGACGAAGGCTGTCGTCCGCATCCAGTATTGTCATCATCAGCGGAAACTCTGACATCCCGTAGATCGGAATGACCCGGCATCCTGGCAATTCGGAATTGACCGTCTCGATTACGCCTGAGGGCACAAATTCACCGCCGGTGAAAATGCGCTTCAGCCGCGTTCGTCGCAGCCGCTCAAAAGCGCCCGGAGTGGCCACAAGCATTTTCAGCAGTGTCGGAACAAGCAGGACATGGGTCACGCCCTCCTTCTCGATCGCGCTCACCACACGGTCGATCGTCAACCCGCCCGTCGGCACCATCGCGATGCGGCCGCCAAGCCACATCAGCGCGAGCATGATGTCATGGAATCCAGCAGCCCAGGACAGCGAAGGAATCAGAAGATAAACATTGTCGCGCGACAGTCCGACATCGCCGATTTGATGATAGGTATTCCACAAGACGCCTGCCTGCGAATGCACGGCCCCCTTCGGCAATCCAGTAGTGCCGGAGGTATAGTACATCATCACCTTGTCCGACGGATCAGGACGACAATCTGGAACACTCGCCGCAGCGCGAGCCAGAAGTTCTTCGTATCCGAGCCACGTCCCGCCAGCAGGCGTTTCGAAATCGCCGACACGGATCAACCGTTCGGGAAGCGCCGACAAGCCCCCCAGCGCCCGCTCAGCCACCTTGTCGGCAATGACAGCAACAGCTCCGCTGTCGCGCACGACATGCTCGACCTCGCGGTCATTCAGCAGGACATTCACCGGCACGCAGACTGCACCGATCGAGGAGATCGCGAACAGCGCTTCCGGCCATTCGTGACTGTTTCCCATGAGCACAGCCACGCTGTCGCCCTTCCGTACACCAAGTCCCAGAAGGGCATTCGCCAATCTGAGCGAGCGATCATTTAGCTGTCGATAGGTGAAGGACGCACCTTCATTCGTCAGCGCGACACGCTCTCCTCCTGTGGAGGAGAGCGCATTGCGTTGAACGATGTCGGCAAGCGAATAGCTGGTTGCCATGGCCGTCATCCGATCTCAGGTTGCTACGGCTTCAACAGCGGGCAGACCGACTCGGATACCGGCCGGAACGCGTCATTGGCCTTGATGTCGCCGAGCACCTTGAAGTAGTCCCATGGCTTTGAAGATTCCTCAGGCGACTTCACGCGCACGAGAAATATGTCCCGCATCAAACGTCCGTCAGCACGAACGGTCGCATTGCTCGTGAACAGGTCGTTGACCGGGGTTGCGCGCATCTTGGCAATCACCGCTTCCGTCTCCAGCGTATTCGCCGCCGCCATCGACTTGAGGTAGTGCAACGTCGCGCTGTAGTTCATCGCATGCGTCTCGCTTGGCGGACGGTTCATACGTGCGGAAAACTTCTTGGCAAATTCGCGCGAGCCGTCGTTCGCGTCCCAGTAATAGATCGAGCTAAGTGTCGTGCCCTGCGCAGCCTTCAGACCAACGCTGTGCACGTCCACCAGCAGCATGGCCATCGCGCTGGCCTTCTGCTTGTCCGTGAAGATCTGAAACTCGCTTCCTTGCTTCAGGACATTCTGGAGATCTCCGACCGCGCTGGCAACGGCAATCACCTTGGCCCCGGAAGCCTTTGCCTGAAGCAGATAAGACGAGAAATCCATTGTGTTGATCGGGTGACGCACCGCTCCGAGCACCTTGCCCCCCAGCGCTTCCACGGTCTTCTTCGAATCCGCCTCCAGGGCGTGACCGAATGCATAGTCGGCTGTGATGAAGAACCAGCTATCGCCACCAGCCTTCACCATCGCACCACTCGAGCCCTTCGCGAACTGATAGGTGTCATAGCCCCACTGAAACGCATGCGGGTTGCAGTACTTGTTGGTCAATTCGCCGCTCGCGGCGCCCGTTGCGATCGAAATCGCCTTGTTCTTCTCAACCAGCGACTGGACGCCAATGGCCACTGCGGAATTGCCGAGATCAAGGATCATGCCGACATCAGAAGTGTCGATCCAGCGCTTCGCCGTCGTCACGCCGATGTCGGCCTTGTTCTGATGGTCTGCGTGCAGCACTTCGATCTTCTTGCCAAGCACCTTGCCGCCGAACTCTTCGACCGCGATCTTTGCTGCCTCCACCGACCCCATTCCTTGAGCATCGGAGAGCGGGCCTGCCATATCGGTGAGTACACCGATCCGCACCACATCGCTGGCTTGCGCCGCTCCCAGCCCGAGTGACAGCCATGCCGAGATCAGAACCGCGTTTACTTGCTTAAGCCTCATCGTTTTCTCCACACCTACATTAGTTCTTATTCAGGAAAATTCCTGCACACCCTTCCGCACTCTCGCGAGAGGAGAATTGTTCGCCGCATCAGACTGCGAAAGCTCGCAGTCCGGCAGACAGACTGTTGCGACAGTCCTCCGCCGCGCGCTCGGTCAGCTTGGCGCAGGCCGGCACGCCCGCCTGTATGATCGGGCTGCGAATTCCCAGAAGCTTCGTTACGCGCGTCTTCATGGCAGCCTTCAGATCAACAATCACGTGTGAAACACTCATGGTGAGCCGACCTACTTCGATCCGCCGCGTCGTGAGACCGTGCGAGATTTTCCGGCCCGCGGTTCCCCGGCTACGCCACGGCTTCGCTTGGACTTTGAGCTGGTAGCCGCCTCACGAACGAAAAGCCCCTGCGTGAGCAGCTGAATCATGCTGGTCATGATGTCTTCTGGACGCAGATCACCGCCGGGCTTGTACCAGCGGCCGATCCAACTCAACGCACCGGCCACAGTGAAAGCAGCGAGTCGCGGATCGCACGGCGCAATGGACCCTTCCTCAATCGCCTCTACGATCAACTGCCGGAATTCATGATCGATCCCCGCCTTCATCCGGCGCAGTTGCACGCGCTTCTCTTTCGGCAATGGATCTTCGCCGACGCGGATAAGGCACATGCCAAAATCCATCGTGACGATCTCGCCATACTTGCGCATCGCCGCCATCAGCTTGTCGATGGCCCGACCGCCGCTGGCATCGACCTCCGCGATCGCCTGCTGCAGCATCGTCAGACCGGTGCGAACGCATTCGAACAAAATCTCGTCTTTGCTCTCCACATAGTAATAGAGCGTCGGCTTGCTGACCTGGAGGCTCGCAGCGATCTCATCGAGCGTTGTGGCCTGAAACCCTTTTTCATTGAAAATCTGCGAGGCTGCACGCAGCACAGCCTCTCGCTTTAGTTCGCGCTCGGCATCGCGATCACGGCGGGGCCGCCAGGGTGATGAGACAGGGACGGACAAAATCAAAAACCTTTCCGTTTACCGCGAAGTAATATCCCGATTATTGGGTAACATTCATGCGATCTACGTCAAACGTAACGATTCGACTTGGTTCAAGGCCGCCTACTTACCTTTGAAGTGCGCAACGCGCCGCTCGACGAAGCTCAGGACTCCCTCTTGAGCATCTGCAGTGTTCAATAGTCGCTGGTTAATCGGACCAAATTCTGCCGCGGCAGCCTCCACGCCATCACGAACAGCACGACGCGCGTTCGCGATCGTCGCACGCACTGCCAACGGCGCCTGCGCTGCGATGCGTTCGGCAATTTCGATGGCGCGCGCGAGCTGCTGGCCCGCAGGCACAACCTCCTGCACGAGACCGAAGCGCAATGCGGTCTGCGCATCAAATTCGTCACCAGTCAGGAGATACAGCATGGCGTTGCCCCAGCCAGCGCGTTCCACGATCCGGATTGTGGCGCCGTGATTGGCCATAATTCCACGCTTGACCTCAAGCTGCGAAAATCGGGCATTATCGGCGGATACAACAATATCTGCCGCCAGCATCAGTTCGATACCCGCAGTGAAACAAATGCCCTGAACGGCAGCAACAACAGGCTTGGTGCGAAGCGGCGCGCGCAGATCGAATGGATCGACAGTGCCTTCCGGCGCGAGATGACGTCCAGCCTCGACCCATGACGCCAGCTGATCGAGCTGAAGACCTGCGGTGAAATGATCTCCGAATGCGTGCAATACCGCCACACGCGCCGCCGGGTCCCCCTCGAACTCGTCGAATGCCTGACCCAGTTCGATGATCATCTTCTCGCTCAGGCCATTGCGCTTGGCAGGGCGATTGATCCCGATCAGAAAGACATCACCTCGACGCTCGCGCGCAATCGTGCCATCGGGGGATTCCTTGCTCATCGAACGTCCTTCCAGTCTCTTATTTCTTGCAACGACATTTTTTGCCGTTTCGCCACAGCAAGCGCAGTGCTGCCCGCTCTGGACAATCTATCCTACTCACAAGTATGATCTCAACTCAAGAGTAGTATTTCAAACTGAATTCGTTCGTACCGGGGACGGGAAAGACACAAGCCATGGCGGAAAATGTCGAATATTCGGTCGCCGAGGGAGTAGCGACCATCCGTCTCAATCGGCCGGATGCCATGAATGCCGTCGATGCCGAAACCGCGAAGCAACTCGCCCAGTACGCGAGAAAGGCCGAGCTGGATTCCGCGGTGCGATGCGTCGTGCTCGAAGGCGCGGGCCGAAACTTCTCGGGAGGCGGAGATGTGAAGGTATTCGGCACCACAATCGCCATGAACGACGAGGATCGTCGAAGTGTCTATGCCGAGATCCTGGTGCACACCCACGCTCTTATGCTGTGTATCCGCCGGATGCCGAAACCTGTGATAGCCGCGGTAAACGGTGCGGCGGCCGGCATCGGGCTCGGTCTGATCACGGCGTGCGACATGGCGATCGCCGCGGACGATGCATCTTTCTCTCTGGCATTTTGCCGCATCGGCATTAGCCCGGATTCTGGCATGACCTATTTCCTGCCTCGCGCTGTCGGCTTGAAGAAGGCGACCGAACTTGTCCTGCTCGGTGATCGTTTCGACGTCAGTTACGCGCTATCGATCGGCATCGTGAATCGCGTGGTGCCGCGCGACGCACTGACGGCTGAGATCACGACTTTGGCCAAGAGACTTGCTTCGGGGCCAACCGCAGCTCATGCCCGCGCAAAAGCGCTGCTTCACCGTTCACAGAATGCGGAGTTGGCAGATCAGCTCGCCGCCGAACACGATATGTTTCTGACGGGCGTCACTACCTACGATTTTGTGGAGGGAGTAACAGCATTCCTTGAGAAGCGGCCAGCAACCTTCAAGGGATTCTAGGCTGAGAAGCCAACAAGTCTAACGTTCTCACGGCGATCGCCTGAAGAAATGAGCGATCTTTCCGATGACGCCGCGACGGAAGTGAGCACGAAGATCGCGCCTGCGCACTATTGGATTTCGCCGATCGAACCTTACTGCATATCGTGCGAGCCCGAGCTTCTCGTCTATCCGAAGTTATGGAATCCAACTCAGAGCAACTGATAAGGCTTTCGCTATTTCGTTATCAGTTGTTTAGCAGCGCCGATCGGCGTGCCCCGGCGAAACGATCACGCCGACTGCATCGTAACCAGCTCAATAAGTAACGCCATAGCGCTGTGCGGCTTCGATCGTCAGCCCCTTGCCCACGGCCCCGAAAGTATCACCTTCAATGACTCGGGCGGCGGGGAGCATTTTGACAATAGCACTTCGCACGTGAGCGAGCTGCACTGAACCACCGGTCAAGAATATCACGTCAATATCTTCGGAAGTGAGCCGCGCCTGTTCGAGGCACGTTTTTA
>JAUSAX010000144.1 GCA_030652315.1 Afipia sp. | reverse complement strand
AGCCGCGAACGGCAGAGCCACGTAGTTGGCCCGGACGGTGACCCCAGCCTCCCGGACACACGGGTGCGAACCGTGCGCGCAGGCGCCGCATCCTGTTCCGCTTCAAAAGCGCCCTCGAGAAGCGCCCCTCGCGAACAGGACGGTAGAGAATATATTCCTAGAATGAGAAATGTCAAGGGATGCCTCGTCATTGCGAGGAGCGCAGCGACGAAGCAATCCAGTCCTTGCTTGCTGGTCGCCTTGCTGGATTGCTTCGCTTCGCTCGCAATGACGACATCGAATGTGTGTGGCCGTCATGTACGCATGGTGCGGGGACGACATCCGGATTTACCCCGGGCCGTTCGGGACACGGACGAACACCGTCAATTTGTGCTCCCCCACATTCTCCTCAATCGGCACCCAGCCCTGCCGGGTGTAAAACCGGCGTCTCTCCTTCTGGGCGCAGAGATAGACCCGCCGGAAATGGAGCGCAAAGGCGTCGCTGACTGCACGGCCGACCAGTTCCGTTCCAATGTCCTGCATCCGGTACTTTGGATCGACCCAAACCGCCGCGACCCAGGGCGAGTATTGCGGGCGATCCTCGAGGTCGGAGGCAATCACCGACGCCGTTCCCAGAAAAGTGTCGCCCCTGTGCGCCACCAGCGCGAAAGGGATTGGCGACAGCGTCATATTCTCCTGCAAGCGTCCGGCGATGTAATCCACCGGGACACCCTGCTCCTTCCACCATGCCCGCCAGATGCGGTCAGCAACCGCGTCGAAAAACGCGGGCTGCTGGCGCAGGTCGGAGATGGTGAAGCTCACCCCAGATGCTTCTTGAAGAATTCGGTGGCGCGGCCCCAGGCGAGCTCGGCGGCCTGACGATCATGCACCGCTGCACGTTCCTCGTTGACGAAGGCGTGATCGGCGTCATAGCGGAACGCTTCGAAATCCTTGCCCGCTGCCTTCATCGCCTTTTCGAAGGCATCGACCGCCTGCGGCGTGCACCAGTCGTCCTTGTTGGCGAAATGGCCCTGCAACGGAATCTTGACGTCGGCGGGCTTCGCCGCCTGCTCAGGCGGAATGCCGTAGAACGCAACGCCGGCGGTCAATTCGGGAATCTTCGCCGCACCGATGATGGTCACGGCACCCCCCATACAAAAACCGGTGAGGCCGACCTTCGCGCCGTTGCGCTTCAGATACTGCACAGCGCCGCGCACGTTCTGCTCGGTCGCCTCGATGAAATTCAGGGAGTTCATCTCTTTTCCCGCCGCATCGGCATCGTGGTACGGCACCACAATGCCGTCATAGAGATCGGGCGCGAGCGCATCGAATCCTGCAAGGGCAAAGCGGTCAACGAGCCCCATGATATTTTCAGACAGTCCCCACCATTCCTGAATGACGACGACGCCCGGCGCATTTCCCCGCGCGGCGTTGGCGAGATAGCCGGTGGCGTCCTTGCCGTCTGGCCGCTTGAAAGTAACGTTCGTGCCCATGATGTCCTCCGATGTTTGGTTGTCTTATACCGCGGGCGAAGCAACGCTCAAGCTCGCGATGGCTTTCTGAAGATCACGTTTGTATTGCAGGAAGTCGACAAAAATTCCGTGTTCCCCGCGATCCTTGCGTAAAGGTTGCGCATGAAAGGCGGCAATCTTGTCGCGGAAGTCCGCCATCGTGTCTGGATTTTCCTTTTGCGCCTTGATGTAGGCGGCGATCAGGTCGGTCTGCAGCGCGCGGCCCGGCCAGCCGACGCCTGCACCTTCCAGCAATCCCGCGACGTAGAGACCATTCGGGCGTGACGGAAAGATGTTGAGGTAGAGTCGCGGCGCGCTTTTCTCCGGCTGCCAGTTCAGCTCTGACAAATCTTCCAGAAACGGAAACGTGATCTCGTATCCGGTCGCGAGCAGCACCAGATCGACCTGATCTTCCTGCCCGTCGGTGAACACGACCGTGTCGCCGCGGAATTCCTTGATCGGCTTGCGCAATGTGACATCGCCCTGCCCCAGATGCTGCAGCACCAGCGAGTTGACGATCGGCGTCTTGTCGTAAAGCCGATGCTCCGGCTTCGGCAGGCCGAAACGCTCGGGCGGCCCCACCAGAAACCGCAGGATCGGCTCATGCAGCATCGAGCGTAGCCGCTTCGGAATAATGAAACGCTTCGGCTTGTGGTTGCCTTCGTCGGCAGGTTTCCCGGCGAGGAATTTCGGCACGAAATGGTTGCCGCCGCGCACGCTCCACAGCACCTGTTTGGCGCGGTGAATCGCATCGACGACGATGTCGCAGCCGGTGTTGCCCATGCCGACGACGAGCACGCGCTTGCCCTCGAAAATATCGGCGGTCTTGTAGTCCTTCGCGTGCATCAGCTTGCCGCTGAATTCGCCCGGAATCTTCGGCATCAGGGGATCGCTGAGATGGCCGTTGGCGAAGATCACGCTCTCATAGTCGTCGGTGGTGCCGTCGCTCAGCGTCGCGCGCCAGCTTCCGTCGCGCTGCTCGATTTTGCTGACCTTGGTGTTGAAGCGAATCGAAGGGTAGAGATCGAAGTGTTTCGCGAACGACTTAAAGTATTCCGACACACGCTCGTGGCCCGGATAGGCCGGCCAGTCCTCCGGCATCGGGAAATCCGCATAAGCCGTGGTGCGCTTCGACGAGATCAGATGGGTCGAGGCATAGACCGCGCTGGGTTCAGCGCCGTAGAGCCATTGCCCGCCGACATCGGCGTTTCGCTCGACGACCTTCACCGGCAAATCGGCCTGCTTGAGACTTCTGACGGCGGCAAGGCCCGCCGGCCCTGCGCCGATAACGAGCGTCGTCATTTCTCGCGCTCCGCCCGGCCATCGCGATAGCGCTCGAACACCTTGCGCGCGTCATACTGCGGCGTGAATCCGAATTCGGATTTCAGCTTGTCGTTGGACAGCACTGGCCGGTACTGGACGAACTTGACTGCCCGAGGGCCGAGCTTGGTGACGCGCAGCAGCTGCAGCAGCCACAGCGCGGATTTCAGGAGCGCAGGCGGAATCGCCACATAGGGCCGGTGATTGAGCTGCGCGATTTCGCGCAGGCTCAGCGTGCCGTCACCGGCGAGATTGTAGATGCCGGGTTTCGGCTGACGCACCGCCAGCGCCAATGCCTCCACCACGTCGCTGTCGGCGATCAGCGAGAACGGCGTCGCGGTGCCGCTGACGCCCATCACCACCGGCCGCTCGAAAATCGCAGTGATCTGGTTGTTGGTGGTTGGCCCCAGCACCGTGCAGGGGCGGAACACGGTCTGCTCGAGATGCGGATGGAGGTCATGCCATTCGATCAGCATTTCCTCGACCTCGCGCTTGTTGCGCGCGTAGGGAAAATCCGCGTTGCCGCGCAGCGGATCACTCTCGTGCAGCGGCACCGGATTGTCGGCGTGATAGCCATAGGCCGAGCCGCTGGACGTGACGATCAGGTGTTCAACACCGGCATCGAGCGAGGATTGCAGCACGTTCTTGGTCCCGAGCACGTCGATTTCCCAGTCGCGCTGCGGATCGCCGCCGACCGCGACGACGGAGGCGAGATGCACCACGGTCTGCGGGCGGTGCGCCTGAAAAATATCCCTGAGGGCAGGATCGCGCACGTCGCCGGTCACATAGGTGACATTGGGGAGACGCTCATTGGCTGCGACCTCGCGCATATCGAGCGCGACGATCTCCGAATTCGCGTTGACGCGCGCGAGCTCGGCGATCAGCGACTTTCCGATAAAGCCGGCAGCGCCGGTGACCAGCACGCCGCCGTGCATGGCGTATTGTCCTGCGTGAGCTTCGCTCATTCTGCCGTGTCCGTGCGTGGGAGCTGGCTTCCGCCCTGTGGATGCGGATCGCGGCGCTTCCACCACGCCGCCAGCGCCCATCCGGAAATCAGGTGCCAGACGCCCCACCCCGCCGCGACCAGCGCCGCGCCGCCGAGGCCGTCGAACTGGTTGAGGATCAGCGCGAGGCCTAAACCAGAATTATGCATGCTGACTTCAATCGTCATCGCCCGCGTGTCGTAATCGCTGAGCCGCAACACCTTGGCGGTACCCCAGCCGAGCCCGATGGCGATGGCATTGTGAAGCACCACGAACGGCAGGATCGACTGCACGAAGATCGTCAGATAGCGCGCATTGGTGAAGATCGCGCCGCCGATGAACGCGACCAGAAACAGAAACGACATGATCTGCAGCGGACGGCGCAGCTGATGGCCGAGTCGCGGCCAGTAGTGCACGGTCGCAAGACCCAGAGCCATCGGAATACCGAGGATCGCCATGGTCGAGCCGAGGAATGACAGCGGCTCGATGCTCACCTGCCGCAGCAGCGCCGCGGTGTCGGGATTGAGCGCCGCCCAGAACAGGATGTTGAGCGGCGTTGTGACAATGGCGAGCAGGCTCGACACGCCGGTCATGCTGATCGAGAGCGCGGTGTTGCCCCGCGCCATGTGCGTGATCAGGTTGGAGATGTTTCCGCCCGGACACGCCGCCACCACCATCATGCCGAGCGCGATGCTGGGCTGCGGCTTCAGCAGCATGGTGATCGCCCAGGTCACCGCAGGCAGCACCGCAAGCTGCGCCAGCAGGCCGGAAAGCGGCGCAATCGGCCTGCGGAACACTTCGATGAAGTCATCGATCCGCAGATCGAGCGCCACGCCGTAGATGATCAGCGCAAGCACGCCGCCGAGCACGAGTTGCCCGGTCGGATTGATGTTGAGCAGAATGTCGTCGATCGGTGCGCCCGTCATGTGTCCCTCAGCCCCAGGCCGCCAAGGTTAGTTGAGCGGATCACGGGACGCCAGTGTCGCCGGGATGCGATCAGCCTCCGTCATCGCTCCCATGGGAAACGGAGCGCATCCGGCCGATGTCGATGCTGCATTGAAGCATCGGCGCAGCAAAAAGGCCCCCAACGGGGGCCTTTCGCAATCCGGAATTCAAGAAGGCTTAGTGAGCGTCGGCCCAGACCTTCTTCTTGGTGAAGTACAGCAGACCCGACAGCACGATCAGGAAGAGCATGACCTGCAGGCCGAGGCGCTTGCGGGCCTCGAGATGCGGCTCGGCAGTCCACATCAGGAACGCCGAGACGTCCTTGGCATACTGCTGCACCGTCGCCGGCGAACCGTCGTCATAGGTCACCTGGCCGTCGCTGAGCGGCTTCGGCATCTTGATCGCGTGACCGGGGAAGAACTTGTTGTAGTACGACCCTTCGGGCAGCGCGAAGCCGGCGGGCGCCTTGTCCTCGTAACCCTGCATCAGCGCATCGAGATAGTTCGGGCCCTTCTCCTGGAACTGGATGAAGGCGTCGAACAGGAACTGCGGAAAGCCGCGCTCGTAACCACGGGCCTTGGCGATCAGCGACAGGTCCGGCGGAAAGGCACCGCCGTTCGAGGCGCGCGCCGCCTGCTCGTTCGGATATGGCGACGGGAAGTAGTCAGCCGGACGGCCGTTACGCTCGAACATCTCGCCCTTGTCGTCCGGTCCATCCTTGACCTTGTATTCCGACGCGAAGGCAGCCGCCTGCGCAGGCGAATAGCCCGGGCCGCCGGGATCGGCGAGGTTGCGGAACGCGACAAACGACAATCCGTGGCAAGCCGCACAGACTTCCTTGTAAATCTTGAGGCCGCGCTGCAACTGGCCCTGATCGAACTTGCCGAACGGGCCGGCAAACGACCACTTCAGCGACGGGGGCGTCGGAGCACCCTCGGCCGCGCGCGCCTTGTCCGCGCCGCCCAGCATCAGCATGCCGCCGACCGCAAGCGCGATCATGGCCGAAACCTTGCCAGTCTTGCGCAGCACGTCTTCGGCGATCGAATTCGGCAGCGGACGCGCCTTCTCGATGCGGCTGAGAATCGGCAGCACGATCAGGAAGTAGGCGAAGTAGGCGAACGTCAGGACACGACCGGCGACGACATAGATGCCTTCCGCGGGCTTGGCGCCGAGCCAGCCGAGACCGAAGCAGACCGCCACGAAGATCCAGAAGAACTGCTTGGCGAGCGGACGATACTTCGACGAACGTGTCCGGGCCGAGTCGAGCCACGGCAGGAATGCCAGCACGATGATCGCGCTGAACATCGCGATAACGCCAGCGAGCTTGTTCGGGACCGAACGCAGGATCGCGTAGAACGGCAGGTAATACCATTCAGGAACGATGTGCGCGGGCGTAACGGCCGGGTTGGCCGGAATGTAGTTGTCGGGATCGCCCAGATAGTTCGGGATGTAGAACAGGAACCAGGCGAAGAACAGCAGGAAGCAGGTCATGCCGAACGCGTCCTTGAGGGTCGCATAAGGCGTGAACGGCACGGTGTCCTTCTCGGTCTTCGGCTCGACGCCAGCCGGGTTGTTCTGACCGGCGACATGCAGCGCCCAGACGTGCAGCACCACGACGCCCGCGATCACGAACGGCAGCAGGTAATGCAGCGAGAAGAAGCGGTTCAGCGTCGGATTGCCGACCGAGTACCCGCCCCACAGCAGCGTCACGATGCTCTCGCCGAAATACGGAATGGCGGAGAACAGGTTGGTGATGACGGTGGCGCCCCAGAAGCTCATCTGGCCCCACGGCAGCACGTAGCCCATGAAACCGGTTGCCATCATCAGCAGGTAGATGATGACGCCGAGAATCCACAGCACCTCGCGCGGCTCCTTGTATGAGCCGTAATAGAGGCCGCGGAACATGTGAATGTATACGGCGATGAAGAACATCGACGCGCCGTTGGAATGCAGGTAGCGCAGCAGCCAGCCGTAGTTGACGTCGCGAACGATCAGTTCGACCGACTTGAAGGCGAAATCGACATGCGGGGTGTAGTGCATCGCCAGGATGACGCCGGTGATGATCTGCACGCCGAGCATCATCGAAAGGATGGCGCCGAACGTCCACCAGTAGTTGAGGTTACGCGGCGTCGGATAGGCCACGAATGACGAGTGGATCAGCCCACCGATCGGGAGGCGCCGCTCGAGCCACTTCATGGCGGGATTCTGCGGCTGGTAGTTGGATGGTCCGCTCATGATGCGATCCTGAAAAAGAAGAAGCGACGCAATCGGTTCAACGAAAGTTAGCCGATTTTGATTTTGGTGTCGGAGATGAAGGCGTAAGGCGGCACCGGGAGGTTGGTCGGTGCCGGGCCTGAGCGGATACGGCCCGAGGTGTCGTACTGCGAGCCGTGGCACGGGCAGAAGAAGCCGTCATAGGTGCCTTCGTGGGCAATCGGAATGCAGCCAAGATGCGTGCAGATGCCGACCACGACGAGCCACTGGTCGTGGCCTTCCTTGACACGCGCCTGGTCGCTCTCCGGATCGGGAAGGCTCGCGGTCGGAACAGCGCGCGCCTCGTCGATCTGCTTCTTGGTGCGGTTCATGATGTAGATCGGCTTGCCGCGCCAGAACACCTTGATGTCCTGTCCGGTGGCGATCGGCGTAAGATCCACTTCGATCGGAGCGCCTGCCGCGATGGTCGAGGCGTCCGGGTTCATCTGGGAAATCAGCGGCCAGGCCACTGCCGCCGCGCCAACGGCAGCTACGGATCCCGTCGCTACATAGAGAAAATCACGGCGTGTCGCAGCGGCCGATGATGAAGACGTCACGATTGCAAACCCTTTCCGAACTGCAACCGGCTGACCCATCCCCTTACGACGCATCGCATGCGCCGGGAGAGGAAGCCGGTGCCCGCGGGCCCCGCGGTGGCAGAATGACCACTTGTCCTACTCAACCGGGCAGAACATACGATCTAGAATCGATCTATTGGCACCCTTGCCGGGAGAGCGCAAGCCCGCTATCGGCACATTTAGTGCGACGCACTAAAACCGCCCATAGCTGTGATTTTTCCTCACGTTTTCCACCGGGGCCAAAGGCTGCTTTCCGATGCGTGTCGTCCTTTTTCAACCTGACATCCCGCAAAACACCGGAACGATTCTGCGGCTCTGTGCCTGTCTCGGCGTGGAGGCCCACATTATCGAGCCGGCCGGATTTCCCATTTCCGACCGGCATTTCCGCCGCGCCGGCATGGACTACCTCGACCAGGTCACCATCGTGCGCCACGATTCATGGGCCGCCTTCGAGGCCTGGCGCGCCCGGTCCGGCGGCCGGCTGGTTCTTTTTTCGACGAAGGCGGCAACGCCCTATCTCGAACATATCTATCGGGATGACGACATCCTGCTGTTCGGCCGGGAATCCGCCGGCGTCCCGGATGACGTGGTAAACGCGGCCGACGAACGGCTGGTCATCCCGATCGCTTCAGGAATGCGCTCCCTGAACGTCGCCATGACGGTCGCGATGGCGCTCGGTGAAGCGCTCAGACAAACAGGCAGCGTGTTTTCAAGCGAAGTGGGCACCGGTTCGCGTTAAGAAAACACGGCAAATCAAAAAGGAACGGCGAGTTGAGTTACGCGGTCAAGGAAATCTTCCTGACATTGCAAGGCGAAGGCGCCCACGCCGGGCGCACCGCCGTGTTCTGCCGGTTCAGCGGCTGCAACCTGTGGACCGGCCGCGAGCAGGACCGCACTGAGGCCGTATGCAAGTTCTGCGACACCGATTTTGTCGGCATGGACGGTACGCTCGGGGGACGCTACGCGAACGCCGACGAGCTCGCCTCCGCCATCGCCGAGCAATGGGTGGGTCCGCAAGACCACCGCTATACGGTCCTGACCGGCGGCGAGCCCCTGCTCCAGATCGATCCCGCCCTGATCGATGCGTTGCATGCGCGCGGCTTCACCATCGCGGTCGAGACCAACGGCACCATCGCGGCCCCGCCCGGCCTCGACTGGATCTGCGTCAGCCCGAAGGCCGGATCGGAACTGGTCATCCGCAAGGGGCACGAATTGAAACTGGTCTATCCGCAGGAGGAAAACACTCCGGAGGATTTCGCGGGCCTGGAATTCGAGCGGTTCTCGTTGCAGCCGATGGACGGACCTGACATAGCGCAAAGCACGCAAGCGGCAATCGCGTATTGCCTGCGTCATCCGCAGTGGCGCCTCAGCGTCCAAACGCACAAGACGCTTGGGATCAGATAGGGATGAACATGAGCCGTCACCCTGAGGCGCGAGCTCTAGCGAGCCTCGAAGGGCGACGGCCCGCCATCCTTCGAGGCTCGGCGCAAAGAACGCCTCGCACCTCGGGATGACGATTTCAACGAACAGAGGTAAATGACGCCGATGTGGGAATTGACGAAATCGTTCCGTTTCGAGGCCGCGCATTCGCTGCCGGGCACGACGCTGGGCGAAGCCAGCGACGAAATCCACGGCCATTCGTTCCGCGCCGAGATCAGCATCCGCGGCACGCCCGATCCCGCCACCGGGATGGTGATGGACCTGGGTGTGCTCGAACGATCGATGGCCGACGTGCAGAAAAAGCTCGACCACAAGCTGCTCAACAAGGTCGAGGCGCTGGGCGCACCGACGCTGGAAAACCTCACGCGCTTCATCTGGGACCGGGTCCAGCACGCGGGCAAGGTCACCCGCGTCAGCGTTCACCGCGACAGTTGCAACGAAAGCTGCACTTATTACGGCCCGCAGGGCTAGCCGGAGACGTCCATTGGAACAGCCCGTCATCACCACGATCGAGCAACGCAAACAGCAGGCGCGGGTGTGGTTCGAGCGACTGCGCGATGACATTTGCCTCGCGCTGGAAAAGCTAGAAGCCGACGCGCCGGCTGCACTTTATCCCGGCGACGCCGGGCGTTTCGTGCGCACGCCGTGGGATCGCACCGATCACTCGGGGAAACCGGGTGGCGGCGGCGTGATGTCGGTGCTGCGTGGACGTCTCTTTGAGAAAGCCGGCGTGCATTGCTCGACCGTGCACGGCGAATTCGCGCCGGAATTCCGCGCACAGATTCCCGGGGCCGCCGACGATCCGCGGTTCTGGGCCTCCGGCGTTTCGCTGATTATTCATCCGCGCAATCCGAACATCCCCGCGGTCCACATGAACACGCGCTTCGTGGTGACGACCAAGGCATGGTTCGGCGGCGGCGCGGACCTGACCCCGGTGCTCGACCGGCGGCGGACGCAGGACGACCCCGACACGGTCGCCTTTCATGCGGCGATGAAGGCAGCCTGCGATGCCCATACGGCGGTCGCCCCTTACGAGAAATACAAAACCTGGTGCGACGAGTATTTCTACCTGCCCCATCGCAAGGAGGCCCGCGGCATCGGCGGCATTTTCTATGACTGGCTCGATTCGGGAGACTGGGACGCCGACCTGGCCTTCACCCAGCACGTCGGCCGGACCTTTGCCGGTATCTACCCGGAGCTGGTGCGGCGGAATTTCAAGGATGCCTGGACCGACGAGGACCGCCAGGAGCAGCTCGTCCGCCGGGGCCGCTATGTCGAGTTCAACCTGCTCTATGACCGGGGGACTATTTTTGGCCTGAAAACAGGCGGAAATGTCGATTCGATCCTGTCGTCGATGCCGCCCGAGGTGAAGTGGCCGTAACGGCTCCCGCGACAGGCAAAAGTTCATAAAAGCTTAATAAAACGGCACTTTCTGAGCGGTCTCGACCTGTCACCGAGACAGCACACTCGGCAAAGAACGGTACCGCAGAACGCGGGACAGACCGGAAACCATTTGAGCCCGAGCCGCCCTCCACGTATTTTGATGGCCATAGGTGTGGCGGAATCGTGCCGCCACCAACGTTTCTAAGGGGCTCCGATGCGAAAGATTGCTGTACTCCTCCTCGCGACCGCCGGCGTTGGCCTGGCAGGCGCGGCTTCCGCAGCCGATCTCGGCACCGCGCCGATCTATCGCAAGGCGCCTCCGGTGCAGGTCTTCACCTGGACCGGCGGTTACATCGGCGGTTACGTCGGCGGCGCATTCGGTGCCGAGGATGTTGTGACCGGCGTGCCGGTTAACGGCGCAGGCGCACCGATCTTCGCGGGCGCCCCGGCGTCCTACGGCTACGGCTCAAGCGTGATCGGCGGCTACACCAGCGGCTACAATTACCAGTTCGCTCCGAACTGGGTGATCGGTTACGAAGGTGAAACCGGCTACATCGGCCTCAAGGGTTCGTCCGCCTATGCCGGATCGGCGACCTCGATTGCGACGACCCGCGCTGAAGGTCTTTACAGCGTCTGGGCAGCCCGCTTCGGTTACGCGTTCGACCGCTCGCTGATCTACGTCAAGGGCGGCGCGGCACTGGTCGACTTCGAAACCGGCGTGTCCGACGGCACCCCCGGCAATCACATTGACACCATGCACACCAAGTATCGCCTCGGTTACGCGATCGGCGGCGGCTGGGAGTATGCCATCGACAACAAGTGGAGCGTGAAGGCCGAATACCTCTATCTCGGCTTCGACAACAACATCACCACCACGGGCAACCTCAACGGCAATGCCGGCACGCAGGTCTGGACCACGACCAGCCTCCCCGGCATTCATACCGCCAAGGTCGGTCTGAACTACAAGTTCGACATGCTCGGCTATGTCCTCGGTATTGTCCGCTAAACATCGACGGATCTCTGAAATTCAAAGCCCCGGACATGGTCCGGGGCTTTTTCTTTTTGTCGCAAATCCTATCAACCTCTCTTTGTCGCCGTGTCATGACCCGCGGCTAGGCTGCAGGCTCCTCACATCAGCAAGGAGCCGATCATGAAACTGAAAGCAGGCGACGTCGTTATTCTCAAATCCGGCGGTCAGGCGATGACCGTTGCCGAGGTCACCGACGAGACGGTCGAGTGCATCTGGCTCGGCGAGGAAGGCGACCTGTTCCGCGAGAAGCTTCCCGCCTCCGTTCTCGAAGTCGCCCACATCGACATGTCGGACGAAGAGGACGAACACGACGAAGACGAGGACAGCGAAGAAAACGAGAGCGAGATCGAAAGCGAAGACCATCACGCGAAGAAAACGGCGGAAGTCGCCTGAGGTCGCTGCTCTGCCAAAAAACAGCTGCCGGGAACCACCCGGCAGCGCCGATCAAAGCCGGTGATCCCGCGTGAATCGCGCGACGGTGTCATCGGCGATGGTTGTCAGCGCCGCTGCATCGAGCGGAAACTGCATCGCCAGCCACGCGTCTTCGGCCAGCGTCAGCACATGACCGAGTGCCGGACCTTCCGCGATGCCACGCGCAATGAAGTCCGCCGCCTTGAGCGGAAAAACGGGAGCCGTCCACCGCTGCGGCAGCGTCGCCAGATCACGCCACTGCGGCGAGTTGAA
The DNA here is from genome assembly GCA_030652315.1 of Afipia sp. Classification (GTDB taxonomy): domain Bacteria; phylum Pseudomonadota; class Alphaproteobacteria; order Rhizobiales; family Xanthobacteraceae; genus Afipia. Next base: position 10,656 of record JAUSAX010000144.1, on the reverse strand, counting down.
ATCCCGCCCCGCCCGCGCCCATGCCAGCATGACCCGGTCGAGATAGCGCGGCGCGCCGAGCCGGTACAACCTGCGCTGGGCCGTCGCCTCGTCCATGCCGGCAGCCCGCCACCAGCGATGCCCCATCGAATCCAGTCGCTTGGTTTCGGCATTGGACAACCGCCAGCGCAGTGACAAGCGCTTTGCATCTTCGGTGACCGCGACCGCCAATGCGCCAAGGCGCAGCGTTGCGTCCGGTCCAATTCCCAGTCCGCGCTCGACGGCGATCATGTTGGCGAGAGCGCCGTGATAAACCACGCCCGCCGTCAGCCGCAGCAGCAGCCCGGCGTCGTCCATCGCCACCAGCGCCGGCGCGGCGCCTTTGGCCACCATCAGCTTGAGCATTTCCATGCGTATCCGCTCGGCTGACAGGCCCGAGAGGCCATCACGCCCGGCGATGCAGGCCTCATACCCGGCAGGGTCCGGCGCACCCTCGCCATAGGCCGCGTGAATCCGGAAGAAGCGCAGGATGCGCAGATAATCCTCGGCAATGCGCTGCGCGGGCTCGCCGATGAAGCGCACGCGGCGGGCTTCGATGTCCGCAAGCCCGCCAATTTCGTCGTGAACAACACCGTCCGGCGTCACCGACAAGCCGTTGATGGTGAAGTCGCGGCGCATCGCGTCGCGCGTCCAGTCACGGCCGAAGGCCACCTTCGCCTTGCGCCCGAAGGTTTCAATATCTTCGCGCAGCGTGGTCACTTCGAACGGCTGGCCCTCGATCACCAGCGTGACCGTGCCGTGGTCCACGCCGGTCGGCACCGACTTGATATGCGCGAGCTTTGCGCGGCGGATCACTTCGTCCGGCAGCGCCGTGGTTGCGATATCGATATCGCCGACGGGAAGATCGAGCAGCGCATTGCGCACCGCGCCGCCGGCCACCCGCGCCTCCTCGCCGTCCGCATTGAGCAAGGCCAGCACCCGCGCCGTCGCGCCAGCCTTCAACCAGGGGGCGTCGCGCAGCGAACGCGGTGCGCTCATTTCTCGGACCCCGGGATCAGCTTGCCGTCCTCGACATGCGCGGGGGTATAGGTCGAGCCCGGAGGCGCGCCGGAAAAATGCGCCAGCAACACCAGACTGACGATCACAAGCACGAACGCCGCCACCGCCAGCTTGCCGACGACATGCAGCGGCCACGACGACTTGACCCAGACGCCCGAGCGGCTTGCCAGAAGGAACGCCGCATAGACCGCGAATGGAATGAGGAAGATTCCGATTTCGGTGATGACGGGACGGATCATGAAAGACAAATCCGTTCATACATCGCGCGCAGCATGCCCGCCGTCGCGCCCCAGATGTAATGCGTCTCGAACGGCATCTCGTAAAACGAACGCTGCATGCCGCGGAATTCCTTGCTGCCGAGCTTGTGATTGACCGGGTCCATCAGGAACGCCAGCGGCACCTCGAATGCGGCATCCACTTCATTGGCATTGATCGTGAGTTCAAAGCCCGGCCGGACACGCGCCAGCGTCGGCAGAATCCGAAATCCGAAACCGGTGGCATACACATCGAGGTAGCCGATCGGTTCGATGAAATCCCGTTTGAGTCCGATCTCCTCGTCGGCTTCGCGCAGCGCCGCATCCATCGGCGAAGCATCGGTCGGGTCGATCTTGCCGCCGGGAAACGAGACCTGTCCGGCGTGCTCGTTGAGATGTTCGGCGCGTTTGGTCAGCAGCACCATCGGCACATCGCGCTCCACGATCGGAACGAGAACCGCCGCCGGACGCACGGGGCGCTCCTGCGCGATGATCTGCAGCATCGCATCGGTGCCGAAATCGCCGGTCGGCGCCAGCACGGCGGCGTCGGTCAATCCGGGCGGCACGTCGAAATTCAGGCGTTCACGCGACCGGCGAAAGAATTCGCCAGGCGTGATCTCGGCCGCTGCCGCGATGCTGGCAGGTATCGCGTCTTTCAAAACAGTCTTCGTCAACCCAAATCCTCTTTCGTCAAACAGGATCGCGCGCCTGCGCGGCGTCCGCCATCGAGAAGAACTCGCCGCCGGACATGACCCCGAACATCTCACGGCCATCGACGAGTCGAATTTCACCCATCTCGACCAGATCATAATAGAGCGCGCGTGTGACTTTTGCCCACAAATCCGCACGCACGTGGAGATATGGCGTCAGCCCGCCGTCGGCGGCAGCTTCGAAACGCAGCCGGTGGGCGCCATCGCATGGCACCCATTCGTCGACATTGGTGCGGAAACTCAACGTCCGCGCCGCGCCCTCGCCGTCCTTCTCCATCTCCACCGCGAGAAACGGCGCGTCATCGACGCGGATGCCGACTTTCTCCACAGGAGTAACCAGAAAATACTTGCCGTCCTCGCGCTTGAGAATCGTGGAAAACAGCTTCACCAGCGCCGGCCGCCCGATCGGTGTCCCAAGATAGAACCATGTGCCGTCGCTCGCGATCCGCATGTCGAGGTCGCCGCAGAAGGGCGGATTCCACAAATGGACCGGCGGCAGACCTTTTGTCGCAGCACCGCGCGCAGCATGAGTCAGCCCGTCCAGACGCTGGACCGGATTCGGCTCCTGTTTCTGCCCTTGGTTCGCCATTGTTTGCCCTGACCGTTGACGCTTCTGTTTGGCACGAATGGTGCACAACAAAAACCCGAAAGCCGAGAGGCCGCTGATCGAGAACGCATGACAACGACCAACAAATCACCTCGGCGCGTGGCGCGATTACTCGCCACATCGTGATGAGTTTCAAGCCCCCCACCCGCTAATGTGGGGACAGCCCGAACGGGTGAATACATAAGAGAATACATGGCCTTTGCACGGGTTTAGCATGGGCCTGCGGTCTGAAGTCCAGGCTTTGAGTCCCGCGGAACCCGAAGACGGAATCGTGCGGTCCACGCAAGGAGCGATGAATATGGCTGGCGCAGAAGGTGTCGAGAAACTGGAAGACGTGATCGTGCGCTCGGCCGAGCAGATCGCGGGGAACATCCGCACCGCCCGGGAGGCGGTTTCGACTGTCATCTTCGGACAGGAGCGTGTCGTCGAAAATGCGCTGGTGACGATCCTGTCCGGCGGACACGCATTGCTGATCGGCGTTCCGGGTCTGGCGAAAACCAAGCTCGTCGAAACACTGGGCATCACGCTCGGCCTCGACGCCAAGCGCGTGCAGTTCACGCCGGACCTGATGCCGTCCGATATTCTCGGCGCCGAAGTGCTGGACGAAAGCGTCAGCGGCAAGCGCTCGTTCCGCTTCATCGCGGGGCCGGTGTTCGCGCAACTCCTGATGGCGGACGAAATCAACCGTGCCAGCCCGCGCACGCAGTCCGCTTTGCTGCAGGCGATGCAGGAACAGCACATCACGGTGGCCGGGGCGCGGCACGATCTGCCGAAGCCATTCCATGTGCTCGCCACGCAGAATCCGCTGGAGCAGGAAGGCACCTATCCGCTGCCGGAGGCACAACTCGACCGCTTCCTGATGGAAATCGACGTCGAATATCCGGACCGCGACGCCGAGCGCAAAATCCTGTTCGAAACCACCGGTGCCGAACAGACCGTCGCGAAAGTGGCGATGACCGCCGAAACGCTGATCACCGCGCAGCGGCTGGTGCGCCGTCTGCCGGTCGGCGATTCCGTCGTCGAGGCGATTCTGTCGCTCGTCAGGTCCGCGCGTCCAGGTGAGGACAGCGGCGAACTCGGCAAATCGATCGCGTGGGGACCGGGACCGCGCGCCAGCCAGGCGCTGATGCTCGCGGTCCGCGCGCGCGCGCTGCTCGACGGACGGCTCGCGCCGTCGATCGACGACGTGCTGGATCTCGCGGAGCCCGTACTGAAGCACCGCATGGCGCTGACGTTCTCGGCGCGCGCGGAGGGCCGCACCATTCCCGACATCATCAAGCAACTCAAATCACGGATCGGCTAATGGCAGCACGGCCGCAACCCGCACTTGTGGAGATCGAAGCAGTCCGACGCGCCGATGGTGAAAGCCGTTCGCTCGCCGCGTCGCTGCCGCGTCTCGTGCTGGAAGCGCGGCGCATCTCGGCCAACGTCATCCACGGCCTGCACGGGCGGCGGCGCGCCGGCACCGGCGAGAACTTCTGGCAATATCGCCGCTTCGTCTCCGGCGAGGCCGCGCAGAATGTCGACTGGCGGCGTTCGGCGCGCGACGATCATCTCTACGTCCGCGAGCAGGAATGGGAGGCCGCGCACACCGTGTGGCTGTGGCCGGATCGCTCCAAGTCGATGGCGTTCGCTTCCAAGACCGCGCGCGACAGCAAGCTTGAGCGCGCGCTGGTGGTGACGTTCGCGCTGGCCGACCTGCTGGTGGCCGGTGGCGAACGCGTCGGCATCCCCGGCCTGATGAATCCGAGTTCGAGCAGCAACATCGTCGACAAGATGGCGCAGGCCATCGTGCACGACACTGTCGCGCGTTCGAGCCTGCCGCCGTCCTTCGTGCCGTCAGCGCTGTCGGAAGTCGTGGTGCTGTCCGATTTCTGGTCGCCGATCGGCGATATCCGCGCCATGCTCGCCGGACTTTCCTCGTCGGGCGCGCACGGCACCCTGTTGCAGGTTGTCGATCCCGCCGAGGAAACGTTTCCCTATTCCGGCCGCGTCGAGTTCGTCGAACCCGAAGGCGGCGAAGTCATCACCGCTGGGCGCGCCGAAACCTGGGCCAAGGATTACATCGCGCGCGTCGCCGCGCATCGCGCCGCCATCCGCGAGGAAACCAGCAAGCTCGGCTGGCTGTTCTCGACCCACACCACCGATCGCTCCGCCGCCGAACTGCTGCTGTATCTGCACAGCGGCATGATGGTCGCCAAAGGCAGCGCAGGCCGCGTCGCCGTGACAGCGGGGCGCAACTCATGATGGGTCTGCCGCTCTCATTCGCCGAGCCGTGGCTGCTGATGGGACTCCTGAGCCTGCCGGCGCTGTGGTGGCTGTTGCGCGTGATGCCGCCGCGCCCGCGCCGCGTTGATTTTCCGCCGACGCGTCTGCTGTTCGACATCGCGCCCAAGGAAGAAACACCATCGCGCTCGCCCTGGTGGCTGACACTGTTGCGCCTGCTCGCCGCCGCTCTCGTCATTCTCGCGGCCGCCGGTCCGATCTGGAATCCGAGTGAAGGCGTGACGCGCTCCAGCGCGCCGCTGGTGCTGCTGCTCGATGACGGCTGGAGCGCTGCGTCCAACTGGGATGCCCGCATCAAGACCGCCGACGAACTGATTTCCAATGCGGAAGCCGACCGGCGCGCTGTCGCGCTCGTTCCGCTGTCGGACTCGACCCGCGACATCACACTGATGCCGGCGGGCACTGCACGGGTGGCGCTGCGCCAGCTTGCGCCGAAGCCCTACTCCGTCGAGCGTGTTGAAACCTTGCCCACGTTGGCGCGCTTCCTTGCCAAGACCGGCGACGGCGAGATTGTCTGGCTTAGCGACGGCATCGACACCGGACGCGGCGGCGAGTTCACCGAAGGCCTGGCGAAAACGATTCAGGATCGCACGCTGACGATTTTCGAAGGCGGCACTCCGCCAGCGCATGCGCTGGTCGCGGCGGAGAACGCAGCGGCAAAGATGACGGTGAAGGTGCTGCGCGCCAATACCGGCGGCGGTGACGCCGGACTTGTGCGCGCGCTCGACCAGAAGGGTTCGCCGATTGGCGAGGCGAAGTTTGCGTTCGGTGCACAAGACCGCGAAACCGATGCAAGTTTCGACCTGCCGGTGGAATTGCGCAACGACATCACGCGGCTCGAAGTCTCCGGCGAGCGTTCGGCCGGCGCGGTGCAACTGCTCGACAAGCGCTGGCGCCGCCGCGCCATCGGCATCGTTTCCGGCGCGACCAGCGACACCGCGCAGCCGCTGCTGGCATCGACATTCTATCTCACGCGCGCGCTGGCGCCGTTCGCCGATGTGCGGCTTGGCGAACGCGGCTCGCCGGCTGTCGCGATCGGACAGTTTCTCGACCAGAAGCTGCCTATGATCGTGCTTGCCGACGTCGGCACCTTGTCGCCTGAAATCCGCGACCGGCTCAACGCATGGATCAGGCAGGGCGGCGTGCTGGTGCGCTTCGCCGGGCCGCGCCTTGCCGCAGGCGACGACGATCTCGTGCCGGTGAGACTGCGGCGCGGCGGCCGCAGCCTGGGAGGCAGCCTCACCTGGGAGAAACCGCAACCGCTGGCGTCATTCGCCGCCGACGGACCGTTCGCAGGTCTCGCCGTTCCGAAAGACATCACCGTGACGCGTCAGGTGCTGGCCGAGCCCGATCCGGGGCTTGCCGCGCGAAGCTGGGCCTCGCTCGCAGACGGCACGCCGCTGGTGACCGGCGAACATCGTGACAAAGGCTTGATCGCGCTGTTCCATATCAGCGCCGATATGCGCTGGTCGGACCTGCCGTTGTCTGGCACCTTCGTCGAGATGCTGCGGCGAATCGTCGATATGTCCGGCTATACAGCCAACGTAGGCGCAGGCGTCGCCGCCGAGGCTGGAGCGGAAACTGTTGCGCCGATCCGCACCCTCGACGGCTTCGGCGCGTTCGGGCCACCGCCCTCCACCGCGAAGCCGTTGCGCGCGGACTATCGCGACCGCGCCACGCCCGATCATCCGCCCGGTCTTTACGGCCCTGCCGACGGCCCGCTCGCGGTGAACGCGCTCGCCGCCGCGGACAGGCTCGCCCCGCTCGACACCTCTGCATTGAAGGCGCAGCGCGCGACCTACACCAATGCCGAGCCGCGCGATCTGCGCGGCATCCTGCTCTCCACTGCGCTGGCGCTGTTCCTGATCGATGCGATCATCGTCGCCATTCTCGGCGGCGGCCTCGCGGCTCTGTTGCGGCGCCGGACCGCGACGGCAGCGCTCGCCGTCGCATTCGCGCTGGCGTCTGTGACTGGCTTGCCCTCGCCGTCTTACGCGCAAGCGCCGAAAGCTCCGGCCAAGAGCACGCCCGCGAAACCTCCTGCAAGCAGCGCCGCCAGTGACGACTTCGCCATCAAGGCCGTCGCGCAGACCCGCCTCGCCTATGTCGTCACCGGCAACGCCGACGTCGATTCCATCGTCAAAGCCGGCCTGTCGGGCCTGACGCTGTTTCTCGCGCAACGCACCGCGCTGGAAGCCGGCGAGCCGGTCGGCGTCGATCCGGCGCGCGACGAACTCGCCTTCTTCCCGCTGGTGTACTGGCCGGTGATCACAGGTGCGCCTAAGCCGTCGCAGGACGCCATCAACAAGCTCGACGCCTATATGAAACAGGGCGGCACGGTGCTGTTCGACACCCGCGACGCCGTCGAAGCGCCACCCGGTCCCGGCGGTGAATCGCAAACGCCGGGCATGCTGACGCTGCGTGAGATCCTGTCCTCGCTCGACATTCCCGAACTTGAGCCGGTGCCGCGCGAGCATGTGCTGACCAAGACGTTCTACCTGCTGCGCGACTTCCCGGGCCGCTTCAACTCCGGACAGACCTGGGTCGAGACGCTGCCGCGAGTCGATGACGAAGAAGCCGCCGACCGGCCCGCACGCGGTGGCGACGGCGTCTCACCGATCATCATCACATCGAACGATCTTGCCGGCGCTTGGGCGATGCGGACCGATGGACAACCGATGCTGCCGCTGACGCCCCGCGATCCGCGCCAGCGCGAAATGGCCTTCCGCGCCGGCGTCAACATCGTGATGTACACCCTGACCGGCAACTACAAGGCCGACCAGGTGCACGCGCCTGCGCTTATCGAACGGCTGGGGCAATGAGCATGAACATTGCGCCTTTAAACAGTAACGCCGTCATGGCCGGGCTCGTCCCGGCCATCCACGTCTTATTCTTGTCTGCTCGCAAGGAAGGCGTGGATGCCCGGGACAAGCCCGGGCATGACGATGAACTCAAAGTCTGTACGTTATGAACTACGGTATCGCCTTCGCGCCCCTCGTTCCCACGCTCGTGCTGTGGATCGGCCTCGCTGCCATCGTCGTGATCGCGGCTGTCCTCATGATCGCGCGCTCACGCGGCGCTGCGATACGCGTCGCCGCTCTGACATTGATCCTGCTGGCGCTGGCCAATCCGTCGTTCACGCGCGAGGAGCGCGAACCTCTCTCGTCGGTCGTCGCCGTTGTGGTCGACAAGAGCCCGAGCCAGAATTTCGGTGAACGGACCCGCGAAACCAACGAGGCGCGCGAGGCGCTGGTTGACCGGCTCAAGCAGATCAAGGGGATCGAGGTTCGCACGGTCGAGGCCGGACAGGCCGACGGCGAAACCGACGGCACAAAACTATTCTCCGCGGTCACATCGGCGCTGTCCGATGTGCCGACCGACCGCGTTGCCGGCGCGTTCCTGATCACCGACGGACGCGTGCACGACATTCCCGCCAATGCGGCCGCTATCGGCTTCAACGCGCCGGTTCATGCACTGATCACGGGCCGCAGCAACGAGCGCGATCGCCGTGTCGCCATCGTCGCCGCACCTCGATTTGGCATCGTCGGCCAGACCCAGACCATCACCTATCGTCTCGACGATCAGGGCGTGACCGGCCAGAGCGCGCGTGTCGTGGTCCGGCGCGACGGCGACGTGCTGAGCGAGCGCGCGGTGCGCAGCGGCGAGCAGGTCAGCGTCACCATCGACATTCCGCACGCCGGTCCGAACATCGTCGAGATCGAAGCCTCGAAGCTGGAAGGCGAACTCACGCCGGTGAACAACCGCGCCGTGGTGTCGATCGACGGCGTGCGCGACAAGCTGCGCGTGCTGCTGGTCTCCGGCGAGCCGCATTCAGGCGAGCGCACCTGGCGCAACCTGCTGAAGTCCGACGCCAGTGTCGATCTGGTGCATTTCACCATTCTGCGTCCACCGGAGAAGCAGGATGGCACGCCGATCAACGAACTGTCGCTGATCGCCTTCCCGACGCGCGAATTGTTCCAGCAGAAGATCAACGAGTTTCAGCTGATCATTTTCGATCGCTACGCCCGGCAAGGTGTGCTGCCGATTTCGTATTTCGACAACATCGCGCGCTATGTGCGCGGCGGCGGCGCAGTGCTGGTGTCCGCCGGTCCCGACTACGCCAGCCAGACCAGCATCTGGCGCACGCCGCTCGACACGATCCTGCCCGCCGAGCCGGTCGGCGTCACGGAACAGGCGTTCACGGCGCGCCTGAGCAGTATCGGCAAGCGTCACCCGGTGACGCGCGGGCTTGAAGGCTCCAACAGCGAACCCCCGCACTGGAGCCGCTTTTTCCGCCTGATCGATACCCGCAATCCTGCCAATCCGCCGATCATGGAAGGTGCGGACGGCAAACCGCTGCTGCTGCTGTCGCGACAAGGCGAAGGCCGCGTCGCGTTGCTGCTGTCCGATCACATCTGGCTGTGGGCGCGCGGCTATGAAGGCGGCGGCCCGCATCTCGACCTGCTGCGGCGGATGTCGCACTGGCTGATGAAGCAGCCCGAGCTCGACGAGGAAGCGCTGCGGCTCAAGGTGGAAGGCCGCGATCTCGTTGTCGTGCGGCAGACCATGGCCGACGCCGTGGTGCCTGTCACCGTCACCTCGCCGTCGGGCGTGACGCGTCAGGTCACACTGACCGCGGCCGATCCCGGTGAATGGCGCGCCTCGCTCAGCGCCGATGAACTCGGCCTCTGGCAGGCGACCGATGGTTCGCTCAAGGCGCTGATCAATGTCGGCCCGGTCAACCCGAAAGAGTTCGCCGAGGTGACATCGACGACCGAAGCGCTGCGTCCGCTGATGCAGGCGACCGGCGGCGATACCCGCCGCGTGGCGGACAGCGGCAGCATCGATCTGCCGCGCGTGCTGCCGGTGCGCGCCTCGACGGTGTTTCGCGGCGAAGGCTGGCTCGGGGTCAAAATGCGCGACGCCAGCGTGGTGCGCGGCATCGGCGTGCTGCCGATCTTCGCCGGCCTGATCGGGCTGCTGTTGCTGCTCGGCGCATTCGCCAGCACCTGGCTGCGCGAAGGCCGCTAATCGGCCATTGGCCGACTGGGCCAATGAGCACGCTGGCCGGATAATTCAGATGAGTGACGTGGCGGGAAGTTATGCGGCCGAACGTCGTGCCACCGCGACCGACAGCATCGAAATAAGCTCCGACAGCGGAACATGAATGCTGACCGGCTTCAGCTTGAACTGGAAGGTCATGATCGCTTCGTGGCAGCGAAGCCCCTTCCCGCCTTTGACCAGGCCCAGATCCCGAATGAGCTTGTAGGTTTTACCGTCAGCCATTCGCACAAGACGGACGTTCTCAAAATACTTGAGCATTCACGCTCTCCTCGCACGAATGAGAACAGCCGTTCGTTACGATTCGGTCAACCATACCGCCCGTATCGCTGGCGACCTGCGCGGCGCCGAACGGCCATGCCCTGTGACCTTTTGGCCTCGTGCGGCCGCCTATCTTCCTCACGCCCAGCCTTCGCGTGTTGACACCCCGCTCCCGACCGGCGATGTTATATTATAACATCCTGAAACGGCCCTATCAGGGCCGGAGCCGGATGGGACGGGGCGTAATTCCTGATGAACTGGCTGAGATCAAAGGCAAAAAGGCTGTCGCTGCTGGCGCTGTTCGCGCTGGCGCTGCAGCTTGGCCTGTCGTTCGGCCATACCCATCACGATGTCGCCGAGCCCGGCATTTCGGTTTCTGCGAGCCTGTCGCCAGCCTCGACGCCTGACGCCGATCACAACCATCAGGACGTCCACCGTG
>JAUSAX010000138.1 GCA_030652315.1 Afipia sp. | reverse complement strand
CTTCAGAGGATGGCGCAGCGCTCTGGAGGAAATATTGTGGTTCAAATTCCGGGGTGAAGAACGCCTTGTCCGACAAAGGATAGCGGTGATTGAGAACCGCTGCCGGCATTTTGCTCGACCTTCGCCGTTCACCTCCCGCCTGGAAGCAGACGACGATGAGGCTCTTGGCAGTCTTTCTATTTAGAGAAGGCAGTCCGGTTCGAACAGAGAGGAGCGCTTTGGCTTAACGAGTGGCCTTTTTGCCAGTCCAATCGTATTTCACCAAGTGTCATGATCCTACATTGAGACGCTGACCGCCAACGCGCATCAAGCCTGTCTTCATCTTTCTTGCTGCGTGCCTCGATGTTGACCGGGCGCACGACAGGGCTTTGCAAAAAGCCGTGCGCTGCGATGGATGCTGCAAGTTCCTTAACGCCGTTTTCACGCCCGGTCCGCCGGTCGTTTGAGGGTAACGCGATCATTTTTCCGCCGCGCGGGGCATACGCCTCGCGTGAGCCCTAACGGCCGCGCTTCCCTTGAGCAGGGAGGAGCTCCTCCGTCCGTTGCAGCAGTCGATGTCTTTGGCGCCAATTTTCCTGCCGAAGCGATCCATGCTCACGCGATTCAGTCGATGCTTAAAATAAGACCTAACTCGCAAGCCGCCCATTTACGCCTGAATGTTATGTGTGGCCCGACGTTAGCGGCCCTCCTATTCCGTTCGCTGTCGCGACCTTCCTTAATTCTAAAATCCGTCTTTTTGAAAAGAGCATTATGCAAGCCTATGACGAAGCCGGCGAACTGCTTCAGGACTTTCGAGTTGGATTCGCTTTCGACGAAACCGGTCCCCAGATCATTCGACGAGTTGGCCTTATCAAAGGAGCGGTCTTTGATCTCGGACAGACTCCGGCCGATGGCTATATTGAAGAGATCGACGATCCCTTTTGGATCAACGACAGCGATCATCTCTACCTTAACAGCGGATGCGAATACGCAAGCGACTTGCGCGTATGGATGACGGAAGAGATCGCCGCGCGCGGACAGGCCGAGATCAAGGTCATTGAGATCGACCCGCGTGGCCTTGCCAGTACAGGGCTCCAAATTCCTGCACGGCAAATGCGGGCATTTCAGGATGGCCGGCCTATATGGAGGCGCTCGGTCTTCTCATGCAATCCTGGTCAGGGAACAGACGGTCAATCATCGATCTCTAGAAGGTTGAGAGACGCGTTGCTATCTTGGGTGGTATTTTGCGATCTCTTGTCACGGCACGCTATGCAAATAGCGAAAAAGAAGAAGCAATCAAAATTTTCAGCCAAGTCTAACGCAGCTATCACAAAACTCGCTCGTCTGATTACGGCCAGAGTCATCGAATATGACGGCGAAATACGAGCTTCGAACCTTGGGATATCAGAACTGCTCCTGGGCGCATCTGCTCATCAAATTGATGCTGCACACCAAAATGGGCGCACGAAATACTTCAACGATCTTTTCGCTCTCCCTCCACGCGAGTTGAGCACCCTGATCAGAAAGGAAATGGCCGACTTCAGGAAACACAATCGACTCTTCGATGCTGAATTTGATCCCGACGCAGTGGTCGAATGGTCCGCCAGCATCCTTGTGGCTCTACGAATTGCCTTGACTGCATCGTCAGAGTTAGACAGCAAACGCTCAACCGCTCGGAAGCGATTGATGAGGGAAAAACGGCAGGAAGAGCGCGAAAGAATCGTGCGCCAATTTAGGGTCGAATGGCTCAAGGGGGTCCGAGGTATAGAATCAGGAGGAAAGGAACAACGATATGTTGGTATCGAAGAATTGTTCGACCTTCAGAGGGCGGCACTGATGGCGTTTGCTGCGGGTGTTAATCCGCAGATGCTGTTTCCCTACATCCATGACGATGACGGACGACTTCTAAGACCCCCGTTGTTCGCTGGTGCGGAGTGGTTGGGTGAATTGTTCCGCAAGCGCTATTTGCAAATGGAATACGCTCACGCCAGTCATATTGCGGCCTTTTGCAACCCCGACAGTATTCCGCGCGAACTTCCGCACGATCAACGGGATGAATGGATTGTCGCAACGCGGATGATTACATCCTTCATGACTAGTGAAGGCCTCAGGCAACTGATGGATGGTGCAAATGCGGTGCTGAACGATGGCAAGACCCGATCGGTCTTTGCGGTCGCGCCAAAGCGGTTACGCCGGCCAAAGAAAACAGGTCCCATAGTCAGGGTGCTGAAATCAACGATCCAAGATGAGGTAGGCGAAGCTCTGCTTCTTCCGCCGCCGATTATTGTGGAGGCCGGATGGTTAATTCTGCCCGGTGACTATCAAGAAGTCTGGGTAGGGAGTTGCAACCCGTTCGAGCCGGACGATTTCTCCGAGCGATATCGGACTGGCTGACACGTATTTGTAGTACACCATTCCGGGATTCACCTGTGCTCCTTGGTTGCATTGTCAACAAAAGGAGACTGGTCATGCCATTGTCACTTCAAATCCAAGCTCTTTTCGCCATAGAGATCATCAAGGAGTTCCGAGGATACGGCCTTAACCTCGTCGCCCAAGAGCGTCGCACGGGTGCATACAACGGAGCCGCTGCCCGCGAATTCCATAGCCTCTATAATCTGGACGAGGCGGCCGCCATCATCTGGGTGTCAGAACCTCTGTTCGCCAATATCGTCAATACCGAACGGCTCGCTGGCAGGAACATGGATCTGTGTCCTGCTACTGGTTGGATCTATTTTCCCGGTGCCCCAAATGTGCAGGACACAGGAACGACCGGATCAATGATGGCAGCGCGCTTGAGGGCCGGACAGGCAGTGACGTTGACCGCCATGACCGCTCCCCATCTGAATGCCGCCTTCAAGGCGGTGCCGCCTGCGTATTGTACATGGCCTCTTCGGACTGCGCTCTGGATCGGGACCCATTACGTGTTGTGGACGAAACGCCCTTTGATGATCGAACTACGCCATCGCAACCGGGCTCAGCTTTGGCACCTGCGGGGTAAATCGGTCGCGGCCTATTTTGCGTCCAGGCCCTGCTTGGGGATCTAGCCGCATAATCTCGCTTCACAAAAAAAGGGCTTCTAACGGAGCACTTTTTTATTTTGCGGGACGACCTGGATGAATGTCGTCTCTCCCAATCAGAATATTTGCAGTACACTATTTGCAGGCCGACCTGTGACAAATGGGTGTCTCCTGAGATGGAGGCAGTCATGGTTGCGACCGTCGCGGCTGGCACAACGGCGCAGTACTATTCGAAACAGTCCGAATATTTCCTCGGCGGGCGTGAACCTGCGGGGCGTTGGATTTCGGCGACGAACAATCTTGGCGTCACCAACGGCAGCTCCATCGACAACGCCTTGTTTGAACGCCTGCATGCAGGCCTCGATGAGGACGGTCAGCCGCTGCTGACCAATTCGGGCGACGTGACCAAGCGCGTCGCCGGAATCGATCTAACGTTATCGGCGCCGAAATCTGTGTCGATTGTCTTCGCACTCGCTGACGATCAGATGCGACGCGCGATCGAGACGGCGCAGCAACGGGCGTGCGAAGCCACGATTGCGTTTCTCGATCGTCATGCCGCGTTTTGCCGACGGGGGAGGAACGGGCTTCATCTAGAGGCCGCCTCCACCACAGTCGCCTCGTTCCAGCACGGCGAAGCCAGGCCTGTCGCCCACGACGACGGAAAGATATTTGCCGACCCTAATTTGCACACGCACAATGTGATCTTGAATTGCGCCGTTCGCGCCGATGGAACGATCGGTGCCTTGGACGCCCGACACCTGTTTTCTCACAAAATGGCCGCCGGCGCCGCTTACCACCTCGCGCTCGCTACCGAATTGCAGAAGCTCGGCTTTGCGATCGAGGGCATTGGCAAAAACGGCATCTTCGAAATTGCCGGCGTTCCCCGCGACCTTCGGGAGCACTTTTCGGCAAGGCGGCGCGAGGTGGAAGCGGCCCTTGCCGCGGAGGGACTTACGACATCGGAGGCACCGGTGCTGGCTGCGGCGGTCGCGTTGGGTACCCGCACCTCAAAACAGGAGCAGGGTCCGAACGACCGGTTCGCGGTCTGGGCGAACGAGGCGTCGCGGTTCATTGAAATCGAGCGCTTCGTCGCGGAGTTGCAGACCTATCGCGAGCCCGACCCAAAAGAACGCGACAAGATCATCGCCGCGCGCATGGCGGCGTTGCCGGACCAGTTGACCGCACACGAAAGTGTCTTTGAGGCGCGGCACCTCTTTGCAGCGGTGGCGACGGCGCTGGTCGGCACCGGCGCCAACGCTGAGCGTATCGACGCCGAGGCTAAAGGCCTTGTCGAGGCAGGCTTGGTCGTCGAGCTCGGTCGCGACAAACTTTCGCAGCCGGTCTATTCGACCGCGGCACAGATCGCAATTGAGCGGGATCTCCTTGCGCTCGCCGAGCGCCTGCTTCGTGAGCGGCGTTCCGCGCCCGCCGAAGAGCGCGTGACCGAGTTGTGCCGCGCCCACGGCCTCAACGATGAACAGACCCGCGCCGCGCACATCGCGACAAGTGCTGCCGCGATCGCTATCGTTGAGGGCGCCGCCGGTTCCGGCAAGACGACGATGCTGGCGCCCGTGGTTGCCGCCTATCGCAACGCCGGCATGCGAGTCATCGGGACCGCGACGGCTTGGAAGATCGCGACCCAGCTCAAGGACGACCTCGGTATCCAAGCCAAGGCAACCGACGCATGGATTGCGTCCGCGCGTGCGGGTGGCCAGTTCCTGGACCGCAACACCGTTCTGGTCGTCGATGAGGCCGGGCTTCTCTCCTCTCGCCAGATGCATGATCTGCTCGCCGAAGTCGAGCAAGCCGGCGCAAAGACAGTCCTCGTCGGCGATCGGAAGCAGCTCCAGGCCGTGGGCAGCGGACCGGGGCTTGCTATCCTCGCCAGCGTCACGGATCCGACCAGAGTCGATAGCATTGTCCGTCAGCATGAGGCGTGGGCGCGCGAAGCCGTTACCGATTTCGCCAATGGGCGCGCGGCCGAGGGCCTTCAGGCATACGCCGAACGTGGACTGCTGATCACCAAAGCGAGCGAAAAACTGGTCATCCGGCAATTGGTCGATGCCTGGGCAGCCACGCAGCAGGTGGTTTCGAATCCGGCTACCCTCCTGATTGCCAAGACCAATGCGCAGGTTCGTGCTCTCAACGAGGAAGTGCGCGCGCGGCGCAAGGCATCCCGCCAGATCCTGGGCGACGACATCGCCATCTCCGCGGTGACGCCATCCGGGCACGGCCAGACCTTGAATTTGGCCATGGGGGACCGCATCAGGTTCCTGATGCGTCAGGATGCGCTCGGCGTCGTCAACGGCACGACCGCGACCATCAACCATATTGACGGCGCGGACGGCGCAAACCCGACCATCAGCGCTGTCATCGGTGACCGGCTCGCCACCTTCAGGCCGTCTGATCTTGCCGATGAGCATGGCCGCGCCCGGCTCGGCCATGCCTACGCCACAACGATCTACGGCTGCCAGGGCCTGACCACGGACCGGGCGCTTGTGCTGCTCGATCCTGCAATGAACCGGCACGACATCTACGTGGCGGCCAGCCGTGCGCGAATCCAGACGCAGCATTTCCTGAACAGCCAGGGATGTGATGCCCACATTAAACTAGAGCTGCCGTTGTCGGAACGGCGCGGGGCGGTCATCGGTCAGGAAACGCGCATGGCGTGGCTCGCGGCCCGACTGTCTCGCGTCCAGGTCAAGAGTTGCACGCTCGACCCCACTCTGGAATTCGCCGCGCGCTCGCGCGCGCCGGAACGCGAACAGTCACGGAGCTACGGCCGTGGCTAGGGCAAGAAACACCGCGCGGCCGCAGGACAAGCCTCACGCGCCCAACCTGGCTCAGCTCGAATGCGGCCCGATCGGGGGCGGCACAACCGATGAGCCGAGCGCACTCGACGATCTGCCTGAGGTGATTCCCGTCACCGGGCCAGAGTTGGATGTGATCGAAACCCACCTCGGCAATCTAATCGACCAGCTGCTTCTGGACGCCGCCTCCGATAGGGCCGTGACGCCCGCTGCCACCTCCAATCCAGGGATGCCCATCGGGGCCTCCCGCCCTAGATCGTGACTAGTCACGCCATGTGCCCTTCTGACCAGACCAGCGAGAACCCCGACGACAACACCTCCACCGGCACGGCTGGCGGCAAGACCGAAGCTGCCCAAGAGCAGAATCATGTCGTCGGCCCTCTGACTGACGACGAACTGCAAGCCGGCGGGATGAAGCGGGCCGTGGCATACATCCGAACGAAACGGTCGAAAGAAGCGCGTCGGAAAGAAAAGCAGCGAAAAAAGCAGCACGACAACGGCACACGTCAAATCAACCTCGACGTTCCCAATAACGACCGTTCGCGTGCGACTATGCGGGGCGCTGCAATCGCGATCAAAGACGAGGTGTCGCACCAGGCTATCGAATTGCTGCTGGCAAACGAACGGCTGCGCCCGCTGATTGTCGGCGTCGCCGCTCGTCCCGAGCTTCACGAAACGATCGACCTTATTCAGCATCGACAGGCAACGGCAAGATCGCTGGACGCCGTAAGGCTCGTTATCAGCGATCCGGATCTTGCCGCGCTGGTCGAGAGGGCAACCGCGACCAATCGCGTGCGAGAGGCCATGGAGGTGGCAGCCGCCAATCCGGAGTTTGTATTCTTTGGGCGCAACGCCGCCACTGAGCGCAGCCTCTGCGCGTGGCTGGCGCGGCTCCTGCTTCGTGTTCGCAGGACTCCTCGCGCCGGGGGTGATCCATAGCGCAGCGCTCCAACCAAGAAGTTCATGCGAACTCAAATCGTGAAAGCCGTGCCGGGACAAGAATCGGCTGGTTATGCCCGGAAAATAAGACTTTGCGGCTGCCTATAGAGCTGCGAAACTCCTCCAAATCCCGTGAAAGTGCAAGTTCATGAGCAATCGTAAACGTATCGCAACAGCCTCCGTTGGGACTAATAAAACTCGCGTCGCACTTTACCTGCGCGTCTCAACGGATCGACAGCGACAACACGACCTGTCGATTCCGGACCAACGCGCGCGAATTTTGGCGTGGTGCGACACCAACGACCATCAGGCGGTGGCGGAGTTTGTCGAAGGGGGAGCGACAGGAACTGACGACAAGCGGCCGGTATTCCAGCAAATGATCGAACGGGCCTGCGATGGCGACAATGCGTTCGATGTCATCGCCGTGCACAGCTACAGCCGCTTCTTTCGCGACGCGTTCGGCCAGGAATTCTATCTTCGCAAATTGGCCAAACAGGGCGTCAAGCTCGTCTCGATCACTCAACCGCTTGGCGACGACGATGATCCGGCGCAGGCGATGATGCGGAAGGTCATTGCGCTGTTCGATGAATATCAGTCCAAAGAGAACGCAAAACACGTTTTGCGGAACATGAAGCTCAACGCGCAGCAGGGCTTCTGGAACGGTTCGCCCGTCCCTCTTGGCTACGTCCTCGTCGAGGTCGAAAAGCGCGGCACCAAGATCAAGAAGTCTCTGGCCATCGATCCCGTCGATGCCGAGACGGTCCAGCTCATTTTCAAGCTGTATATTTATGGCGACGGCACGTCCGGCGCGCTCGGCGTCAAAGAGGTCGTCAAATGGCTCAACAGCCGCGGCTATCGCACGCGCAAGGGCAAGACGTTTGGCGTCGGCACCATCTACAAGATTCTCACCAACACGACCTATAAGGGTGAGTGGAAATTCAACCGAATGTCGTCCCGCACCGGAAAATGGAAGCCTGATGAAGAAGTTGTCACGTCAGCGGTTCCCGCGATCATCGAACCTCACCTGTTTGAGCAGGTCCAACGCCAGCTTCATGCCCGCAGCCCGAAGGTCGCTGCGCCGCGCGTGACGACGGGACCGATCCTGCTCACTGGTCTCGCCGTATGTGCAACCTGCAACGGCGGAATGACGCTGCGGACAGGCACCTCGAAGACCGGCGCCGTCCATCGCTACTATGCGTGCTCGACCTGCGCCCGAAAGGGGAAGACGGTCTGCAAAGGCCGGTCGATACCGATGGCGAAGCTGGACAGCCTCGTCACCACCCACATGACCGAACGACTGTTTCAGCCGGAACGTCTGGCTTTGATCTTGTCCTCACTCTCGTCACGGCGTTCGGAAAAGGCGGACGCGGTGAATGCCCGTGTAACCGCTTTGCAGCGCGAGGTGACCGACGCCGACGATAAGCTCAAGAGGCTCTATCGGCTGATCGAGGCCGGCATGACCGAAATGGATGACGTTCTGAAAGATCGCCTGAACTCGCTGAAGGCCGACCGGGAGCGCGCCAAGGCCGCGCTCGAACGAGCCAAATCGCATTCGTCGCAAGCCATCCGGATCGATCCCGCACTGCTCGAGCAGTTCGGTCGCAATATGCGGGAGAATTTAACCTCCGGATCGATTCCGTTCCGCAAGGCTTATCTGCAATCGCTCATCGATGTGATCGAGGTCGACGATACCCAAATCCGGATTAAAGGCAGCAAAGATGTGCTCGAAAGGGCGGTCTTGGCCAGCCGGAATGGGTCCATTCCGGGTTCGCAGATGAGTACTGAGTGGCGCTCCCTAGGGGAATCGAACCCCTGTTTCAGCCTTGAGAGGGCCGCGTCCTAACCGCTAGACGAAGGGAGCAAGCGCGGGGAAGGGATAGCCTCGAAATGGCGACACTGCAAGCGCCGGGCGCTCAAAATGGTCAATGCACGAAGGCCAGCGGACTGCCGTGCGCAGACCATCGGATCAGCCCTCCGTGCCATAGAGGCGTGTAATTTTCTCACGGAGCCATTGGTTTGCGGGATCGTGCTCGGCGCTTGAATGCCAATAGAGAAACAGGTGAGCCGACGGAACATCCAGCGGAAACGGCAGAATCTGGTTTCCGAGCTGACGGCCGACGGTTTCGGCAAAGCGCTCCGGCAGCGTGAACAGCATGTCCGAGGATGCCACCAGCCGGCTCGCGGTCCATTGGCCCTGACACCGAACACGAATGCGGCGCTTCCGGCCGATCTCCTGCAACGCCTGATCCTCATATCCAAGCGCTGATTTTCGCGAACTCGCCAGAATATGATCCTGCGCCAGATAGGCCTCCAACCCCCACGGCTCGCGAAGAACCGGATGATCCTTCCGCGCGATGACAACGATCTTGCCGCCATACAGCCGGCGCAGCGGAATGTCTGGCGCGGACGACACCAGAATGTCGATGACGACATCGAGCTCGCCCGCAGCGAGCGCGCTCTGAATGGTTTCACGATCGTGGTGATGCGTGGAAATCTCGACGCCGGGAGCTTCGTCGCAGATCAGCGCTGCCAGCGAGGGAAAGATCGTGGACTCGATGGTATGACGCAGCCCGATCCTGAAATGCCTGCGCGATGTCTTGGGGTCGAAATCATCCAGCTGCGAAAGCACGCCGGTCATCTCGCGAAGTCCAGCCCTCACCGGCCCGATCAGTTGGCGGGTCAGCGCCGTCGGCACCATCTTGTGACCATCGCGGACGAACAATGGATCGTTCAGCAGTTGGCGCAGCCGTGCGAGCGCGTGACTGACCGCAGGCTGCGTCAGATTGAGACTCTTGCTGGCCTGCGTGATGTTGCCTTCGGTGAAGATGGCTTCGAGCACGACAAAGAGGTTGAGATCGATCTTGCCAAGCGAATTCATGTCAGGCGGGCCATGCGAGAACTCTGAAAATCCATCGCAAGCTATCCGGTAAACGCCGTCAGCTCCATGCACCATCTCTATAGTTCAACGCCCGATTTTTCATTGGTCCGGCCTGTGAGCCCTCACTAGGTTGCCAGGTCATTGAAGGCTGATGCCACCGCGATAACCGCGCTGCAAATGCTCAGTCAAAAACTGCTCTGGGAGAACTCTCGATGCTTCGCAGCAAAATCGCATTTCGGGCAACCCTCACCCTGCTTGCGGCGGTGATGTCCGGGACCGCTATCGCACAAACGCCGCTTCCAAAGGTGGATTCGTCAGAGTTCGCAACGACCCCGCTGGTCCTGCCGAACGGCCTTCGCGGCGAACTGGTCAAGTTCGAGAGCGCCAACCCGGCCGACTACGGGCCGCTCATGAAGGGTGAGATGGGCAAGGCGGTGACACTCACGGCGCAGTTGTTCCTACCGGCGAATGCCAAGGGCCCTGTGCCAACCGTGATCGAAACACCCGGCAGCGGCAATCTCGGGCCGCATCATGTCGCACACGCCGACACGCTCACGTCGGCAGGGCTTGGCGTGTTGATCGTCGATCCGTTCTTCGGGCGTGGCATCAAGGATACGATTGCGGATCAGGGTCAGTTGACCTTCGCCGCGAGCGCCTACGATGTGTTGGCCGCCGCGAAATATCTGCGGACGCGCAAGGAGATTGACCCGGCGCGCCTTGGCGCCACAGGCGGCAGCCGCGGCGGAACAGCGGTCATGATGGCTGCGGCTGCGCCGGTTTCGGATGCTGTTCTCGGCAAGGGGAAGGGCCTGCGCGCTATCGTTGCCGGTTATCCGTGGTGCGGGGTGCAATTCCGTTCCTCGCGCCTCGCGGACGGGGCGAGCCTGCTGATCATGTCGGGCGACCGCGACAACTGGGTGTCTCCGCAGCAATGTCAGGATGCGGCGCATGCCATGGACGTCGCCAAACAGGATGTGGTCATGGAGCTGTTTCCCGGCGCGCTGCATGCGTTCGATCGCGCGGGCGTGCCGCGCACGGACATTCCGGCAGCGGTGACGTCCACCATCTATCCGACGATCTACATGGACGATCAGGGCACGTTTTATAACATGCGTACCGGCAAGGCCGACCCGACGGTGACTGCGGAAGCGCTCACCACTTATTCGATCAAGGGCGGCTTCCTGCACAAGGGCGTCACGATCGGCAGCGAAGGCGATCAAGCCGCCGAATACGCGAAGGGGATGACCGACTTCCTGATGGCCAAGCTGGCGCAGCCCTGATTTGCTCTTGTTGGCGGATGGCCATGGTCATCCGCCAATCTCAATCTCAATGCCTTACGGCTCGACAGCGAATTTCAGCCGGCCCACCGGCTTCAGTGTCTTCGCGTCATAGGTGCGGATTTCCGTCGCGCCGCCGATGTCCACGGTGACCGCCAGACGGTCCCCGGCGGTGGCGGTGGAGACAATGCGCGCGCCCTTCGGCAGGGTCGCGGTCACATCCGTCACCTGAACGCTTCCATCGGTGCGGAAAAGACGGTAGCCGATAGCGACCAGCAAGGCCCCCACCCCGACCGCCGTGGTCAGGCCTGCGATCAACATCATCTTGCGCACCCGCGCGATCATCGCGGCTTGCTCGGGGGTCGGATCGGGCGCAACAGTTTCAGACATGCAAAGCTCTTCTAGTTCTTCCGACAACGAAAACAGCCGTCACGAGGTCACGGTCGACGGCGACGAAGGATCGCGGCGGCTGGACCGCGTGCTCGCCGTGCGCAGTCCCGACCTGTCGCGTTCGCGCCTCAAAGCGCTGATCCTCGCAGGCCAGGTGAATATCGGCGGCGCCCCGGTTCGCGACCCCGCTTATCATGTCAATGCGGGGGATACGATCACAATCGACGTTCCGCCGGCGGCCCCCGCCGAGCCGGAAGGCGAGGATATCCCGCTCGATATCGTGTTCGAGGACGACGACATCATCGTCATCAACAAGCCGAAAAATCTCGTGGTCCATCCCGCCGCAGGGCACGAGACCGGCACGCTGGTCAACGCGCTGATTGCCCATTGCGGCGCAAGCCTTTCCGGCATTGGCGGGGTCCGCCGTCCCGGCATCGTCCACCGGCTCGACAAGGACACCACCGGCCTGATGGTGGTGGCCAAGAACGACCGCGCCCACCAGTCGCTGTCGGCGCAGTTCGCCGACCATGGCCGCACCGGCGAGATGCGGCGCGGCTATATGGCCTTTGCGTGGGGCGCGCCGAGCCGCAAAACCGGCACCATCGACCAGCCGATCGACCGGCACCCGTATAGCCGCGAGAAAATGGCGGTGCGTCAGGGCGGCCGCGACGCGGTCACCCACTGGGAGATGATCGAGGCCTTCAACGGCCGCGACACCAAGCCGGTCGCCTCCCTGCTCGCCTGCCAGCTCGAAACCGGCCGCACCCACCAGATCCGCGTCCACCTCGCCCATCTCGGCCATCCCTTACTCGGCGACGAGGTTTACGGCTCCGGCTTCAAGACCAAGGCCCGCCAGCTCGGGCCCGAAAGCCAAGCCGCATTGACCGCCCTTGGCAGGCAGGCCCTCCATGCATATTTGCTGGTGATCGAACACCCGGTGTCCGGAGAGATTTTGCACTGGGAATCCGCCCTGCCGGAGGATTTGGTTCTGCTTGAGGCAGCCCTTCGTAGAATAGACTAAAAGGGATGCGCTAAAAAGCCGCATGGTTACAGACATTTAACCCGGGTCACGGGTTCGTGACCCCGTTTTGTTCTTCCCTCCCCCTCGGGTTTTGGAGTATATTGCACCTGCGCTGGGATCGTCCCGGCGCGGAACAATGCAGCGCTTCTGGCTTTGACACAGCAGATGGCCTGCCTCGCCCGCCGCTATCGGGGGCGTGAACTCTGGAGGGCGCAACATGGCCCGTGCAGCTACTCTGCCGGTTCTCAATGGAGAATCCGGTCTCGCTCACTACCTGACTGAAATCCGCAAGTTTCCGATGCTGGAGCCGCAGCAGGAATACATGCTGGCCAAGCGTTGGCGGGAACATGACGACCGCGATGCGGCGCATCAGCTTGTCACCAGCCATCTGCGGCTCGTGGCCAAGATTGCCATGGGCTATCGCGGCTACGGCCTGCCGATTTCCGAGGTCGTCTCGGAGGGCAACGTCGGCCTGATGCAGGCGGTGAAGCGTTTCGAGCCCGAGAAGGGCTTCCGTCTGGCCACCTATGCGATGTGGTGGATCAAGGCGTCGATTCAGGAATACATCCTGCGTTCGTGGTCGCTCGTGAAAATGGGCACCACCGCGAACCAGAAGAAGCTGTTCTTCAACCTGCGCAAGGCGAAGAGCAAGATCTCCGCGCTTGAAGAGGGCGATCTTCGCCCCGATCAGGTGAAGCAGATCGCGACGAGCCTCGGCGTCACCGAGCAGGACGTGATCGACATGAACCGCCGCCTCGGCGGCGACGCGTCGCTCAACGCCCCGATCCGTGACGACGGCGAACCCGGAGAATGGCAGGACTGGCTGGTCGATACCTCCCCCAACCAGGAAACCCTGATGGCGGAGCACGAGGAGTTCGATCATCGCCGCAGCGCCCTGAACGGCGCGATGGGCGTGCTCAACGACCGCGAGCGCCGGATCTTCGAGGCGCGGCGCCTGGCTGAAGAGCCGATGACGCTGGAAGACCTCGCCGCCGAATTCGGCGTGTCGCGCGAGCGCGTGCGGCAGATCGAGGTCCGCGCGTTCGAGAAGGTGCAGGCGGCAGTGAAGACCACCGTTGCCCGCGCCGAGCAGGCCGCGATGGAAGCGGCGTACTGATCTTCTCGTTGCAAGGAGATATGAAAGCCGGCCTTCGGGCCGGCTTTTTTGTTGGGCTCGTCCTCGCGCGTCGCGGACCGTTGTGGTCGTCATTCCGGGGCGTGCGCGGCTTTGCGCGCGAACCCGGACTCCATTCTGGTTTCGTATGGATTCCGGACTGGCGCTGCGCACCATCCGGAATGACGAAGCTGCGAGATCACTCATTCCGGCCGCCGCTGCCGCGCGCGCTGCAATTCGGCGACGGCGTAGTCGATCGCGGCGCCTTCTTCGAGAAATCCGAGCAGGCGCGGGTTGTCCGTGACGCGGCAGGAAAACGCCGGACCCATGCAGCGCCGCGCGCGGCGACACCCGCCGTCGGGGCACGTGCGATGGGCGCGCAGGAAATCCATTTCCGCCCGCGCGACAGCATCGGCGCAGAATGCGGTGTCGCGCGCCTGACGCGCGCCGCGCGTCTCGCCTTTCACGGCGACGTTCTCCGCGCCGCTGAAACCGTAAGGGCCTTCGAGTTTGAATCTCGCCGTCATCGGCACATCTCCCGCGATGATTGAAATGGCGTGGAATGAATTTCGCGAAGGCTCGCGCACGCGCCGTCTGTCGCGCGCATCGCGCACGGCGGCCTCGCCTCACCTCATCCCCCGAAAACATGAGGGGACGGAACGCCGAAAGGCGCACGTTGGTGGAGTCGCGACGCGGACAAGCCGCACCGCGCATCGCCTTTCGGCGCTCCGCCGCGGCGATTTTTGGCGACGGGATCGTTCTTCCGGGACAGGACGAGCGCTTTCACGCCCCGATCCGGCGGGCTTTCGCCTGCCTTCATCCTGTCCGCGTCCAGCCACTGAAGGCGGAGCCACGTAGTTGGCCCGGACGATGACCCGAAGCCTCCCGGACGCGAGGGAGAACGTCTCTCCCGCGCGCGCAGGCGCCGCATCCCGCCCCGCGCATCGAAGCGTCCCAGGACGCGCCCCTCAAGTGAGGCGGGATGAATAGGAATATAATCATACACGAAGCTTTGTCAAGCCAAGGGCGGCAAATGCATCGGCTTAATTGACGGAAATTTAGGATGGCATATGCGCTAACGCTCTTGGGCCAGAGCATTGAACAATGAGCGAAAGTTCGTCCGCTACACAGCGAAAGAAGTTATCGGGCGGCTGGAAAGCGCTCCGATTTTTGCACGGCGTTCTCATCTTCCTGATTGTGGGACCACCAATCGGATCTCTCATCTTCACCGTGTGGGGATTCGCGGAGGCGCTTAAGTCATCGCTATGGACGCATGCCCACCCCTCCCGAGACCTCTTTGGCGTGCTCGTCGTTATGCCATTTCTCTTCGCCTTCGCGTCCTACATTCTTGGATGGTTGCCCGCGCTGATTGCCGGCATCGTCGTCTCTTTTGAACAAGTTTATTCCAACGGTATGAGCCTGCGTAACGCAGCTATCGCTGCCATTCTCACATCTCCTATCGCTCCTGCTTTTTCACACATGAACGACAGGGGTGGCTCAGCCCATGCACCAACGATATGGCTCGACGCCCTACTAGCTATCGCATCCATCACGGCCACCATGTCTTGCTGGTGGATTTTGCGCAAAGGCGGCATCAGCGGATACGAGAGCAAATAGTTTGCTTGGGATACAGCCGATTTGAACACTCACGTTGTCGTCCCCGCGAAAGCGGGGACCCAGTTCTGAGAATTTTCGCCTTCACCTCGAAGCAAAGAATGGATCCCCGCCTGCGCGGGGATGACCGGAGAATAAAGCGAGATTTGCATACAATAAATTCTGTCACGCTGCCTTCGTCTTTTTCTTCTGCGGCTTCGCGACCAAATTCAATCCCAGCGCATGAAGCACCTTGATGACGGTGCCGAACTCCGGCTTCGCCTCGCCACCGAGTGCGCGATAAAGATTCTCCCGCGAGAGGCCTGTCTTCTCGGCAACGGCTGTCATGCCCTGCGAGCGCGCGACTGCGCCAATCGCCTTAGAAATATAGGCGACATCTTCCGTCTCGAACGCTTCGGTGAGATACGCCGCGATGACCTCGGGACTGTCGAGATACTCGGCGGGATCGAATGGTTTGACCTTTGCCATCTCAGTCCTCCAATTCCTTCGCCAGCTTCTTGGCGCGCGCGATGTCCGACGTCTGCGAACCCTTGTCGCCGCCACACAGCAAGACGACGATCTCCTCACCACGCCGGACGAAATAAACCCGGTAACCGGGTCCGTGGTGAATGCGAAGCTCGCTGACGCCTTCGCCGACCGGCGCGACATCACCGGGATTTCCGTCTGCCAGACGTTCGATCCTGACCAGTATCCTGGCCTTGGCGACGGCATCGCGCTGGCTTTTCAGCCAGCGCGCAAATTCGTCGGTCTGCAATACTTTGGGCACGGCAAGGTCCGCTTTGTAGCTTATACGCTACAGTTGAAAATCTGTCAATCGAGAGAGAATCCCTACTCCACCCTTGCCCCGGCGAACTTGACGACCTTCTCCCACTTGTCGGTTTCGGACGCGATGATCTTGCCGAAATCCTCCGGCGAGCCGGTGAGCGTGATGCCGCCCATGTCCGCGATCTTCTTCTTCATCTCGGGCTCGGCCAGGATCGCGTTGATCTCCTTGTTGAGCTTGTCGATGATCGGCTTCGGTGTTTTGGCAGGCGCGCCCATGCCGAACCACGCGCTGGCTTCATAGCCCTTCACACTGTCGCCCACGGTCGGAACGTCGGGCAGTTCCGCCGAGCGCGACGCTGTCGTCACCGCAAGCGCCCGCAGCGTGCCCGCCCTGATGTGCGAAATCGCCGAGGGCATGTTGTCGAACATCACCTGCACGCGCCCCGAAAGCAGATCGGTGATCGCCGGCGCGGAGCCGCGATAGGGAACGTGCAGCATCTCGACGCCGGTCATCGCCTTGAACAGTTCACCCGAGAGGTGAATCGAGGTGCCGTTGCCGGACGACGCCATGTTGACCTTGCCGGGATTGGCTTTGGCGTAGGCGATGAATTCCGTCACGGTCTTTGCCGGAAAATCGTTCGGCACCACCATGACATTCGGTACGCGCGCGAGACCGGCCACCGGCGCGATGTCGCGGATGAAGTTGAAGCTCAGCTTCGCGTAAAGCGACGCGTTGATGCCGTTGGCCGGATTGACCAGCAGCACCGTGTAGCCATCGGGCTCGGCATTCACCACGGATTCGGTGCCGACATTGTTGCCCGCCCCCGGCTTGTTCTCGATGACGAACTGCTGACCCAGCCGTTCCGAGAGCCGCTGGCCGACCAGGCGCGCGAGAATGTCGGTCGCGCCTCCGGGAGGATAGCCGACAACCCAGCGCACCGGGCGCGTCGGGTAATCCTGCGCCGCAGCGCCGCCCATTGAAACGAGTGCAGTAAAGCCCATCGCGATCAGACCGATCGCGGCGCGTCGTGAAGCCATTTTGTTTCTCCCCGGCTGCCGCGACTTGGCGCGCGGTCAGCATGTGTTGATGGACAACACATCAGCGTAACAAACAAACGAGGGCAAACAAGCTGCGCCATGCGCACGGTGCGCTTATGGCAGCGCACAAGAGCGGGCGTACCGGATTACAGATAGTCCCGTTACAGATAGTCCCGGAAATAATCCGACAGGCTATCGTCGCCGCTCGTCATGCCGAAGTCGATCGGCTGTTCGAGCAACAGCGCGCTTGCCTGCGTCTTGTAATCCGGCGACACGTCATCGACGCCGGGAAGCGGCTGGCGCAGGATATCCAGATAGGATTTGTAGTTGTCGAGCGTGCCGCTGAAGATGCAGTTGCACATGCCGGGATCGGCATAGACATACCGCGGGGTGCCGCCGGCCTTGTGAACCACGAAGCGGTGCGGCGGTAGTGCTTTCAGCGCGCGCTGGCCCGCCGCGTCATTGGCGAGTTGAATGCGGAACCCGGCCGAGCGCAGATAGAACGCGTTCTTCTCGAGGAACGGCTTGCTCGGCGTGACGTGTTGCGCCGCCAGCGGCCATGCCAGCAATGCGACAGCGAAGGCCGCGAACAACGCGAGCGCGCGCTGCATCACTGTCCGGGAATCCGGTGTGCGGCTCATCGTGCGAAGATTCATTGTGCGAAACATCATGGACCACCCTTTGCAACATCTCACGCGCGGTCGCGGCGCGGCGCGGCGCTACTCAGTTCGCCCTGCCCTCCGGCTTCTGGACCGGCGCACCCATCGCGAGCGCATTGTTGAGCGTATCGCGCAGGTTGATCGCGGCCGCGGCCGTCATGCGCAGATGCGCCACCGCCTTCACGCGGCTTGCGACCTTGCCATGCGGCGCGGAGTCGATCAGGCCGATCGCCAGCATCAGATTGAGCAGGCCGCCGTTGTTGCCGAACGTCGGACACACCTCGAAGAAGATCACCGGCGCATCCATGACGCCTTCGATCGGCATGAAGTTCGGATCGGAAGGTACTGCGGGAGTGTCGGCCATCAGGTTTCCTTGAATTGTGTCCGGTGGAATGAATTGTGTCCGGTCGAATTGTGTCCGCGAAGCGGGCGCATCGCGTTCCACGTTTACGATCTTGACGTTCGTGTGAAGCATGCATCGCAACGCGCGGATTGTCTATTCAACGGCACAAGATGTGGTGCGATTCTCCGCATCAGCCGTCAAAGTGCGTTGCGGCATCGTAACCTGTTTGAAGGAAATGTGACTGGAGCTTTTCCAGTTTCACATCGACGTATGCGCATTGCAATTCGCGATGCTGACTCACATCTGCCCCATTGCAGCAGCATGGTCCGCTCGCTCACAGCAGGAGCGATCGCTGCTTCAAAGCCAGTCTGCAATCGCACCTTGAAATGCCCGAAGAGGAGAAGTGCATGGTCAGTCGCCCGCAGGGAAACCTCAATGAAAAATTCGATCCGGATTATGTCGCTACGCTGAGAAAAATTCTCGACATCGCCGTCGAACAGATCGCGCAGGAAAACCGCACGCCCGCGACCAAAGCGAAGATGGCGCAAACCATCGTGCGCCGCGCCGCCGACGGCGTCACAGACGCCAGCGATCTTGTCTCGAGCGCGGTGCGCGTCGGTGAGACCCGTGCGGCGTGAGGGCGGATGGATATCCATCTATGTATGAGATTGTCATCACCGGGCTCGTCCCGGTGATCCCGATTAGCAAGGCACCAATTCTGGCATCACGCCCCATTGACCGGGATGGCCGGAACAAGTCCGGCCATGACAGTTGTGGGGTTCTTACGATCCCGACGCCGCGCTCTTTGGCACCGCGTGAGGCGTTTCCTTGTCGAGCCGCGGCGCATTGGTCGCGAACTGCTCGTCCTGCGGCATCGACGGCAAATTGCCGCTGGTCTTGGCCTGATCGATCACCTGCGCCAGCAGCCTGAGCCCGAGCGGCGCCAGCGCCCGCTCCCACAACTCGCGGGCGGTCTCGTTCTTCTTCACAAACACCCAGTCCTGCGCGGCGATCGCACCGGCGTCGAGCCGCTCCGACAGATGATAGATCGTGCCGCCGGCGATCGCGTCGCCTTCCTTGATGGTCCACTCCACCGCGGCGATGCCGCGATGGCGCGGCAGCAGCGAGGGGTGATAGCCGATGCCGCCATGCCTGGCGGCTTTCAGTGCGCCCTCGCTGACGAGTGCATGGCTGTGCGCGGTGACAATGAGATCGGTGCCGGGCGCGATTTCCGAGGCCACGATCAGCTTCGGCTTCGCCTGCACCACGACTTCGATGCCGGCGGCACGCGCGGCCGCCGCGAGGCGGTCCTCACCGTCCGCGACCACGACGCGGATCACCTCGATGCCATGACCGCGCATCATGTTCAGCGTCTCCACGCCAAAGTGGCGCGAGCCGGCGAGTGTTATTTTCATGAGTACCGTACCGGTATTTTTCTGAGCATGATCTGATCGGAAAACCGGTTCCCACTTTTCGCTAACGCGGCCGTTCCGGTCCGGATCATGCTCACTGCCCCCAGGCCGTGAATGCTTCGTTGAACGCGCGCTCGCCCGGCGCGCCCTTCTCGATGGCGATGATCGAACGGCGCTGGTTGGCGTAGACCAGCGGAATATCGAACCACGACCGCTCCTTCAGAAGCTGCAGGTTGCGCGACTTGTCGGCCTCGACATTCGACAGTCCGACCAGGAAGAAGCCGTCGGTGACCTTGACCGCGAGCCCGGCCAGCGGCGTGCCGCGCGCCTGCTCGTTGGACTTCATCAGCACGCCCGGCACGTTGGCGATGGTGGTGCCGAAGTCCGGCGGCAGCACGAAGGTCAGTTCGGCGGTATGGCTCGCGGGCAGCGACGCATCGGTGTTGCGGCGGATCGAGAGCGACATCTTGATCTTGCGTTCGGGAATATCGATGTCGGCGCGCACGCCGATATCCGGCGGCTGACCGGCCGGCACCTTGACCGCTTCGGTGCGCCAGATCACCGAGCCGACATACTGCTTGCCCTGCGGCGCCGAGGGGTCCTCGTCGTACAGCACCACGCGCTGCGCCACCGGCGCAATCTGCGCCGAGCCGGGCTGGCCCACCCGGTCGGTGATCTTCGGCCGCGTTCCCGAGGCATCCTTTGTCGCGGTATCGGCCTGTTGCTGCGCCGGCTTCGTGGTCAGCGACTTGATCAGCGAATAGGCCTTCGGCCCGCCCCAGACCGCACCGCCGATGGCGATGATGGCGACGCAGACCGCGATGGCGGTCTTGACCGGAAAGCCGCGCTTGGCGGTTTCCGGTTCGTCGCGCGATTGAATGCGGGCGCGCGGCCGATCGTTCGGCTGATAGCGCCCGGCCTCTTCGGCGGATTCGTCGTAGCTGTACGGCGCCGGGCCGCCGCGCTGATCGGGAAAGTCCTGCGCCTGGCTGCGGCGGGCCGAACGGGTGGCGGTGCCGAGGTCGTTGGCGTCCGCGACCACGTCGCGCATGCCCGAGCCCTGCGGTGCGCGGCGCGGCACGCGCGCGCCTTCCGTGAACTCATCGAGCATGCGGGTGTCGTCGCTGCGCTGATCGCGCGCACGGACGTCACGCATCGACGCCGGCAGACCCGGCTGGACCGGCGGCGGGGCACGGGTCAGCGGCGGCGGCTCATCGCCGCGCAGGTTACGCGGTGGACGCTGCTCCGGTGTTCCATTCGCATCAGGTCGCGGAGCCGGCCGGCCTGGAGCGGGCGGCGCGGTTCCCCCGCGCGCGCTGCGTGCGCTTTCCCGCAAGGCATCGCCCGGGCGCGGGCCTTCGCGGCGGCCCGGCAGCGGCGCGCGCGGCT
>JAUSAX010000128.1 GCA_030652315.1 Afipia sp. | reverse complement strand
AGTTATCGCAGATTGGATTCCGGCACTGCTTCGGCTCGAGAGCAGATCACCACGAAGCTCGGCGGCCGCGCATTGGTCTGGGTGATGTAGTTGAGCTTGATGCGGCGGCCGGACACGGCCGGCGGCGGATTGTTCTGAACGGCCTGCTCGAACCAGCGATTGAGCTGCGCGGTCGAGGTGCGCCGGTTCCAGACGCGATAGGCATCCTCGATGGCGCTCATCAGCCGGTCGATGCCCTCGCCTATCATGCCGGAGACCGCGACCACCGGCATGCCCTTCACCTGCGGCAACAGGTGATCGGCATCCTCGCGCAGCTTGGCGATCTGGCTCGGCGCCCGATCCATCAGGTCCCATTTGTTGACCGCGATGACGAGAGCGCGGCCTTCGCGCTCGATCAGATCAGCGAGCCGCAGGTCCTGTTCCTCGAACTTGCTCTGCGATTCCATCATCAGCACGACGACTTCAGCGAACCGCACCGCGCGGAGCGCGTCCGACACGGACAGCTTCTCCAGCTTGTCTTCAATGCGCGAGCGCCGCCGCAAACCCGCGGTGTCGAACACGCGAAACTCACGGCCTTTCCACGTCACGTCGACCGCGATGGAGTCGCGCGTCGTTCCGGCTTCGGGACTGGTCAACAGCCGCTCTTCGCCAAGCAGACGGTTGATCAGCGTCGACTTGCCGGCGTTGGGCCGGCCGAGCACCGCGACGCGGATCGGGCGCGTCGAAAGACTTTCGTCTTCGCCGTCCACGTTCTCGAACGACTCCGGATCGTTCTCTTCGTCATCCTCTTCGACAGGCTCCGGCATCAGCACGCGCAGCGCGTCGTAGAGATCGCTCAGCCCTTCGCCGTGTTCGGCGGAAATCGGAATCGGATCACCAAGCCCAAGTGCGTAGGCTTCCATCGCACCGGTCACGCCCGCCTTGCCCTCGCTCTTGTTGGCGACGAGCACCACCGGCTTGTTGGCGCGGCGCGCAAAATCGGCGAAGGCGCGATCGTTCGGTGTCAATCCTGCGCGCGCATCGATCACGAACATCAGCGCGTCAGCCAAGGCGATGGCCGCCTCGGTCTGCTCCTGCATCCGAGCGGTCAGCGAGCCCTTCGGGCCTTCATCGAGACCGGCCGTATCGATCAGGGTGAATTCGAGATCGCCGAGCCGCCCTTCGCCCTCGCGGCGGTCGCGCGTCACGCCCGGCTGGTCATCGACAAGCGCGAGTTTCTGCCCAACCAGCCGGTTGAACAGGGTCGACTTGCCGACATTGGGCCGACCGATGATGGCAATGGTGAAGGACATGAGTGATCCGTTCGCCCTTTACGGACTTCATGTCAATAAAGGGGATCAAAATGCGCGGCCCCAAGGATTATCCGAGGGACCGTGGTGAAGGCTTAAATCGTCAGCGCGCGAAGCCTCCGCTCGGCAA
Source organism: Afipia sp. (assembly GCA_030652315.1). GTDB lineage: Bacteria > Pseudomonadota > Alphaproteobacteria > Rhizobiales > Xanthobacteraceae > Afipia. The sequence continues at coordinate 8,216 of JAUSAX010000128.1, read as the reverse complement.
CGGTGCCGGGAACGAAGATGGCTGCTGTTGTGGTGCGGCCTGCGGCGGCGGCGCGGTCTGCTGCTGCTGCCGCTGCGGCGCAGCTGCTGGTTCTGCGTCAGGCTCCGGCGCGGTGATGCGCGCTCGCTTGGGCTTCTTCATTTTCGGCGCAGCCGCGCTGGGATCGTCCACCGGCTTTGGGAACGGCTCGGCCTCACGGGCTGCGGACCGTGCGGCCGGCTTTCGCGGCTCTGGCGCGGGCGGCGGAGCTTCGGCCGCTGGCGACAGATCCTGGCGCGAGCCCTTGTAAAGGTCTTTCGGCACGCCCTGCTCGACACCGGGGACGCCTTCAGGGAATACCGGCCGGCGCTCGCCGGGAACTTTCTTCTTGGTGTCGAACCAGTCCATCATGTCGGTCGGATCGAAGCTACCGCTGGAACAGCCGGCAAGCGCGACCGACATCGCGGCAAGAACAGTGGCGGCAATCAAGCGTTGCGGGCGGCGCATCGATATCTCGCCTCAGCTTTTCGCTGCGGGCGGCAGCAGGGCCTGCAATGCTTCGGCGCGGCTGCGCATGCTCGCCGGCGTGCGCGCATCGTTGCCGATCATGTCGAGCCACTGGCGCGCGGCGATGGCGTCATTCGCACGGTACGCCGACAACGCCAGCAGTTCGCGCGCGGTGTGCCGGAAGGTCCGCCCCTCGCCGGTCGCCGGCTCAAGCCGCTGACGCATCTCCGCGTAGGGCTCGGTTTCCATCATCAGGCTTGCGGCGCGAATGCGCGCGAGATCCTGTTCGGTCACCGCGATGCTCGGATCGGCGGCAATGCCGTCGTACAGCTTGGCCGCAGCCTTCGGATCGGCAGCAGCCGCGTCCGCAGCGGCGCGCAGGCGCGCCAGCCCGCGATAGCCCCTGGCCCCGTCAGCCGCGATCTTCGCGAAGGCCGCCTCGGCCTCGGTCTTCTTACCCTGCTCGGAAAGCCCGATAGCGGCCTCGAAGGCAGATCCGGCCTCCGCGGCCTTCTTGGCTTCGAGGTATTCGTAGCCACGCCAGCCGCCGACGCTGGCGACAATGAGAATCGCAGCCGCGATGACGAAAATCGAATACCGCTCCCACAGCTTCTTGAGCTGCTCCCGGCGCAAGTCCTCGTTTATTTCATTAAATATTTCAGACACTTAGCTGTCCCGCCCGGCGTGTTTTGGAAAACCTGTGAAACCGTCATCAGCCGCGCGGTTGGCGCAGCTCCCCTATGTGACGGTGGCGGATACAGTACCGGTATGGCGGCTACAAGGCAAAGCCAGCCGGATCAAAGCGTTAACGGTGTTTTGGGGACCAGGACGACCGCATCATTTCATTGCTTTACCCCGGCCGGCTGCTACAACCCGCTGAATCCGGGAGAATCCATGTCACACAGCTTTTCGATCAACGACGACGTTCGTCATCAGGGTCAAGGTCCGCAGGGCCGCGCCGAGAAAGTCCAGTCGGACGTCTACACGATTGTGGGCTGCATGCCGATCGAGGCGGATGGACGCCTGCGGTATCGCATCCGAAGCAAGACCGAGAACGTCGAGCGGATCGTGACCGAAGAGCAGCTCAGCCGGTCGCAGTAAGACCGGTATCGGCTACGCGCCGCCCGTAGCGTAGATCAGACGGCGTGCAGCCGTAACGCTTGCGGAAGACCCGGTTGAAATAGGAAATATCGTTGAACCCGCACCTCAGCGCGATGGCGCCGATGGAGCGGTCGCGCGAGTCCGGATCGGTCAGCATCTGCAAAACCTTCTCGATACGGATATCGAGAACGTATGTCGCGAACTTCGCGCCCTCGGCAGCGAACAGCTTTCGAACGTAGCTTGACGAAATACCCTGCTGTGCCGCGACGTCTGCGAGACATAGCGAAGGGTTTTCGATCCTGGCCAGAATAAACGCCTTGATCGCGTTCATCCGCACCCCGCGCTTGACGACAAAGCAATCTTCCATGCGACCATCCCCATTGAGAGCGAAGCCGCTCCAAGGATGGGTCGCGCAACTGTCTCAACGGGTTCAAATCGCAGCGCAGGTCGTGCGAGTTCAAAGCGGCGCGCGGTTCAAAACAATGTTCGCGAGAAGTCTGGCGCATCTCCAGCTTCAAAGACTCTCGTCCGCGAACGCGCCGTTTTTCATGCCCTCGTATGCCCTGCAACACCGGAAAGGCGCATCATGTGGAAGCCTGCGTCGCATTCCATAAGTCAGCAATACTGACTTACCTCTCGCTAAATTGCTATCAGGGCGTGACTTCCCGGTGACAGCCATCGCCAGCTTTTTGTGATGGTATTTTATTAAGGGCATTTCCGGCTCGACTGCCAAACTCAGACATTTTTTATGGGGAGTGCATCATGCGGAAATTACTTGCGACAGCGGCCTTCGTGGCCTTCACAATCACCAGTGCATCTGCCGCGGACATGGCCCCGCGGTACAAAGCCCCTCCACCAATTGTTGCTCCTATCTGGAGCTGGACCGGCTTCTACGCAGGCCTCCATGTCGGCGGCGGCTTCAGCGACTCCTCTGCAGTCGTAACCCAGACCAATTTCCCGGGTTTTGAAGTGGCGTCTCTAGGCAATGACAGCAGCGGAGTCGTTGGCGGTGGGCAGATCGGTTACAATTGGCAGTTCGCGCCCAATTGGCTCCTTGGTATCGAGGGCGATATCTCGGGAACGGGTATCCGCAGTACGAACACCGCTCCGATCCTTTTTGCTGGCGGGGTTCCCGTTGGTGTTGGCTTCAATCACATTGCCGACCGCAACATCGACTGGATGGCAAGCATCCGCGGCCGGCTCGGCTGGGTGTGGGACCGCTGGATGGTGTACGGCACGGGCGGCGCTGCTTGGGCCGATGTCAACTATCGTAACGATCTGACATTCGGAGGTGTATTCAATCCGGTCAGTGTGAACAAAACCCTGTCTGGCTGGGTCGCCGGCGGCGGTGTGGAATACGCGGTCTCGAACAACTGGACCGTGCGCGCCGAATATCTCTATTACGATTTCGGCGATGAAACGGTCGTCAACCTTTCGCCGGTCATCGTAGGCGGGACGAACAACGCAACGTGGGACAACCATATCCACGTCGTTCGCGCAGGCGTGAACTACAAGTTCTAAGCACTGAGCGGCGCGGCTTCGCGGTCGCGCCGTACGTCTTCATCGTTTCTCCCGTTCCACAAACTCAAGCCCGGCATCGCGCCGGGCTTTTTGTTGTGTCGGGCGGCAGCTTCAAGCCTTCGGCTTGATGCCGTAGACATGCTCCGGCCCCGGGAATGCGCGCGAGCGGACTTCGCGGGCGTAATCCTGAATCGCCGCCTCGATGCCGGGTCCGAGATTGCCGTAGCGCTTGACGAACTTCGGCACCCACGGCGACAGGCCGAGCATGTCCTCCAGCACCAGCACCTGGCCATCGCACGCGTTGCTTGCGCCAATGCCGATGGTCGGAATCGAAACGATTTCTGTGATGCGACGCGCCAGCGGCTCCGCCACGGCTTCCACAACCATCGAGAACGCACCGGCCTGCGCCACCGCACGCGCATCATCCTGAAACGGACCGCTGCCGTTCTCGCCCGCCGCGATCTTGATGGCCTCGTCCTTGCCCTGCGACTTGAAGCTGCCGAGCGTGTTGATCGACTGCGGCGTAAGGCCGATGTGGCCCATCACCGGAATGCCGCGCGTGGTCAGAAACTCGATGGTCTCCGCCATGCGCACGCCGCCTTCCATCTTCACGGCGCCGCAATGGGTTTCCTTCAGCACGCGCGCGGCGGAATGAAACGCCTGCTCTTTTGAGGCCTCATACGATCCGAACGGCATGTCCACCACGACGAGCGCCTCTTTCGAGCCGCGCATGACCGCGCGGCCCTGCAGGATCATCATGTCCAGCGTGACCGGCACCGTCGTCTCGAAACCATGCATCACGTTGCCGAGCGAGTCACCGACCAGGATCACGTCGCAATACCGGTCGACCAGCGCCGCGGTGTGCGCGTGATACGACGTCAGCATCACGATCGGATCGCCGCCCTTGCGCTTGAGGATATCGGGCGCGGTCTTGCGCTTCACCGCTGTTTGCACGGACATGTCTTAAGCTCCAATCACAGGGACGCCGATCACGAGAGGATGGAATGCGAAGGCCAGCGCGGCGTAGACCACGACGCCGACCGCGACCGCGATCAGATCGTTACCGACACCGCCGACCGGAATGGGCGGCGCGCCGGGATCTTCGCGGCGCTTGAGCGAAATGCGGTCGTACACGGCCCATGCCAGCACCGACCCGAACAGGATGATCGATCCGAGATCGCCATTGGACATCAGATGCAGCACCGCCCACAGTTTCACGCCGGCCAGCATCGGATGCTTCAGTTTCAGGTAGATGTTGCCACGGACATAAGACGCCACCACAAGGATCACCGCCGGCAGCATCAGCGACAGCGCGATGTGCCGCATGGCGACCGGGGGATACCAGACGTTGATCCACCCAGTGGCGCGATAAATACTGAAGCCCCACGCGATCAGCGCGAGCCCTGCGAACGACACGACCGTATAGAGAATTTTGTAACCGCCCTCGCCGAGCTTCGCGATGACCGCCGCGCGCGGACCGCGCAACGTGGTCAGCGTATGCACGCCGAGAAACAGCGCCAACCCGGCGATCAGGATCAACAAGCCCATGTGCCGCCTCCATCCCGATCTGCCCGCAGCGGCTTTAGGCACCGCCTTCCGGGAGTTTCCACTGCGCGCGGGACCCTGTTAAAGTCCGGCGGCACTGTGCCCCGGTATCACTTTTGGGGTGCGGCGCGCAATGCCGCTTCCGCATCGCAACCCTGCTCCAAATTCTTTCCGGCCCAATGAAATCCCTTGCAATCGCTGCACTCGCGCTGGCTCTCGCCGCGCTTCCCCTCGACGCTCGTGCGGCGGAGCCAACATGGCCGCCGAAAATCGTGAAAATCATCGTGCCTTACGCGCCGGGGTCGACGCCGGATATGGTCGGGCGGATCGTCGCTGACGACCTGCAGGCGCGCCACCCGGGCGCCAGCTTCATCGTCGAAAACAAGCCGGGCGCCGGTGGCAATATCGGCACTGACGCCGTCGCCAAGGCCGCGCCCGATGGTGCAACGCTCGGCATCAGTCTCGGCGGGCCGCTCGCCATCAACACGCTGCTGTTCTCCAAGCTGCCCTATGACCCCGCCAAAGACATCGCGCCGATCACAATGCTGACCTCGCTGCCGAGTGTGCTGGTGGTGCCCGCGAGCCTGAACCTCAATTCGGTCGCGGAGTTTGTCGCCGCGGTGAAACGCGATCCGGCAAAATTCGCGTTCGGCTCGATCGGTGCGGGTTCGCTGTCGCACCTGACCATGGAAGCCATCGCGCAGCGCGCGGGCGCCGCGATGGTGCATATCCCCTATGGCGGGTCGCCGCAGGCGATCACCGCCGTGATCCGCGGCGATGTGCAGGCCGCGTGCCTGCCCGCCATCGCGGTCACGCCGCAGCTCGCGGGCGGCAAGGTGAAGATCCTCGCGGTCGCTACCGCGCAGCGCTCGCGTTTCCTTCCCGACGTGCCGACGCTGAAGGAAAGCGGCATCGACGTCGAATCCGATGCGTGGAATGCGCTGATCGCTCCCGCAGGCACGCCGCCCGCGATCATCAAACAGATCAACGACGAGGTGCGCGACATCCTGACCAAGCCGAGCGTGCGCGAGCGGCTGGAGACGCAACTGATCGAGCCGACGCCCTCGACGCCGCAAGCTCTGCGCGCCCGGATGGACGCCGAGATCAAGCTGTGGTCCGATGTCATCAAGCGCGGGGATATCAGGATCAATTAGGAGTTTTCCACGCGAGTAAACTCTCTTTGCGTCGTCCCCGCGAAAGCGGGGACCCAAAACCACGAAACGACGCGACGACGGCAAGACGGCCGCTCCAGCATCGCTGCCCACCCCATTATCCAGGGTGTATGGGTCCCCGCTTTCGCGGGGACGACACCGAGTGTTAGTTACCGACAACGACAAAACAAAGAGGAACGCCATGAACGCCCCTGCCACCGTCGCCTTCGAGCGCAGCCACGACATCATCATCAACGCTCCGGCGAAGGCCGTGTTCGACTACGTCACCAATCCGCAATCCTGGCCGGAATGGCTGGCCGCGTCACATCACATCGACAGCGAAAACCGCCCGCTCGAAACCGGCGAGCTGTTTCATGAGAAATGGCACATCCGCTCCGGCGAAGTGTCGCTGAACTGGATCGTGCGCAGCTGCATCAGCCCGAAGCTGTGGATCGTGCAGGCCGAAACCGATTTCATCGGCCCCATTGTCGTTCAGTACACCTGCGAGGACGCCGACGGCGGCACGAAGTTCACCCGCACCCTGCGCAATCCCGCGCGCAAGAAGCAGCCGACCGATGAGCAGATCGCGGCGATGGATGCGGAAGCCGCGGTGGGATTGGGGAATATCAAGGCGAATGTGGAGAAACGGGTGCGGTGAAGGATGCGCTGCCTAGCAGGCGGGGACGGCATAGCGAGAGATTGCCCACGACGTTTCAACGTCCACAATCGTCATCACCGGGCTTGCCCCGGTGATCCACGTCTTGCTTGCAAATGTCGAGATAAGATCGTGGATGGCCGGGTCAAGCCTGGCCATGACGAACTGCACATGAAACGCGAGGCCGCCCAACATGGCGCAAACACTCGACGTCACGCCTTCTTCTTCACGTCCTTGATGCTCGAGAACACGATGCCCTCGGCGCGCTCGCGGGTGTAGCCGAGATAGAATTCGTTCTTGGCGAGAAACACCGGATCGCCATCGACATCGTCGGCGACGCCGGAGTTGTTCGCCGAAACGAACGCGTCGAGCTTCTTGCGGTCATCCGACGAAATCCAGCGCGCAAGCTGGAATTCGCTGATCTCAAAATCCACCGGCAGCGAGTATTCCGCATCGAGGCGCGCCTTCAGCACATCGAGCTGCAGCGAGCCGACCACGCCGACCAGCGCGGGCGCGCCGTCGCGCGGACGGAACACCTGCACGACGCCCTCCTCCGACATCTGCTGCAAAGCTTCCTTCAGCTTCTTGGCCTTCATCGCGTCGGTCAGGCGCACCCGGCGCAGGATTTCCGGCGCAAACGACGGCACGCCGACGAACGTGATGTCCTCGCCCTCGGTCAGCGTATCGCCGATCCGCAGCGTGCCGTGGTTGGGAATGCCGACCACGTCGCCGGCGTAAGCCTCGTCCGCGATGGCGCGGTCCTGCGCGAAGAAGAACTGCGGCGACGACAGGCTCATGTTCTTGCCGGTGCGCACCAGCTTGGCCTTCATGCCGCGCGTCAGCTTGCCCGAGCACAGCCGCGCGAACGCGATGCGGTCGCGGTGGTTCGGGTCCATGTTCGCCTGGATCTTGAAAACGAACGCGCTCATCTTCGGATCATCGGCTTCGACCTTGCGCTTGTCGGCGTCCTGTGCGCGCGGCGACGGCGCGAAACGGCCGAGACCTTCCAGGAGATCGCCGACGCCGAAATTGCGCAGCGCGCTACCGAAATAGACCGGCGTCATGTGGCCCTCGCGGAACGACTGCAAGTCGAACGGCTTCGAGGCTTCCTTCACCAGTTCGAGCTCGTCGGCGATTTCGCTGGCATCGAGATTGGCGTTGCGGCCGGCCAAATCAGAAATCTCGATTTTCTCCGCTGCGCCGGTTTTGGCGCCGCCGCCCTCCAGCAGGCGGATGCCACCGGTTTCGATGTCATAGGTGCCCATGAAATCGCGGCCGCGGCCGACCGGCCAGTTGATCGGCGTGGTGTCGAGCGCCAGCGTCTTCTCGATCTCGTCGAGCAGATCGAACACGTCGCGGCTCTCGCGGTCCATCTTGTTGACGAAGGTGATGATCGGGATGTCACGCAGTCGGCACACCTCGATCAGCTTCAGCGTGCGCGCCTCGATGCCTTTCGCCGCGTCGATCACCATGACGGCGGAGTCCACCGCGGTCAGCGTGCGGTAAGTGTCTTCCGAGAAGTCTTCGTGGCCCGGCGTATCGAGCAGGTTGAACACGAGGTTCTGGAATTCGAACGTCATCACCGAGGTGACGACGGAGATGCCGCGCTCGCGCTCGATCTTCATCCAGTCGGAGCGCGTGTTGCGCCGCTCGCCCTTGGCCTTGACCTGCCCCGCGAGGTTGATCGCGCCGCCGAACAGCAGCAGCTTTTCCGTCAGCGTCGTCTTGCCGGCGTCCGGGTGCGCGATGATCGCGAA
>JAUSAX010000124.1 GCA_030652315.1 Afipia sp. | reverse complement strand
GCCCTGGCGCTTCATGATGAAGGCCTGCTGCAGCACCGACAGCGTGTTGTTCCACGCCCAGTAGATCACGAGGCCGGCCGGGAACGACGCCAGCATGAAGGTGAAGATCACCGGCATCCAGTTGAAGATCATCGCCTGCGCCGGGTCCGGCGGCGTCGGGTTGAGCTTCATCTGCAGGAACATGGTGATGCCCATGATGATCGGCCAGACGCCGAGATGCAGGTAGTAGCCGAGAACCGGAAGCTGCGTCGGATCGAACGCCAGAAGGCCGAACAGGTTGAACAGGTTGGTCGGGTCAGGCGCCGACAGATCCCTGATCCAGCCGAAGAACGGCGCGTGCCGCATTTCGATGGTGACGAACAGAACCTTGTAGAGCGAGAAGAACACCGGGATCTGGATCAGAATCGGAAGACAGCCCGCGATCGGGTTGATCTTCTCCTTCTTGTAGATCTCCATCATTTCCTGCTGCTGCTTCACCTTGTCGTCGGGATACTTGTCCTTCAACGCGGCGAGCTGCGGCTGTACGGCCTTCATCTTCGCCATCGAGGCATAGGACTTGCTGGCGAGCGGGAAGAAGACGAGCTTGACCAGCACGGTCACCGCCAGGATCGCGACGCCGAAGTTGCCGACGATGTGGAAGAACCAGTCGATCAGGAAGAACATCGGCTTGGTGATGAAGTAGAACCAGCCCCAGTCGATCAGGCGGTCGAACTTGTTGAGAGCGAGTTGCTTGTCATAGGCGTCGACCGTGGCGCTTTCCTTGGCGCCGGCGAACAGATTGGTCGTGGTCGTGGCAGTGCCGCCGATCGCAACCGTCATCGGATCGAGCAGGTAGTCGGTCTGATAGGTGCGCAGCGTGCCGACGAGATTCGACGAGAAGCGCGCCTGAACGTTGGCCTGCGGGCTCGGCAGCAGCGTGCTGGCCCAGTACTTGTCGGTGATGCCCAGCCACGCATTGGTGACCTTGAACTCGACCGCCTTGGCGTCGTCGATGGCCTTGTAGCCGTATTCCTGCAGGCCCTTTTCGCCGAGTACGCCGATCAGGCCTTCATGCAGGATGTAGTAGCCCGCCACCTGCGGCGCGCCGTGACGCGAAATCAGACCGAACGGATACAGCGTAACTGGTGCGTCGCCGACGTTGGAGACATCGTCCTTGATCGTGAACAGGTACTTGTCGTCGATCGAGACGGTGCGCTTGAAGGTCAGGCCCTGGCCGTTGTTCCAGGTCAGCGTGACCGGCTTCGCCGGCGTCAGCGCGCCCGTGCCTTCCTGGGTCCAGACGGTGTCCTTGGTCGGCATCTTGATCGTGGAGCCTGCCGACGGCACGAAGCCGAACTCGGCGTAGAACGGCTCCTTGGTGCCCGACGGCGAGAACAGCTCGATTGCCGGCGATTTCGGATCGACGGTCTCGCGGTATTTCACCAGCGCGACGTCATCGATGCGCGCGCCGGTCAGCGCGATGCTGCCGCTGATGCTGGGCGTTTCGATCTTCACGCGCGGCGAGGCCGCGATCACGGTGGGGCGGGGCTGCACAGGCGCGGCCGCCGCCGGTGTCGCCGGCGCGCCGGCCTGCTGCGCGGGAGCTGTGGGCGTGGTTCCGGCGGGCTGGGTCGCGCCCGGCGCGGTTGCCGCGGGATTGGCGGCCTGCTTCTGCGCCAGCTCGACCTGCTGCGCGGCGCGCTGCTTTTCCATCTGCGGGATGTTGTAGAGGTACTGCCACGCGATCAGCACAAGGCCCGACAGGATGACGGCGAGGATGGTGTTGCGATTTTCGATCATCGTTCAGGTCTCGTCATTCGCTCGAGCGGGTTCGGGAATTGGCGTGTGGCTTTGGGTCGCTGGGCTGTCTTGGCGTCTGTCGCTCGAGGCGGCTGAGCGCCGAGCGCAGATCGTTGAACATGGTTTCAAAGCCGCGGTCCAGCGCGGCTCGACGGCCCACTATCACATAATCATGGTGCGGTCGCATGGATATGACATCCAGCCGCTTCACCAATTCGCGAAGCCTGCGGCGGACGCGGTTGCGCTCCGTGGCGGTGCCGACTTTTTTCGTAACGGTAAAACCGACGCGGGCCGGGCCGGCGTCGTCGCGCGGGCGGCTTTGCACCACAAAGGCAGGGCTGGCCATGCGCGGTCCACTGGCCGCGGCGACGAAATCCGCGCGCTGCCTTAACCGGTCCATGATCTCAACCGGCGCATGGGAAAGGGTCTCGGGTGAGGTCCGCTCAGGCGCTCAAACGCTTGCGGCCACGCGCGCGGCGGGCGGCGAGAACCTTGCGGCCGCCGACGGTCGCGAGACGGGCACGGAAGCCGTGACGGCGCTTGCGCACCAGTTTGCTGGGTTGATAAGTCCGCTTCACGGTCGTTCTCCGCTGCCGAATGGCTCGTTCGACGGGCTCGTCGAAGGCAATTCGCCGATAAATGAGATGAAATCCTACGATGTTGGCCCTGAAGTGGACCAATTTCGGTCCAAAATGAACCGGCCCGGTCAAGCCGGGCCATCGAGGACAGTTGGCGCGGCTTATACGGGAGCGGTCTGTTTTCGTCAATCTTGGGGTTTTCCGCGGTGGGTTGCCGCGTAAGGGTTCACAGGGACCTAAACCATAACAGTTCCGGGGGTTTGACCCCGGTCGCCAGCGGGCGCATTCTGCGGCGGCAAATCAATATAGAGGGTGGGCGATCGATCAATGGCGGTATCCGGCCAGGAACCTGATCGGACAATGGCAAAGCCCCAGCCGGGGCTGCGGTTCGGGCTGTCCGGAAAGCTGCTGCTGCTGACGATTCCGCTGATCCTGATCGTCGAAGTCCTGATCTACGTTCCCTCCATCGCCAATTTCCGGGTGAACCGCCTCAATGACCGTCTGGCGGCCGCGAACACCGCCGCACTGGTGCTGGACGCCGCGCCGAGCGGCATGGTTCCAGACGCGCTGGCGCGGCAGATTCTCGCCAGCATCGGGGCGCGGGCCGTGGCCATCAAGAGCGGCCAGCAGCGCCGGCTCTTGGCGGCGGCGGACATGCCGAAAAAAATCGACCATGACGTCGACATGCGCGAGATCGGTGTCGGATCGGCCATCTTCGATGCGTTCCGGGTCATGCTCGACAGCGGCGACGAGGTCATGCGCATTCTGGGGCCGGCACCCGGCAGCGGACAGTTCATCGAAGTGGTGGCCGACGAGAAGCCGCTGCGCGATGCGATGTTCCGCTTCTCGCGCAACGTGTTGCTGCTGTCGCTGGTCATGACGAGCATTACCGCCGGCCTGATTTATTACGCCCTGCATCACCTGTTTGTGCGGCCGATGCGGCGGGTCACCGCCAATCTCGTCGCCTTCCACGAGAATCCGGAAAGCACCGCGCGCATTATTGAGCCATCGAAGCGCACCGATGAAATCGGCGTCGCGGAGCGTGAGCTCTCGGACATGCAGCGCGATCTGGTGTCGATGCTGCATCAGAAAAGCCATCTTGCAGCGCTCGGTCTCGCGGTCTCAAAAATTAACCACGACCTGCGCAACCTGCTGGCGTCGTCGCAACTCCTGTCCGACCAGCTTGCCAGCGTACCCGATCCGCGCGTGCAGCGGTTCGCGCCGAAGCTGATGCGCTCGCTGGAGCGCGCCATCGCGTTCTGCCAATCGACTCTTTCCTATGGCAAGGCGCAGGAAGCGGAGCCCGACCGGCGCATGGTCCTGATCGAGCCGGTGGTCAACGAAGTGCGCGAATCGGCCGGGCTTGCATCCGATACGTCGATCGAATGGATCAATGCCATCGAGCGCGGGCTCACCGTCGATGCCGACCCGGATCAGCTGTTCCGGGTGCTGCTCAATCTGGTCCGCAACGCCGCGCAGGCGCTCGAGAGCGAAAAATCCGGCGCCGGGGTTGCGCGGCAGATTCGCGTCACCGGCCGGCGCGAGGGTGCGGTGACCATCCTCGAAATCTCGGATACGGGTCCCGGCATTCCGGAAAAGGCCCGCGAGCATCTGTTCGAGGCGTTTCAGGGCTCGTCGCGGGACGGCGGCACCGGGCTCGGGCTTGCGATCGCCGCGGAACTGGTCCGCGCCCACGGCGGCGAACTGAGCCTGGTGGAAGGCACCCTCGGGGCGACGTTCCGAATCATGATTCCGGATCGGGCCGTGGAGCTTCACCGGCTGCGGGATGCACGGGCCCGGGGCTGAAAAACTGCCATTTTGGCCAGAAATCGATGCCGTATCGATCTTGCAAAGCGATCCCGGAGTCGGTAGCTATGGCGCTCTTTCGCGGCGGGCCCTTGGGGGCTCCTTAACCCGCGAAATGCGCGCCCGTAGCTCAGCTGGATAGAGCACCAGACTACGAATCTGGGGGTCAGGAGTTCGAATCTCTTCGGGCGCGCCATTTGCGTACAAAACCACGAACTCCTTCGTTCGCTTTCTGTTTACCTGCAATGACGGCTTGCAGGATATCTTTGCTGCCGATGATCCTCACGGCTTGATCATCGACTTCGACCGCGTCGATGATTGAGCGGATGTACCCCCTCCTGGCGTTGGTATCGCCGTTATCAAGCTTCTCGCTCATCAGGCGCGCAAAGGTGTCAATTTTCTGGGCATCGATTGCCGCGACGGTGCCACATTGGGCGCGGGCGCGGTCGAGTGCGGCCTTGGCGCGCTCCCGTTCGAATTTCAGGGTGGCGGTACGTTCGCGCAGAATGTCATCGAGTTCGACAATGCCGTCCTCAATGGATCGGTAGAGGCGCTTGAGACGACCCTCGGCATCGCTGACCTCCCGCTGCAGGGTAAGAAGCCTGCGATCGACGGTCTCGCTCTTGGTCGCCCGGCGCTCCATCAACGACTCCAGGATTTCGACAATTCGGTCGGGCGCCAGGACCTGCTGCTTCAAATTGGTCAGCACAATTTCATCCAAAGTCGCCACGGGGACGTGACGGCCCTTGCAAACGGTCTCGCCCTTCTGCTGGCACCCAGCGCAGGAATAGTAGGAATACGACCTACCCTGCCGATTGGTCGTACCGGTACGAGTCATGCCAGAGCCGCAGGATGCGCAGACCGCGAGCCCCGTGAGCAACGAGGGTCCATTGACGACGCGCGGCGGTGTCGTCTTCGGATTACTCTGTGTGAGCTTCGCTTTAACTCGGTCAGCGTCAGCTTGGTCGATCAGCACCGGGACGGAGATGTAGATCACATTCGATGGCGCGTGCTTTCCGCCGTCACGGGAATTGCGCTGGCCATACGGCCACTGTCCGCTCGCATAACAAGGGTTGGTCAAAATCTTGTGTACCGGCCCAACGCCAAAAGTCGATCCGCGCCGTGTGCGATAGCCGTGGCTGTTAAGCCATTTTGTCGTCTCCTTGACGCCAAGCGGCCCAGTCGCGCCGTCACCCTCGATATAGAGCTTGTAAATGAGGCGCACCGTCTCGGCTTCCACCGGATCAATGTCGAGCTTCTTCTTGATCTTCTGACCACGACGCTCAGCTTCGACGATCTTGTAGCCGAGAGGCGGTGTGGCGCCGTTCCAGAAGCCCTGCTTGGCTGATTCGCGCATGGCCCTCGTCGTATTCTTGGAGATTTCTCGGGAGGTGTGCTCGTCGAAGGCTCCGATGATTTGACGAACCAAGATCTGGCTCGGGTCATCTCCCGTCGGCTGAGTCACCGAGACGACATCGACGCCGTGCTTGCGTAGCTTCCGAATGGTCAGTTCCATTTCGGCAACGTTGCGGAAGAAGCGGTTGAACGCATAAAAGATGATCGCATCAAAGGGGTGATCAGATCCGCAGGCCCGATCAATCATCTCCTGCAATGCCGGCCTGCGATCATCCGTTGCCGTAGCCGCTTCAATAAACTCTTCGGCGATGAAATAGTTGTTCTGGTCACAGTAGGCAGAGGTGATCTGACGTTGTGACGGAATCGATGCGTCGTTGGCAAACTGGCGGCCGGTGCTAACGCGATAATAGGTCGCTGCGCGCTTTGCCTCATCCGTCCGCGTCGAAGTCACATTGTGAAAAGAATGCTTGTTCATCGAGATATCTGCCAATTTCATGTCACGTAAACGCACGTAACACGCGATTTTGCCCAGCTCGCAGTATGACCTGTCAACTGTTATGTGGCGTCGATTTCGATTGATTGGTGGAGTTTTCGGCGAGTAATTCCTTCAGGTCGCTGCCGAGCAAAATCTCAATGGCGCGCAACTCACGATCTGAGACAGGTAGCGGTGAGGGGAGGTTAAACGTCACCCGAAAATCCTTCGCCCGTGACGGCAGGGGGCTTCGCCGCGGCTTGCGACCACAACTAGGTGTCGACGGTAAGTTCGCGGCGATCTGGTCGCGCGCAGGGGCGCTTGGCCTATGCAACGCCGACGACTTGCGCGAGGCAGCCTGCCTAGAGCTCATGGCTGAGCTCCCGCCGCTGCTGGCGCACCTGCGCCGCCTGCCGGTCCAAGGGCTGGACGCGCTCGATTACGTCGAGCGTGGAAATTTTCGGTGATGCCCGGGACAGCCGCTCGGCCAGCCAGGTCCGGCGTTGCCTATCAGAAAAGACGACGCTATCGCGCTGCTGATCGAATGGAAGCTCAGCGGCAAGCCGCCGATCGATGCTCTTTGCCTCCACGACGAGGGTCGTTTGCTCGCTCGCGCGGCTCGCCGCAACGTAAATATCGTGCCGGTTATAACTCTGATCGAGGTAGACGACGGCATGATCGACCGTCAGGCCCTGGGAGCCATAGATCGTCGAGGCGTAAGCCCATCCGAGACGTGCGCGGCCTTGGGCATCTGCAAGAACATTCGGATCGAAGGTCACCCGCCGGTCGGCGATCACTGCCTCGATGCGCACGCGATGGGAGTCGGATTCACGTACCCTCCGCTCGCTGACCTTTATGACCGTTCCAATGGTGCCGTTGATGACCCCGAGGTCGTCATTTCGAGCGAGGAACCGGATTTGGTCGCCGGCGGCGAGAAATATCTGGGTGGTATGCCCCGACGGCGTGGCCGTCGCGAACGACACCTCGTCGCCTCTAACGACTCCTGCCGCTTTGCGGCGTTCTCGCGCCGTGCGCGAAATGGCGGTCACTGCAGCGTTGGATTTCGCGAGAATGAGCACTGAAGCATTGGGATCGCTGACCGCGATCCCGTCAGCAACGTCCAAGACGGAGGCGACACCAGCCTTGGCTCCTTGCGCCTCGACTAAGAGACCTCGTTCGGCGAACGCCTTTAATCCAGATGCAGCGTTTCCTTTGCCGAAGGAGCTGATGGCTTCGCGAGCCCATGCTTCACGTTGACGAACAATAGTGTCGACGCGGACGGCTTCAACAGCACGTGAGACCAACTCCAGCCCGGGCCCGCCGATCGGTTGGATCTGGCGGCGATCCCCGACCAGGATTGCTTTGGCGCCAGCCTTGACGACGGCGCCGAGCAACGTGTGCATATGGCGCGAGGACAATAGGCCGGCCTCGTCAACGATCAGAAGTGTGTTCTCGTCGAGGACTCGATGCCCGGCGTTCAGCATCGCGATCCAGGACGCCGTCGCACGCGATTCGATGCCGAGCTCGGTTGCCAAATTGTTGGCGATGCGCCATGCCGATGCTGTGGCGATACATCTGACGGAGACAGGGCTTTGCCGACCCTCATCCAGGGTCTTCCCAGACCTCGCTCCGGCGCCGCTGTAAGAAGATACGATCTGCGAAAGCGTGGTAGTTTTCCCGCTGCCAGGCGCGCCCTCGATGATCGAGATCGCACTATCGCCGCAGGCACGGAGCACCGCTTCGGTTTGCTCCACACTCAAGCCGGCGGCATTGCACTGTTCAGCGGCTTGTTTAAGGTCGTGGCTGTGCCATGCTCGTCCTACCAGCGTCTGCGCCTGCTCGACCACCTCACGTTCGATAGCGATGATCTCTGGCGTAGAGTAACAAGGCAGCCCCAGCGCATCGCGGCCAATCTCAACAACGGCGCCTTCTTGCAAAAGACGATCGAGTTCGACTTCCGCGCGCTCGGCGGGCAGACCAGTGCCGACGATAACTGCTGTGACAGAGCGCAACAGCTGACGGCGCTCGACAACACTCTCATGTTCAGTGAGAATGACCGGCAACGCTGCCAACCGCTCCGAAAGCAGCCGTTCCGCGGCCTGCCGATCAAGTACCCTCGTCGGATCACGCAGATTCTCGGTGAACGTTTTGACATCAATGCCGATTGATCGAGCGGCGTCAGCCCAAACCTCCTCGCGTCGCAGAGTCTGGTTCTGACGCTTGGCGCTGCGGGTCGCTTTTGAGATCGCGGCGGCAAGCGCCGTCGCTTCGCTACTTACAAGACCGTGTTCGGCCAGCTCGGCTTCAATCTCCTGACGACGCGCGCTGAAGTACCGGATGGCTGCATCGTCAACACCGGCGATTTCGAACACGCCGTTTTGGCCCGTCCGATCGATCGCGAAGCCGACGTTCTGGAGCTCGTGCGCCAGCGCGGCGTGGTATGTCGCACCGGCGGTCATTTTGAAATCGCGGATCAATTTGGAATGCAGACCGCCGACGGTAAAATCGCTCTTGCGCGTGGCTATGTTCAGCACCACGCAATGCGTGTGCAAATTTGGATCGCCGAAGGTTCGACCGTCGCCGTGATCGGTTGACCGACTCTCGCCGTGTTGGAATGTCGCCGAGGTCACCGCGACCTTCTCGAGAAAGACCCCGTCTCTCCCCCGCCGCGCCCACGCCGCTTCACGCTCCAGCACCCTGAGCGTTGCCCGCGCGGCTCGCTGCTGCGCGGCTTCGATCAGACATTTTGTATCGTACGGTGCAAAGCTCCACGCCAGCGAAACCGAGCGCGGCGCGCTTAGGGTTATGTCAAACGCAGGCGTGCGCTCTTTGTGTCGGCGCACTTTGTCAACAAGAGATTGCCCATCTTTGTCGATGGCATGATACAGCCGCTCAAACGTTTCGCGCTCGACCTGCGAGCCGTCGATGACGCCGAAATCTCCAGCGGGTGCGTACCATTGCCCAACCGGTTCGCTGCTGCCGGCATAATACTCCGTCTCACGCTGACGCGTGTAATAGGTGCTTGCCGCTGCAGGATTCCAGGTCGCAACCACGAAAAAGGCCTCCTAAAGAGGCCCTCTCATTAGTCACATTTTTCACGCGCTGGTCGCGAACAATACAGGACGAATTCCATCGCAGAACCAAGGTCTTGCAGCTCACCTAGATCAGGTCTCAAATGACACGATCCAACCTTCTACTCGCCTGCACAATACGACTCCGTCATCGAGCCGCGCGCTCGCCAAAGGTCGCTTCTCGGTTTCATCCGCTGTATGTCGCGGCCTCACTGGGCCACACGGCGTCATGGTAAGTTGCCAAGCAAGAACTCGCGGCGCTGGTCGCCGTCACTACACGGGCCCGAGCCCACAAAAGCGCTGGCCTTGGCCTGAACCAAGCGGTGATCGCGATCGCCGGGGATTGTACGACTCCGACGGCTTCGTCATCATCATAAGAATCGCGTGTCGAAAAACGGGCTTCACTCACGTGTTTGCAACAACTGTTGCCCTCAGCGCCGGCTCGGCAATCACGTGCGACGGCCGGACCTGCATCCGGCGCTGGCGAGCAAACTCAAGAATGGCAAATGGCGCCTCGTAGAAGCAGATCTCACGTGCTGCGAATCCTGCACGTGGGTGCAACACGCCCGGCATGCCGCCTAGGTGAGTGCGACTATTTACCATCATCCGCTTGCGCAGGGCCGACCGTGTCAAATCTGCGACAGCTAATCTCTCCGTCGCGGCCAAGTGGTGATAGGCCAGTCCAATTCGAGGATGTTTCCCAATCCAACGACCAGCGCTTTGATCCGGCGGTTTCTAAGTCCGAGCCGCTGAACGAGATGTTCGGGCCGCACGATCGGCACCTCCCTTATATGCGGCGTCATCGACGTTCTTTTGGTCGTTCCCGCCGGGCCTCGTTCAGTCGTGGTGCTATATTCCTTTTCGAGAACTTCCCGTTTTCCGATCATCTTATCGGCAAGTTCGGTCGTCTCAGCGCCATGCGTCTGGGCACAGACGATTTTGGTTGCGAACCGCTGAACCATGCTTTCCGCCGCCTCGCCGTAGATACGGCGGAGCTGGGCGATGTCTTGTACGGCCGCGATGGTCGAAGCACCTTTGTTCCTGCCTGTGTCGAGCAATTCAGGCCATCGCCTGAGGTGACCCAATGCCGGCGCCTCGTCGATCACGAAACTCCGCGTCCGCGTCTGGCTAACCGCGAGGTCCGGATCGCCGACTGCGCCGGTAATCACATCCATCACCATGCCGATCCATGCGGCGCTCATGTCGGGATGGCGTCCGGAACGTTGGACGATCACGACCCGCGGTTGGCGAGGCGTGCTCCCCTTGGAAGGGCCGAACACCCACTGGGTAAAAGAGAATTGTCGCGCCGGCGGGATGCCATCCCAGGCGAGTGCGAGCGGCCGAAGCACTCGCAGCACACTGGCGCGGAACGTCAGCAGGAACGATATGCTGGTGCGGCTGAGTTCTCCGGTCGTGCTGTCGTATTCGATCAGTTTCGCGGCTGGGGCATAGTGTTGTTCGAATTGCTGCTTGAGCGTTTTCGGGTCTCGCAGGCAGGCGTCGTAGAGTTCGGTCGCCCCCCACGCCTCTCCGCGTTCGGCTTTACAGAGGATCATGCAGCCAGCATACATGGTCGAACCACCCTTGCCCCAGATGGCGTCGCCGGTTTGCAGGACCGCCTGGTCGGCTGCGGTTTCACAGTCACGGTCGTCGCGCAGATCGGCGCCCATGCGCCAAGCCCAGGTCTGCGCCCGATCGGGATTGATCGCAGCAAACTGCCTCGCCGACATTGGAAAACCGTCGAGGATTTCGCCGGTCGTGTCGTGCACGAACATGGCGTGGTCGCCCTTCGGATACTTCTTCAAGCGGGCGATCAGTTCATTAATAAGAAAGAGGATGATGCGTGTCTTGCCGGAGCCGATCGCACCGAGCAACAGGATGTTGCGGACCTCACGCCGGCGGGGGACGCTGAGGCCGGGGGCCAACTGGATCGTACGATCATGATTTTCTGCCTCGGCGGCGGCCATCTGGTTGCCAGCTGCAAAGGCTGCCTTTCCGCGCATCAGTTGGAGCCCTGCGTAATGCTCGCGCGTATCGACGATCGGAGTGACCGACTTGCGGATGCGAAATCCCAATATGGCTGAGACCAGGATGGCAAGCGCGCAACCAACGAGCCGGGGACTAAGCTCGCGCGAGAGATCATCACGGAGAATCGCCTCGCCAAAGGCACCCGCCCGCAACGCAGTCCATAAATCCATGCAAGTGACGGCTACGTCGTTATCCAGCTGCCATGCGGTCGGCGGCAGAATGAAGAATGACGCAGTGATCGAAAGCGAGCAGGCCAGCAGCGCCATCATCAAACCGTTGAATAACGCCGCCGCCGCCGGTTGGGCCTCATATTTCGCAAGCATGCTCAGTCCTCCAGGCGGCCGCGACCGCGCCAGACCACCAGTTGGGCGTTGGCCGGTATCCATTGCGAGGGAAGGTGACGATTGGTGCGCCGCAGGATCTCAAGCGGAATGTTCAGTTTCTGAGCGACCCAATCCCAGTTCAGATTCTGTGTGGGGAAGTACACGCACCCATCGGTATATTCGCTGAGCCGCTTGCACACCGGCCAGTTGGCCGTCACGGTCGGGCGCACGACCTCCGTGCGGCTGAGTGTCCATTTGGCCGCCAGCGGCGCAATCACGCCGGTGGCGCTGAAGATTATCGATACGACGACCGTCGCCATCATCGATTGTGCGAGCGTCGACCGCTCCCGCCACCAGGTTTTCAGCGCAAAGCTACGCCGTTTCTTTTTGCTGACTTCATTGGTATCGGACGCCGGCAACCGTACCTGTGGTGCGATCGTAGCGACGACGTCTCGATACTGATCGAGCTTGAGCTGATTGAAGACCCGGGGAGGCTGCCGAAGGAGCTCCTCCGGCGTCAGTTTCTTCAGCCGCCGGATGAGATCTTCTGACGCTTTGGTCGCGTCAATCTTGATGGAGGCCACGTCTTCGCGGAAGGTGGTGCGGCGATCAGGCATCACCGCCTCCCGCCAGCGTCAGCAACACGCGCTCGATCTCCTCCAGGATCACGCCGCTCCATTCGGCGACATCCTTCACGAACAGTTTCGCTTCGTCTCGCTGACCCCCGACCCGCCGGATGGCCTCAGCGTAGTTGTCCAAATGCCAACCGACGATGGTGGACGGCAACACGTGCATGCGTTCATAGATCGCCATCGAGCGCGCCCGCATCTTCGGCATCCGAATGACCGGGTGCTTCTTGAGCGTGGCGCTGAACGCTTTGCGCAGCCCGCTATCGAGATATTGGGCAGAGGCGACCGGATTGCCGACGAACTCGTTGGCTACGATCACCGGGCGCGCATTTGGCATATTGCGTTCGAGCCGGCTGAGCTCACGCAAGAGCTGGGCGACCGAGTCCTCACCGGCCTTGCAGAGCACGAACACGACCATGTCGAGGTGCAGCGCGTCGATGTCCTCGGCGAGGTCGAGGTCCGCGATGGCAGCATGGAACATGCCCGCCATGGCACCCCCGACCTCGAGCAGGCTGGATCGGCCGGTCTCGGGCATCGCGGTGACGGCGCGATACCACGGCGCGATCACGTCCGCCGCAACCAACTCGTCGGCGCGGCTCTGGCGATCCGGCACAACCAGCGAGATCACCTCCTGGCCGCTCTTGGCTGCCAGCTTTCCCTTGGTGTCGATCTGGTAGAGATCGAGCGGCTTTCCGTAAAGATGGAAGGCGTTGGCGAGTTGCACCCCGAAGTGCGTCTTCCCGACACCGCCATCGTCCGCCGTCACGACGAGCGCAACCGGCGAGGTCGAACTCATCAAGCTCTGCTTCTGAACCATCAACTTGGACTCCTGTCTGTTGTGACAGAGCCGTTGTAGGCTCAAGCAGCCGATCGCGGCCGGCATCAATAGCGGGCTAAAACCAATGATATTAGAGTGGTTTATCCGTCACTGGTCTCGTCCATGGCCGTCATCTGATCCCGCAGCAGGATAAGCTGGTACTCAAATCTTTCACCGCGGTGTGCCGAAGAATTTCTCGACCAGGCTGACGCCACGAGTGAAGCCGGCCTGGAGCACTGATACGATCTTCTGCCACCGGCCGATCAGCCCGGCCTCAATGGTCGGCTTAATCACCAAGTCGATCTGACACGTCCCGCGGGCTACCGAGACGACCAACGCGTTCCGTTCGGCCGCATCGATTGCCGCGATAAGCCGATTCCCCGGAAACGCCCTGGCGAGATGGTGGCGAGCTACCTCGGACACGAGATCGCGGGTGTCGCCTGTCTCATACCCATCCATGACCAGACGCGTGAGCTTATAGAGGTTCGTCGACAGCTCAGCCCCGACGCCCGCATTGATACGTCCGACGAAGCGAGCCAGTTCGAACAGCTCCGCGAAGAGGCTGATATGCTGCGGCCACAGGATGACCGGGTTGATGTCTGCATAGATTGCGATCTCGGTCAGTTTGCCGATGGTCAGATCATACGCGGCCGAGCTGTAGGCTTCCTCGATGACGTCGTGCGCTTCCGCTTCGGCCCCGGCGCCGTCGTCGCCTGCCTTGCTCAAGATCTTCTCAGCTTCCTCCCATCCCGCGATAATCCGTTGGGCGCGCACGTAAGCCTTCCCGAGCAGCGAGACCGCCGACAGCTCCGCCCCCGCGCGCACGCGATTGTTCGCAATCTGCGCACCGACAGGGATATCTCCGTGCTTGGCTTTGGCCCAAGCGATTAACTCGTACTCGTGATCGAACGGTGTGAACTCACTGATGTGACCGACGCCGTTTCGGCGCAGATGCCAAAAGGACATTCCGGCCGCATCGACCACGTCGTCGCGAGCCTTCTCGGAATTCCCGTAAAGAGCGTTAAGGCTGTGATAGGCGCACAGCGCGTGCACCCCCAGTGCCACGCGCAGCTTTTCCACGAGTCGACGTGGCGGGAAGCGCCCGTCGCTATCCTTCGGTATCCGATCCGGTGCGAGGATCGGCGCTACCATGTTCGAGACGACGCCCGGTAACGTGATCGGTTGGGTTATCTCTCGCAGCCCGATCTGATCGGTATCGACGTGCCCGGCACGTTCACGGGCCGTTTTGCGGCGCTCGCGCGCCGCCTTGCGTTTCTCTGACCGGCTCATCGGGGGCGCTGACTTGCTCATTTTGTCATCCTATCTGCAACTACGGTTGCGTCGCACTGGCGCGCACGTGCTCCGCGCTAGACGTCGTCATTCGGGAGCTTTGTCTCGACGGGCCTGACGTCGTTGAACCCGGTAGCTGGGCCGTTGCGGAGGCTGGTCGGCTTGATCTCGTCGAGCACGGCGCCGGCGATGTCGGCGAAGCCCGCCTCGGCCATCACGGATTCCTGGTATTGGAAACGAATTTCCAGAATGCCGTCGTCGACATCATCGTCGAATGCACTCAGCGGCTGGTCTGCGGTAGTCCTCTTCAACTCGGCGAAATTGGCAAAGCCGTACAGACGGGCCATGAAGTCGAGGCAGCTGGTGTAAGACACATCGTGTCCGTACCGCCTCAACACCTTCTTGAGGCGCTTGGCATGGCGTTTCGCATTCCAGTCAGTAGTATAGAAGCGCATCGCATGCTCCCGCGGAGTGATGGTCAGACCAGAACGATTTTGCAGGTCGTGCACATCAATCCAGCGTTGGGCTTAGCCCATGCATTCAGACCGCAGGCCGGGCAGCTATAGCGGGTCTTGCTCAACCGCTTTTTCAGGGCTAGCCCGTCGTCGGACTCGCACTCGACGAACGCCAGCACGAAGCCCTTGACGATGAGACGATCAGCGACGCGATCGAACAAGCCGCCCGGCTCGATGTAATGGCTCATCCTGGGACCCGTCATCTTGCCGCCGGGACGGCCGGTATCGCTCGGTATCAACCCGATTTCGCGCATTTTCACCGCCCACTGCTTGTTGTGGTAACCGGAGCCCGACGGCTTGCCGAGATGCTGCTGCCATTGATGCGCTTGTTCGTGCGCCAGCGTCGACAGAACGTCTTTGGCGCCGCTGCTGGCGAAGTATGTCGGGTTGAGTGCGATCTCGTCGGTCACATGAACGCCGTCCGCGGACTTGAACCGCCGGCCGGCGAAGTAACCGAGCGAGCGCTTGCGGCGCTGTAGCGTAATCAGGCACGGCGGCAATGCACCGGCGAACAGCCGGCGATTGAAGAACTTCCACGCTCGTCCGAGCGGCCCATAGGACTGCGGGATCGGATCGAGCCTCGTTTCCACGTGGCGTGACAAGTCCGTCTTCCGCAAGGTGCGGTCGGTCGGCGCGCTTTTTTCCGATTTCAGCAACCTGGCGCTAACCGAAGCTCCAACGACTTTCTTGGACATCTTCATCACTCGGCTCTTTGTTTACCGCTCGGACGCATGATTGCGTGCGGCCCCGCGACAAGAGCAAATACGAGAGTGATTAGGGAGGTGACGGGGTCGGGGGGTATTTGGGTCCGATAGTATAATTACGGAGTGATGAAATGGGGCTGCGACTTCCGATCTATCCTTACTACGCTGCCCAGGGCAGGCATGGAGTGAAGTCCGATCGTGCTTCCTACTTCAACCGAACGGCATTCGAGGAAATGCAGCGGTTTGCGGACTACCTGTCCGAGCCGAGCATTCGTCGGATCGCGTCCAACGTTATTCCGCCCGCGGGGGAACAGAGCATACCAACCAAAGGTTGGTTTGAGCCTGTGGTGTTCGATGAGGATGATAGCGATCACAGCGGACTCGCTGCCCTCATGGCGAGTGTTGGAAGTCATGGGACAATTCTCGTTCCTGATCTCACCCACATTATGGGAAAGAAAAAGAAACTCCCTCCGAGCGCAGCCACACGCAAACTTATGACTCGATTCGACGTTGAGGACATCGAGGTGCTTCCGCTGGTGCTAAAATTGCGAGATAGGTCGTACGACCTCAGGAAATTCCCGGATTCATTTTCTCGAACTCATGCACCCGCTCCCGAACTATTCGAGCTGATGTCAGAGATGGCGCGCGCTACCGTACATTATCTACATCACTCTGCCATATCGAGGACCGGTGGACCGCCTTCGGCCCGACGGCGACAGCTTGTGCCGGCGCGGCCTTACGCCTGACTGATGTCCACTCCTGCAGATCCCGAACTCTCCGCTTTGGTCGGCCGGGTCTTTCCGAAACCGCCGAACGCCGTGCCGTGGACGGTTCAACTCGTCGATCGGTTTGAACAAGTCGAGGCGAGCATCGATCGCACGTGCGCCGTGGTGCGCGTTCAGCCGACATGGCGGCAGGCTATCTACGAAGTTGGCCTCGCGCATGTCACCCGCCACTATCCTCTCACCCTTGAGCGGATCGATTTTCGATCTCCAGACGTCGGGGGTGCAATCGATCCCGGGGTGTTCAACCGCGTCAATCTTTGGCGCGCCATTACAATAGAAAGAGGCTACCACGGCGGTCTCTTCACGGGCGAGCTAAGCGTAGGAGAGGCCTATGTCGCCCAAACTTTCGACCGGTTCGGGCTCTTTGCCGACGTTTTCCCGGTGACAACGGTTCGAAGGGCGCTTTGCGATCGGCGATCCAAACTTCGTGCGATCGAAGCGACAAGCAGGATGGCGCGACTGCATCGCACTAAAATCAGCGAGTTCCTCAAAGTTCGGCTGTCTCAACGCAAGTATGACGTCTCACATACCGTTGCCCTTGACTCGTTTCAAACGCTATTGCCATCGAGAATGCTTCGCGCGCTCGAGCTGTATGGTCAAGGAGAGGTGCCTCTTGTCGAGCTTGAGCGTTACAGCATTAATGCAGTTCTCGAGATTTCTGACAGCTTGTTGCCGACGCTAATCTATCAACTAGACGTGGCGATCGCGCACGCGGAGCGCTCATCTCAGTTGGTCACGCGTCTCACAGACGAAGATGACATCGCCCTTGGTATGCTCGCACTGTGACAACGAAGCGGGAACCCTCCCAGAATCGTACGCCCGCAACCATTGAGCTCCCTAAAATTTCGGCAATTACTCCCCCGACCCCGTCCACCTCCCTAACTTTTACGAGGTGGATATTTTCGGCGTCATCAAGAGCAGATGGAGCTCCCGCGCGTGTCGTTCAAGACACAGCATGGAGGCCGCCGAATTCAAGGATCGTACTAAAATGCCCAACAAGAAGTCGCCTCCCAAACGCCCACGCCCGAAGCTGCAATCAGCTGCTGCAGATCCAACCGCCAAGCTCGGCGCGCTGCCCGAACTGGTGGTCGATAACGCGGACTTGCCGGCTACCGCAGCGGACCTCTCGCAGCGCCTCGCCACTTCGGACACCCTGTTTCAGAGGGGCGCCTCCCTGATTAAGCTCGTTAAAAAAGGCGACGTATGCTCGATCTTGCCCTTCAACGCTCGCGACGTCGTCAACTACACTCATGCAGTCTGCCAGCCCGTAGAGAAGAAGATCGTCGGTGGTGAACTTGTCAGCAAGCCTGTGACGCTGCCGGCGACCGTAGCACACTTGTATCTCAACCGTCATGACGCGTGGGCCGTTCAGGAGCTTGACGGGATCTGCAGGGCTCCCATTTTGGCCGATGATGGCTCGATCCGCCTCGCTCAAGGGTTCGATCCCGCAACCCGCTTCTGGTGCGTTGGCGTCGATACGCCGCCCATCCCCGAGCGTCCGTCTGAGAAGCAGGCCAAACAGGCGCTTGCCCGCTTGCGCTCCGCCTTCCTAACGTTTCCTTTCGCCGACGCGGTGACAACTATGAAGTCGCGCAGCGGAAAGAGCATCGACTCGGGACAGCCGCCCGGTCTCGACGAATCCGCCTTTCTGATCGGCCTTCTGACTGCGGTTTGTCGCCCCAGCCTGGCTCTAGCACCGGGGTTCATCATCCGCGCACCGCAGTTTTCTGGGGCCGGCACCGGCAAGGGCCAGCTCGTCCGCGCGATCGCGCGCGTCGCCTACGACATAGCGCCAAATCCCTTCACTAGTTCAGGCGATCGGTCCGAGTTGGACAAGCGATTGACGGCTGCCCTCGTTGAGGCCCAGCCATTGATCTTCATCGACAACGTCAATGCCGAGGTTCTTCGTTCCAACCTGCTCGCCCAGATCGTGACAGAGAACCCGTGCTCCATTCGGCCGTTTCGTGAGAACACGAAGCTCGTCCATATTCCCACCAATGCCTTTCTCGCGATCACCGGCAATGCCCTGCGCGTGTCCGAGGATCTGGCGAGGCGATTTCTCATCGTGGATCTCGATGCAGGCTGTGAAGACCCCGAGCTGCGTTCGTTCGCTCACGAGTTCGGTGCTACCATCCAGAACCAGCGGCGTGAGCTCCTTGGTGCTGCTTTGACGATTTGGCGGTGGGGGCGTCGGAACGACATCAAGCGTGGCTTACCGCTCGGCAGCTTCGAACAGTGGTCTCGCTGGTGCCGGGATCCCCTGATCGCGCTCGGCTGCACCGATCCTGTCAGGCGGATCGGCGACATCAAGCGCGATGATCCGCGTCGCGCCCAACTGGTCGAGTTCTTCGCGCTCTGGCACGACCTCTACGGTGATCGCGCGGTCAAGATCAAGAATCTCGACATTCGCCTGCGCATGCTGGCCGACCCCCAGGGTTCCGGTAGCCGCCAGAGCCTTGCCAGCTTCGTCGCGAATCTCGCCGGCACGCGCGCGGCCGGTTACGTCATGATCCGTAACATCCCCACCGGCGTCTGGGGCACGTCGACCTACGCGGTGAAGAAAACCGAGTAGTCGGTGAGGATCTCTGTTTTATTTCGTACGAAATAAAGTCTGGCGCGAAACGCGTCAACGGAACCGTCAGGACGGACCATGGTGAAGCAGGGGCCATAGGGACCATAGGGGGCATGGGCACGCAGGTGCCCATCCCCCGGAAATGCCGGCGCTGCTTCCGTAGTCACCATTGGAATTTCCCAGGCTGTATTGGCGCGCTATGCAGATCCTCCTGTGGGTGCCTTCGTAATTGGTCTCGCTATGGCCGACTGCCTTCGCTTCGCTGCGGCACAAACGCCCTTTTTCTGCTTGGGAGCTAAGGGCTCCGCCCTCGCGCGGACAAGGGTGAAGTCCCGGAAGAACCGGGACCGGCCGGGGGCGGTCTCCCCGACCTTCCGCGCGGACCGCTGCAAAAATTCTCACGAGCCAAATTGCTTGTGCAGGCCGGGTGATCCCCCTCCGCCCCGGCCGCCCTTGCCCTTGCTACCCCGGTCTCGCCGACGGGCAGGGCGCAGGCGCGAGGTGCACTCTGCGCCCATGAAACGAGAAGGAGATCAATCATGTCGACCAAACAAGCAGAAACCGTTGTTGAGAGCGGGACGGAAATTTTCATCCCGCTTAACAAGCTAAAGAAGTCCCCGAAGAACGCCCGCAAGATGCCGCATGGCGAAGCCGCTATCGAAGCGCTGGCGGGCAGCATCGCCGTCAAGGGGATGTTGCAAAACCTCGTGGTCGAACCCGAGGTCGATGTGGACGGCGAAGCGACCGGATTTTATCTAGTCACCATCGGCGAAGGACGGCGGCTGGCGCAATTATTGCGTGCCAAGCGCAAGCAGATCAAGAAGTCGGAGCGGATCCGCTGCGTCGTCGATACCGCGAACGATCCGAAAGAAATCAGCCTCGACGAAAATGTCACGCGCACCAACATGCATCCGGCGGACCAATTCGAGGTGTTCAAGTATCTCGCCGCAGAAAAAGGCTTTAGCGCGGAAGAAATCGCAGCCCGGTTCGGCGTTACCGCGCATGTCGTGCGTCAACGCTTGCGGCTTGGTTCGATCTCACCGAACCTGATGCAAATCTACCGCGACGGCGACCTGACGCTGGATCAGTTGATGGCCTTTGCCATCACCGATGATCACGCGCGGCAGGAAGACGCCTTTGAGCGCCTCATCCACAATCGAGAACCTTATGCAATCCGGCGTTTGCTGACCGAGACCAATGTTCCGGCGCGGGATCGCCGTGCGCGCTTCGTCGGGCTGGACGCTTATGAGGCGGCGGGTGGGGCTATCCTGCGCGACCTGTTCTCGGAGGATCAGGGCGGTTACCTTGAGGACGCCGCATTGCTCGACCGTCTCGCCAAGGAGAAGCTGGAGGGTGCGGCTGCGGAGCTTTGCGAATACGAGGGCTGGAAATGGGCGGAAGCTCATCTTGACTATCCGCATTCGCATGGCCTGCGGCGACTTTATCCGTCCCCGGTCGATCTCTCGCCGGAGGACGCTGCGGCCTATGCGGTGGCGCAGGCAGCTTACGATGCTCTCACCACGCAATTCGAGGGTGTGGAGGAACTACCGGACGACATTGATGAGCGGTTTGGCGAGCTTGAGGCTGAGATCGAGCGTATCGATGCCAAACGCGAAGCCTATGATCTTGATGTCGTCAACCGCTGTGGCGCGTTCGTGATACTGAATCATGACGGGACACTGCGGATCGAGCGCGGCTTTGTCCGTCGTGAGGACGAGCATCTTCACTCTGACAGTCCAGCAACGGGTGCGGACGAACTCGATGGCCGGTCAGGCATGGACGACATTGATGAAGGCCCGCCGTCGATTGGTCAGGACGAGGAGGTGGCAAACGGCAAGCCTTTGTCGGACCTGCTCGTTCGCGACCTGACCGCGCACCGCACGCTGGGCTTGCGTCTCGTGCTGGGTGAGCAACCGGACGTGGCGCTGATTGCGGTCATCCATGCCATGGTGGCGCAGACGTTTTATCACCAAGCCACATCTTGCCTCGATATCCAGCTCACAAGCGCGGCACTCGCGGCCCATGCCGAGGGCATTGAGGATACCGCCACCGCAAAAGCATTGGCGGATCGCCATGACCGATGGGCTGTGCAGCTACCAGAATCACCGTCCGATCTCTGGAGCTTTGTTGTTGAACTCGATCACGACAGTCGCATGGCGCTGTTCGCCCATTGCGCGGCACTGACCATGTTCGCAGTCAAAGTGCCGTGGGACAAGAAGCCGCGTGCGTTGGCGATGGCGGATACGCTCGCGACGGTAGTTGCTCTCGATATGAGCCAATACTGGGTACCAACGGCGCGATCCTACTTTGGCCGTGTCGCCAAGGACCATATCATTGCTGCCGTCAGCGAGGCGGTTGGGTCAGAAGCTGCTGATCGCATCGCGGCCATGAAGAAGGCACCGATGGCGGAAGCCGCTGAACAACTTGTCGCCGGGACCGGGTGGCTACCCCGGATCATCGTGGGTCCGGCAATCGTTCACGCGCCTGCTGACGGGTCGAGCGATGACGAAGATCGCGCCGTGGACGACGCCGAGGGAATGATCGCGGCGGAATGAACCGGCGGAATGGTGACCGGAGGCCGCTGTGCGGCACCCGGTCCCGTACTCGGCGCGTTGCCGGTCGAATGCCTCAAGCGTTGCCGAAAATCCAATCAAACGCTTTAACGTGTATGATACGTTTTAACGTATAATGTATTTCTGTGAAGATTTGCAGGGTGACACAATGGGTTTGCTCAACATCACGGGGACGGTGACGGCACACGGCCAGAGCCAGTTCGACAACCATCTAACGATCTACGCCTACCTCGAGATCACTGAACCCTCGGGACGCCGAATCCAGATCGATAAGGTAGCAGTCTGCAACGATACCGCCGCGCTGCTGCAATTGGGAAGCGCCGGGGAATTTTTCTTAGACAAGATGTTCGTTTATGGGCGGCGGTTTCATTGCCAACTTTGGGGTATCAAAGCCGAGAGCATGGCGGTTTTCGACCGCCATAACCTGCGGAAGACGGCGATGATCCATCATATTTTGCTGGGAATGCTGCTGTTGCCGATCGGCGGGCTGGGCGCATTCTGGCTGCTGCCCGGTCTTGCGAATCTTCTGACGATGATTTCGGGGAGCGTAAATCGCGGCAGGTTGTTTTACGGATCGAACCCTGCCGAGGTCCGGCGCTTACAACAACAGCAGGCGGTCCGCATATGAGGCCAGCAAGCGCAGGATTGATTGCCGGGTTGTTGAGTGTGGCCGCGCCAACCGTTCATGCGGCACAGGGATCGTATGTCTATACCCCCACACACGGGGCGTCTTGCGCCGATCGATCTCGTGAGGGGTTTAGTCGATGGCGCTGCCCGGGTCCGGCCGGCTATGTGGCCGAGTATACCGATGAGGGCAACATCGCCGGAATCACCCTTTGGCATCCGACGCGGCAACAGCGATCCCCGCTAAGCGTGAGCTGGCGCGGCGCTGGCCGCGTGCTCGGTGACAAGCTCGAATGGCGGATGATGGCGGGAACACCATATGCTGTGATCTTGCGCATATGGCGGATCGATGCAGCAGCGGATGGATGTGAGCGCGAGGTCGAGGAACTGATGGTTCTCAAGGTGTCACCCTCCGGAGCCTGCCGCGTGGCCTCGGTCAATGCGCGGCAGCCGCAAGCGAACGAGATTGCGCAAAGAATGTCGGACGGTGCGGCCACCTCGCCATGTCTTGCGGAGCCGTAGCGAACGCACCTTCGCTCGTCCTTTACGGCCATGAGCGACGGCATCACGCGAACTGCCGCCGGTCAGCGACATGCTCCGACCCGCAGGGCCGTCACACGCAAATCCTCCGCCATTCGAAACGCCAGTGGCTGGCCGAACATATGATTCCGTCCGGCAGGCTTCTGCTGCGGCGGGACCACGCCGGGGCTGGAACCGCGCCTGCCGTTTGATGACGGGTACCGATCGATCCGCCGCGATAGTCGTCAGTTTGTCGCGGTACGCGAATCCTGTCTCGTCGATGTGATCGATGCTGCGAAGAACTGTCTGATCTGGCGATAGTCGAGGTACCAGAGTCTCCACCGCCAAACGTCGCGTCGCGCTCACGTGTATGATCGCCGCGGATCGGTGCGTGTCGATGTCAACAACGATGCGACACGGCGAGAACGACTGCAGGCTGCTGCGACAACCAAGATGCCGCGGATGACCAGTTCAGGCGGCGCGCTTTCACCACGATGCACTTACATCGTTCCGGCCAAGCTCGTCCAGGCGCAAGCTCTGATTTCGCCGTCCATTTTGCGTGGGCTTATCAGGGCGGCGCGTCGCCATTGCCAGCGAGGCAAAGTCATCATGACCTTGATCCCTTGCGGCTCGGTCGGTTTGCTTAACAGCCTCCCCTTTTGAATGCCCGGCCTGCGAGAATCCGTTGTCGTAAAGCCGATGGCGCGATCGGTCGTCCGCTTGCCTCACGCGGTCACGCAGGTGTTGGGCCTCTGACGATGGACGGTATCGCCGAGCGGTAAAGGGCCTTTTGGCCCCGATCGTTCCCTGCAACGGCGCGTCCGGCTTTTTTCCCCGCCACGCTACGCGTGTCTCCTCGCGCAAGACAAAAAAACCGTCCTGTTCGCCGTCCTCCGCTCCGCTACGGCCTCCGGTGCAGGTCGATCGCCTCCCGGCGCAAGGACCGTCATCGAGGCCGCAATCACGCGAGCCCGACAGCAAACGGAGAGACGATCATGGCGACCATCGGAACATTCACCAAGAGCGACAACGGCTTTGCGGGCGCGGTCAAGACGCTCAGCCTCAATGTCAAAGCGAAGTTCATCCCGACCGATAAGGAAAGCGACAAGGCTCCTGACTATCGGATCCTCGCCGGAGCCGTCGAGTTTGGCGCCGCCTGGAAAAAGACCGCGCAGAACGGCCGCGAGTATCTCTCGGTTCGCCTTGATGATCCTAGCTTCGCCGCTCCGATCTTTGCCAACCTGATCGAGGGTGAAGACGCGAGCCACCAGTTGATCTGGTCGCGTCGCAGCGCCGACTGAGCCGCACCCGGCGCGGTCGCTCCCGGCCGCGCCGGTCCTCATCACCTCACATCGAAAGACATCACCGATGAGCAAGCATCTCAGTGCGAACCCGCGTGCCGACATTTATCAGCGCGTCACCGACACCATCATCCGCGATCTGGAGCAGGGCACCCGCTCGTGGACCAAGCCCTGGACTACAACGTCCAAAGACTCGGATTCAATCCGACCGCTTCGCCACGATGGCACGCCCTATCGTGGCATCAATGTCCTGATTCTCTGGTCCGAGGCGGTTGAGCATGGCTACGCGTCCCCGACATGGATGACCTACCGTCAGGCCCAAGCCCTCGGCGCGCAGGTCCGCAAGGGTGAGCACGGCGCAACCGTGGTCTACGCCAAAACCATCGAACGGGCCGAAGATGATGCCGTGACCGGCGACGAGACGGTGACGCGCATTCCCATGCTGCGTGCCTACACTGTCTTCAACACCGATCAGATCGATGGCCTGCCAGCGCCGACACCGGCTCAGCCGTCTGCGATCACAGAGTCCGTGTCCACCCGAATCGAGTGTGCCGACGCCTTCATCGCCGCGACCGGGGCGACCATCGTGCACAGGGGCAACCGCGCTTGCTATATTCCGTCCGCCGATCGCATCGAAATGCCGCCTTATGCGCAATTCATCGACACGCCCACGGCGAGCGCGGCCGAAGGCTATTACGCGACAGTGTTGCACGAACTGGTCCACTGGACGTCGCGGTCGCATCGCTGCGACCGCGATCTCGGCAAACGCTTTGGCGACAACGCCTATGCGCGCGAAGAACTGGTTGCCGAGATCGGCGCCGCGTTCCTCTGTGCCGACCTCTCCATCACGCTCGAGCCGCGCCCCGACCATGCTGCCTACCTTGCCAATTGGCTGGCTGTGCTCAAGTCTGATAAGCGCGCGATCTTTACTGCAGCTGCATTGGCCCAAAAGGCGGTTGATTGGCTCACCGGTATCCGGTGAGCCACGTCAAAGCGCCGAATTTACCGCCGATGTCGCCATCGTCCGTGACGGATCGACGAGGACTCCAACCGCATAGGCCTCCTAGCTGCGCGCTGATGTCTTGCGGCGATCGGAAGCCATTTGAACCCGAACTGGTCATTCGCCTATACGCCAAAGCGTTTATTATACGCTATAGCGTGTGGCGAGATTGTCATCAGGATGGTTCATCCTGATGAATGGCGAAGCGGGAAGTTCTATCTGCCAAAAGGATTCTGGCCCGCAATCTGCGGCGGCTGAGACTCGAACGGGCGCTGTCGCAAGACGACCTCGCGGCCGAGGCCGGTCTTCGGCAGGCGCTCATCAGCGCGATCGAGGTAGGGACCGCAAATCCAACGTTGGAATCTTTGGACCGACTGGCGTCCGCACTTGGGATCGATCTGGCCGTCCTCTTTGACCGGACGGCGCGCTAAACAATCACTGCGTTGACGTTACTGTCGACTATGCATCACTCCGCCGTGCACCGGCTGGACTACTGGAAATTAAATTGGCGAAGCTCGACGCAGTGACCGCTTCAATCGGACCGGCCGCGCCTAATGGATGCGGCTCGTTTCATGAAGGCGAGCGTCTGAGCTTTCGACGTTGTCGTATCGCTCGGCGCAGTCCGAGACGCCGGCTTTACTGGTTGCGCGGTTCGCTGCTTTGCCTTTGACGCGGGCTGGCTTTTGGTTCGCGCTACAGAGTTCTGGTCGCCGGCGTGGTTCGTCGGCTTGCTCGGAATAACGTGGGTACGCTCAGCTTGGCCCATTCGAGGGGAGGCCCGACCGGTCGCTCGAGTTTGGGTGGACGCCGGGGAGATTGATGCGGCATCCGACCGCTTGCGCCATACCGTTGATGAGAGCGTCCCGACCGGGATTGCGCGGCCGTCACTGCCGCGCGCGCCTGCGGCAAGCAGCAGCCGGGACATGTCGCCCCACGTCAGGCCGCGGGCTTCCACCGCATCGAACCAGTCAAGATGGTCGCTAACAACCCGCGCCAGCTTCTTTCGACCGCCGCCGGGCAGCATCATGTCCTCGGCAATCGCCTTGGCACCAGCTTCGATTTGCTTGTTTGTCAGCACCC
>JAUSAX010000119.1 GCA_030652315.1 Afipia sp. | reverse complement strand
ACCACCAGCGACAGCTTGGCGTGGGTTTTGAGCTCCAGAAACCCGTAGACCACCTGCACGCCCGCGCGCTCGAGATCGCGTGCCCAGCGAATGTTGGCTTCTTCGTCGAACCGCGCTTTTAGTTCGATCAGAGCCGTCACCGACTTGCCGGCTTCGGCAGCTTCGACAAGCGTTCGCACGATCGGTGAATCGCGCGAGGTGCGATACAGCGTCTGCTTGATGGCGACGACATCAGGATCGCGTGCCGCCTGCTGCAGGAACTGCACGACGACGTCGAACGATTCATACGGATGATGGACGACCAGATCCTTCTGCCGGATCGCAGCAAAGATGTCGCCGCCGTGGTCGCGGACACGCTCGGGGTGACGCGGCACGTAGGGCGTGAATTCGAGATCGGGACGATCCAGCCGCGTCAGTTGCGACAGCTCGTTCATGGCGAGCACGCCATCGACCAGCAATACGTCGTCGTCAGGCACCGACAGAGCACGCTGCACGAAGGCGCGCAGTTCGTCTGGCATGTGGGCTTCGATTTCGAGACGGATCACCGAGCCGCGACGGCGGCGCTTCAGCGCCGACTCGAACAGGCGAACGAGATCCTCAGCTTCTTCCTCGATTTCCAGTTCGGAGTCGCGGATGATGCGGAACGCCCCCCGCCCCTTGACGGTGTAACCCGGGAACAGGCGGCCAATGAACAGACCGGTGGCCTGCTCGAGCGTGATGAGACGCACCGAGCCGTCCTTGCCGGCCGGCAACTTGATGAAACGGTCGATCTTGCCCGGCATGCGGATCAGCGCATTCATCGCCTTGCCGTCGGACACGCGCGCCAGATGCAGCGCGATGGTGAAGCCGAGACTCGGAATGAACGGGAACGGATGTGCCGGATCGATCGCCAGCGGCGTCAACAGCGGAAAAATGTTGTGAAGGAAGTGGTCCTCGATCCAGCTGCCTTCCGCCTTGGTGACGTCCTTGCCGTCGACCAGAACGATCCCGACGTCGGACAGCACATGGCGCAGATCGCGCCAGATCTCTTGCTGGTCGCTGGCGAGTTTCGAGACGGTCTCGTTGATCTTTGAGAGCTGTTCGGTGGGCGTCGAGCCGTCCGGGCTGCGCTCGTTAATGCCTTCACGGACCTGCGCCTTGAGGCCCGCGACGCGGACCATGAAGAACTCATCAAGGTTATTGGCGGAAATGGACAGGAACCGGACCCGCTCCAGCGCCGGATGATTGAGATTGACCGACTCTTCCAGCACGCGGCGGTTGAAATGGAGCCACGACAATTCGCGATTGATGAAGCGCTCGGGGCTCGACCCGATCGACGGCACGCCTGCTATCTCTTCGTTTTCTTCTTTTTTTACAACGGCTTGCGCGGCATCCATGAAGCGAGACCTCATACTCATGTCATCAGACCGGACCTTAGGCCCGTTCCACGGAGACAATGTGCCAGTGTCGTGACAGTTCGATGACATGATGAGCCAGGACCGGTTAATGACCAAGTCCCTGCGCGGTCAGGCCGCAGTATCTTTCAGCACTTCCGCCGCCAGCGCGCGGGTCACCGGGCGGCGCTGCCGCAGCGCCTCTTCATCAAGTTGTTCCACCGCCCGCCGCGCCGCCGCGAACGAGCGTTCGATGCGGGTTGCGAGATAGCTGACAATACTCTCGTCCACGCTCATCTGCCGGTCGGCGCAGAACTTGACGATCAGTGCGCGGAACAACTGGTCGTCCGGCGACGTCAGCGTCACCACCGGCACCGCCCGCAACCGCGACCGCAGGTCGTGCAACGTCACTGCGAACGAGGACGGCTGCGCCCGCCCTGTCATCAGGATAAAGGCCTCGTCTTCGCGTGCGAGATTGAGCAAATGAAACAGCGCACGATCGTCGAATGTCGCGGGGTCGAGATCGTCCACCACCAGCGCTCCGGTCGCAAGTTCGCCCGGTACGTTGTCGGGCGTCAGCGCATGGGCCGCGACCGAACGCGCGCCCGCCTCATCCGCCCAGATCGAGGCGAGATGGCTTTTGCCGCTGCCCTCGGGGCCGACCAGCATCATCACGCGGTTGGGCCAGTCCGGCCACGCATCGATCAGCGCCAGCGCCTGCGCGTTCGCGGAACCTTCCAGAAAATTGTCGCGCGTCAGGCTTTCCGCGTGCGGCAACGCAAGGGCCAACTGACGAGGGCGGACGCGGACTATCACGCAGTCACTCCAGGCCGGGCCGTCCGGCATACGCAATACGCGGCCATCATCGCATTCAAGGCGTTGGAGCGCCCGCACTCATGTGCCGTGCCCACTCCACGAGATAGAAGGACACCGAAAGCAGCGTCAAGACCGTGACACACAACATCAACGCGACCTCGTAAGGCGCTGTACTGAAACCGAAACCAAGCGATGCCAGCACCAGTGCGGCGAACGCCACCTGCGCCACGGTGTTGAGCTTGGACACCATCAGCGGCTTCATCGGAACAGGATTGTCGAGAATCCACGAGATGATCACCGCACCCACGATCATGAAATCGCGCGACACCACCAGGATCACCAGCCAGCGCGGAATGTCACCCGAGATTCCGAGCGCGACATAGATCGACACCAGCAGCGCCTTGTCGGCGACCGGATCGAGCAGCGCCCCGATTTCGGTCGTCATGTTGAACCGCTTGGCGAGGAACCCGTCGATGGCATCGCTGACCCCCGCCACGACGAAGATCACGAAGGCAACCGTCATCTGGTTCGACGTGATCGCCCAGACGATGACCGGCACCAGCAGGATGCGGCCAAGAGTGATGATGTTCGGCAGATTCACGCGACTTTTTCCCGGCTCGGCATCTTTTAGCGACCCCCCACCGCCTTGCATAGGATGTGGCGGATTGTCAGATTCCGACATTCGCATCCCGTACCAGCAGACAGTTTGCGAAGGTTAGAATCGAAGGACCACCAACAAGTATAGGCTTCCAGTGGAGTTTTGGATTTGACATTCGTGTTGCAAACTCACGGCTGGGTGGGTCGCGAATGTTATATCCAGTCCACCGTGGCCCGCCGCCCGGAGGCTTTTCTCCAAGCTATGCACAGCCCGCCCGCCAGCCATTGCGCCAGCGCAAAATCCGACGTAACCACCGGCTAACTCACGGAAACCTAGTGTGAGGCGCTGTAGAATGAGGCGAATTTCGGATTCAGGACACTAGTATGACCGATCAAAAATCCGGCCTGACCTACTCCTCCGCCGGCGTCGATATCGACGCCGGAAACCGGCTGGTGGACCTCATCAAGCCGATGGTGCGCGCCACCGCACGGCCGGGCGCCGACGCCGAAATCGGCGGATTCGGCGGGCTGTTCGACCTCAAGGCCGCAGGCTTCAGGGACCCTGTCCTGGTTGCCGCCACGGACGGCGTCGGCACCAAGGTCAAGATCGCCATCGAGACCGGGATCCACGGCGGCATCGGCATCGATCTCGTGGCAATGTCGGTCAACGACCTCGTGGTTCAGGGCGCGGAACCGCTGTTCTTTCTGGACTACTTCGCCTGCGGCAAGCTCGATCCCGAGGCCACCGCCTCGATCGTGGCCGGTGTCGCCGAAGGCTGCCGTGAATCCGGTTGCGCCCTGATCGGCGGCGAGACCGCCGAAATGCCTGGCCTCTACAAGGACGGCGACTATGACCTCGCGGGCTTCGCGGTGGGCGCGGCCGAGCGCGGCACGCTGCTGCCGCACAAGAACATCGGTCCAGGCGACGCGGTGATCGGCCTCGCCTCCTCCGGGGTTCATTCCAACGGCTTCTCGCTGGTGCGCAAGGTCGTCGAGAAATCCGGCGTGACATTCGACGCGCCCGCCCCCTTCGCGCCCGTGATGACGCTCGGCGGCGCGCTGCTCGCGCCGACCAAGCTCTATGTGAAGTCCTGCCTGCAGGCGATCCGGCAGACCGGCGCGGTGAAGGGTCTGGCCCACATCACCGGTGGCGGCTTCACCGACAATATTCCGCGCGTGCTGCCCAAGCACCTCGGCGTCCGCATCGATCTGACCGCCGTTCCGGTATTGCCGGTGTTCAAGTGGCTGGCGCGCGAGGGCAACATCGCCGAACTCGAACTGCTGCGCACCTTCAACTGCGGCATCGGCATGATCGCGATCGTCAAGCGCGACCAGCTTGCCGAGGTGATGGACGTGTTCGCGCAGAATGGCGAGCGCGTGGTGGATCTCGGCGAAGTGGTCGAAGCCACAGGCGACGAGCGCGTGATCTACGACGGCCACCTCAACCTGGCGGATTGAAATGGCACGACGCCGCGTCGCCATTCTGATTTCGGGCCGCGGCTCGAACATGACCGCGCTGATCGAGGCCGCGAAGGCCAAAGACTATCCCGCCGACATCGTTCTGGTGATCTCCAACATCGCGGGCGCCGGCGGACTGTCGAAGGCAAGCGACGCCGGGATCGAGACCGCGACCGTCGAAAGCAAGCCGTTCGGCAAGGATCGCGAAGCGTTCGAGCGCAAGCTTCATGACGTGCTCGTGGCCCACAATATCGAACTGGTCTGCCTTGCTGGGTTCCTGCGCTTGCTGACGCCATGGTTCGTCAAGCAGTGGGAAGGCCGGATGCTCAACATCCACCCGGCCCTGCTGCCGTCCTACCGCGGGCTGCATACCCACGAGCGCGCGCTGGCCGACGGCGTCAAGATTCACGGCGCGACGGTTCATTTCGTGGTGCCGGAAATGGACTCCGGCCCGATCGTCATGCAAGGCGCTGTCGCGGTGCTTGACGACGACACGCCGGACACGCTCGGTGTGCGTGTCCTCGGCATCGAGCACCGGATTTACCCGGATGCGCTCCACCTCGTCGCCAGCGGCGGCACGCGGCTCGAGAACGGCTTCTGCAAGACCGGCAACGCAGGTCCGGACACCGCCCTGATCGTGCCGGCGATTATCTAGCCGCAGACTTTGCAGCGGGCGTCACGCGCCACACGACATTGCCGACGTCGTCTGCCACCAGCAACGCACCCTGCTTGTCGATCGTCACGCCCACCGGCCTGCCGCGCGCTTCGCCCTTGTCGTTGAGAAATCCGGTGAGGATATCCTGCGGCTTGCCGGACGGCATACCGTCCTTGAACGGCACAAAGATCACCTTGTAGCCGCTGCGCGGATTCCTGTTCCACGATCCGTGCTGGCCGACGAACGCGCCATTTTTGAACGACTCCGGAAACAGATCGCCCTGATAGAACGTTAGTCCAAGTGAAGCCGTATGCGGCCCGAGCGCGTAATCCGGCACGATCGCCTTCGCGACAAGGTCCGGGCGCGGCGGGCTGACACGCACGTCCACATGCTGGCCAAAGTAGCTGTAAGGCCAGCCGTAAAACCCGCCGTCCTTCACCGACGTCATGTAGTCCGGCACGAGATCGCTGCCGATTTCGTCGCGCTCGTTGACCACAACCCACAGCGCGCCGCTCTGCGGCTGCCACGCGGGCCCGTTCGGATTGCGCAGTCCCGACGCGAATACCCGCGACGAGCCCGTCGCGATATCGATTTCGAGAACCGCCGCGCGATCCTTCTCTGCCTCCATGCCGTTCTCGCCGACATTGCTGTTGGAGCCGACGGTTGCATACAGCTTCGTGCCATCGGGACCGGCGATCAGATCCTTGGTCCAGTGATGATTGCGCCGGCCGCCTGGCAGATCAGCCAGCTTGGTGCCGGGCGTGGTGATCTTCATGTCGCCGTCGCGGTACGTGAACTTCAAGATCGCGTCGCTGTTGGCGACGTAGAAATCATTCCCGATCAGCGCCATGCCGAACGGCGAATTCAGATTCTCGAGAAAGACGGATTTCGTCTCCGCCTTGCCATCACCGTCGGCGTCACGCAGCAACGTGATGCGGTTAGCGCTCGGCACGCCCGCCCCGGCACGCCCCATCACCTTTTTGGTTACCCATCCCTTGATCCCGCCGCCGTCGTCGGGCTTCGGCGGGGCATTGGTTTCCGCGACCAGAACGTCGCCGTTCGGCAGCACGAAAAGCGTGCGGGGATGATCGAGGCCGGACGCGAGTGCCGTCACTGAAAAGCCTTCCACTGCCGTCGGCTTCACACCTGACGGCCAGCCCGTGGCGGTGGCGATCTTGACCGTCGGTATCCACGAACTCTTCGGCTCCGGCAGCGTCGGCTTGGAGCCGTAACCCTGCTCAATGGGGACGTTCGCCTGCTCGTTGCAGGCGGCCAAGGTCAGGGCCAGCGCCCCGAGCAGAAGGATGGTCCGGCTATTGCTGTACATATTGATCCTCAGTGTCCTCTGGCAACGCGCAGGCCTGCCAACCGTTCATGGTACGAAACAGCGATCACGCAGAATTCACGCTCTACGCCGCCGAACTTGAAGGCGCAAACAAAACCCCCGGCTGATGGCCGGGGGAGCATCGCATTCCCGTTATGTCGCGATCAGGAAACTTTCAGGTTTTCCGCAGATGACTTGCCGCGATTATCCACGAGATCGTATTCGACAGTCTGGTTTTCGTTAAGGGTGGAAAGCCCAGCGCGTTCCACCGCAGAGATGTGAACGAACACGTCCTTGTCACCGACCACCGGCTTGATGAACCCGTAGCCTTTGGTCGGGTTGAACCACTTCACCGTACCTTTTGCCAACGTCCGTCTCCTCGTCCAGATATAAAAAAGGCGCGGTCACGCTCATCGCGTGCCACGCTGCTAGCGGGCTTCAAATGTTTTGCTGGATATAGCGTCTTCCAAGTGCACAGCCGAATGGCCCAAATCCGATTGCAGTCGTAATCCCAACACGAAAATTTCGCCTTAGCAAGACGGTACCAAGCCACAAAATGCCTGTGGCACGAGCACCACAGCGGGTTCGAATGGCCCCCGGTCCGCGCGGCGGCACGTTGACGCAAGCGTTGGATTCGGGGCTAATCGCGGGACGCGCTTGCAGAAAATCGATTTTGAGTTCCGTTTTATGAGAATGACAGCATCGCGACCGGGCTTGAGGCGCATGAAGGTGCTGCACGCAGCTGTGGCCGGCCTGACGGTCTTCTGCGCGGCGTCGAGCGCCAGCGCGCAAACACCACCGCCCGTCCCACAGGTCACTGACAACAACGCCCAGTTCTCGGTCAACGCCGCGCAGTTCGACATCGGCAGCAGCTTTCTGCAACGCCTCGGAC
This sequence comes from Afipia sp., assembly GCA_030652315.1. Taxonomy (GTDB): domain Bacteria; phylum Pseudomonadota; class Alphaproteobacteria; order Rhizobiales; family Xanthobacteraceae; genus Afipia. The sequence continues at coordinate 8,572 of JAUSAX010000119.1, read as the reverse complement.
GTGAAGCGACCTACGGATACGCAGCGCGGGACAATTCCGGTGGCGGCGGCGCATCGCAAAGCACCACCGAGCCGCGGTACCGGACATGGGCGGAAACCTACGGCATCCGCGCGCGCACGGCCGCCCAAGGCACCTTCGTCGGCGACAAGCGCGGGACGCTCGGGATCGTCGGCGGCATCGGCGCCACGGTTGCGCCCGGCCTGAACGTCGGATTTTCGGTCGATCAGAGTCACACCTGGATTGACGTGCCGCTCGCGCTGCAATCCGCAACGCTCGGCATGACGCAACTTGGCGTCAACGCATCATACGTCAACGGACCGTGGACGGTCGCGATGGCGGCGGTTCATGGTTTCGCGCGGGTCAGTTCGACCCGCACCACACTGATCGGCGGTGCGCTCGCCAACTATCGCGGCAGCATCGACGGCGTGCTCGGCGAGCTCAACTACACCTATTCCTTCGGCCAGAGCCGGATCGTTCCGAAGGTCGCGCTGGAATACGTCTCGGCACGAACGGACGGATTCTCGGAGGTCGGAGGATTCCTTCCCGTGACCGTCGCGGACGGACACGGCGAGCGCGCCCGCGTGCTGGCTGGCGCGGAGGTCGGCCATTACTGGATCGTCGGCCAGCAGGCGATCGACGTGTCGGTCTATGGCAAGTTCGTCGACAACTTCACGCAGAACATCGGCGCGGTTCAGGTCAGCCTCGGCAACAATGCGATTAGTGTGCAGGGCATTCGCGAAAGCCGGAACGGCGCCGACGCGGGTGCTGCGGCGTCCTGGATCTTCAGCAATGCGGCCCGGCTTTACGCCAACTACGACGGCAGGTTCCGCGACGGATACCAGTCGCACCAGGGTACGCTGGGCGTCGAGCTGAAGTGGTGAATGGCTGAGCGCGGCGGATCAATTTGTGACCGGAAATGCGCTTCCAACGCGTCGTCCCGGCGAAAGCCGGGACCCATAACCACCGGCCCCTCGTTGGAGCCAGCCGCCCGGTTACTTCTTCATAGAATACGCCGACAGGGATGATGGGTCCCGGCTTTCGTCGGGACGACCTCGCGTGCAGAATTTACATCAACCGCTACGTCGCGACAGGCGCTTCGTGTTCGCGCAACGCGCGGCGGCGCCAGACCGTACCCACCGCCAGCACCACGATCACGCCGAGCAATGCAAGCGTGATCTCGCCGATCTCGCCATCGAACTTGAGATGCCTGGCGAAGCCGAACATCGTCGATGTCGTATCGAGGTCGAGCGCGATATGGCCGTTAAGCGCACTATGCAGCAAGGGCACCACCGCAGGATCGGTGGCGATCACCTCGCCCGCGATCCAGCCGAGCAGTGCCGCGCCCAGCCAGATCAAGGCCGGCATGCGGTCGAGCAGCGCCATGATCAGCGCGGCTCCGGCCACGATCATCGGAATGCTGATCGCAAGGCCAAGCACCATCAGCACGATGCTGCCGTTGGCCGCGGCGGCGACCGCGATGACGTTGTCGAGGCTCATGATGATGTCGGCGATGGCGACGATGCGCACCGCGGCCCAAAGGTGAGCCGCGGCCTGCACGCCATCCTCGTCTTCCTTTTCAGGCACGAGGAGTTTTGCCGCAATGACGATCAGCGCCAGCCCGCCGATCAGCTTGAGGAACGGAATCGTCATCAACGTTACGACGATAAAGGTGAAGATGATGCGCAGGAAAACCGCGACACCCGCACCCAGCACCATGCCCCAGAGGCGCTGACTGGGTTGCAGTCCGCGGCACGCCAGCGCAATCACCAGCGCGTTGTCACCGGACAACAGCACGTTGATCCAGATGATCTTGGTCAGGGCGACCCAGAACTGGGGTTGCTGAATCTCACTCTCGAACTGAGTGATGAGGCCGCCGATGGAGGCGGGATCGAAGATCTGCGCAATCCAGTTCACGTCAAAGGCCCCCCGACCGTTTAGTGCCGGCTGTTACTCAGCCAACGATTTCATTTCCTGCAAAGAACTGCGCGATCTCGATCGCCGCGGTCTCGGCGGCGTCTGAACCATGCACCGAGTTCTCGCCGATCGACTTGGCATGCGCCTTGCGGATGGTGCCCTCGGCAGCCTTCGACGGATCGGTCGCGCCCATCACATCGCGATGCTTCAGAACGGCGTTTTCGCCTTCGAGAACCTGAACCACGACCGGGCCGGAGATCATGAAATCGACCAGTTCGCCGAAGAACGGGCGTGCCTTGTGCACGGCGTAAAACGTCTCTGCCTGGGCGCGGGTCATCAGGATGCGCTTTTGCGCAACGATCCGCAGTCCGGCCTTTTCGATGATGGCGTTGACGGCGCCGGTCAGATTGCGCGCGGTCGCGTCCGGCTTGATAATCGAAAAGGTGCGCTCAATCGCCATGATAACTGTCCTTGGAAAGCAGGTCTGTTGGAAGGGTTGCCGCGCTTATAACGGCGCGGTGATGCGACGGCAAGCTGGTATACCAGAGCCCGCCCGGGATGGACGACATCACGCCCCCGATACCCCCGCAGCGCGCTCCTGCCAAGCCCTGCTTCGATTTTATCAACCTTTCCCAAGGCTTACTTCGGTTTCATCAACATGAACGCTGACTGACCCGGCCGTCCCGGCGGGGTTCAGGATCGCGGGTCTAACCTTGTGAGCAGCGAGGTTTCGCGAATCCCGCCCACACCTCGCAGCGAACTCAAGGAGATGACCATGTTGCGCAAACTCGTTCTTGCATGCGCCGCGACCGTGGCGCTTGGCGCGGCTGCGCTCATCTCGTCCACCGCATCCGCGCATGGATGGCACAGCGGCCACGGCGGCTGGCACGGCGGCGGCTTCCATCGCGGCTGGAGCGGACCGCCGCGGTTCGCCGGTCGTCCAGTCTATTTCGGCGGAGGTTACGGCGGCTGTTACATGCGCCGTCTGGTTCCGACCCCGTGGGGCCATCGGGAGCGGCTGGTAAACCGCTGCTACTGATCAACCAATTGCTTCCCGGACTTCACCGGATCCGGTTCCCGGACCGGCCGCCAAAAGCGGCCGGTTCTTTTTGTCGCACCCGGTCCCGCACGGCGGATCGAACCATCCGCGGGCACTCATCGACAGACATGCAGGGACACATCAAGGCGCCCCGCGCCAAACCGAAGGAGACTTGTCATGTTGCGCAAACTCGTTCTTGGACTGGCTGCCGTCGCTGCTCTGTCCACCGCCGCCATGCTTCCCACCGCCGCGTCCGCCAAGGGCAAGGGCTGGCATCATCACCATCATCACGGTCACCATCATGGCCATGGCCACTGGGGTGGCGGATACGGCTTCTTCGCCGGCGGTTATGGCGGCGGCTACGGCGGCTGCTACGTGAAGCGCCTGGTCGATACGCCGTATGGCTTGCGCTATCGCGTGGTGAACGTCTGCTACTAAGCCGGATCAAGCATCCGCTTCTCCCAGACTTAGGCCCCCGGCAGATGACACTGTTCGGGGGCTTTTCTTATCTTCAGCGCAAGTTCCCGGTTCCCGATTTGTAAATTTTTACCGATTGCTCACCATCCAGCACGAATGCCTGAACGAATTTACCCCTGTGGACTTGGTCAGGTGTAATTTGAATTGAAGTTGAGACGAATTGGAACACGCCATGCCAAATCGAGTCGACACGCGGGACATCCATCTCGACCACATCCACTGCGAGGCCGTCTGGCAAGGCATCGGCGAAAAACTGCGCGATGCGCTCAACCGCGAGTCGCCGGACATGTCACAGCGCCTGCGCGCGCTGATCGCGCGGCTGCCGGAACTCGATGGCGAAAAGGCTCCCTCGCTGGTGCCGGACATGGAAACGCGCTAGGCGGTTTCCTCCAATAGCCGGATCGCGCACGCAAAAGCGCCACGATCCGTCACAAATTGATCTGACAAAGCAGTTGCGTTCGGCGGCCTGTTTCGTAAAAGCCCGCCATGCTCTCCCTCAATGACATCTCCATCCGGATCGCCGGACGCCTTTTGATCGACCAAAGCACGGTGCAAATCGTGCCGGGCGCACGCGTCGGCTTCGTCGGCCGCAACGGCGTCGGTAAATCGACGCTGTTTCACGCCATTCGGGGCGAATTGCCGACGGAAACCGGCTCGATTTCGATTCCACCGCGCTGGCGCGTCGGCAGCCTCGCGCAGGAAGCGCCCGACGGCCCCGAAAGCCTGGTCGACGTCGTTCTCAAGGCCGACCTCGAGCGTCATGCACTGCTGCATGAAGCTGAAACCGCGCACGATCCGCACCGCATCGCGGACATCCAGACCCGCCTCGTCGATATCGACGCGCATTCCGCCCCCGCCCGCGCTGCGGCCATTCTCTCCGGCCTCGGTTTCTCCGCCGCCGATCAGTTGCGCTCCTGCTCGGAATTCTCCGGCGGCTGGCGCATGCGCGTAGCGCTGGCGGCCACGCTGTTCGCGGCGCCCGATCTTCTGCTGCTCGACGAGCCGACCAACTATCTCGATCTCGAAGGCACGCTCTGGCTCGAGGATCATCTTGCGAACTATCCGCGCACCGTGATCGTCATCAGCCACGACCGCGACCTGCTCGACACCTCCGTTGATCAGATCCTGCATCTCGATCGCGGCAAGCTCACGCTCTACAAGGGTACTTATTCGTCGTTCGAGGAACAGCGCGCCACCCGCGAGATGCTCGACGCCAAGCACGCCAAGAAGCAGATGGACGAACGCAAGCGGTTGCAGGCGTTCGTCGATCGATTCAAGGCGAAGGCTTCGAAGGCCAAGCAGGCGCAATCGCGCGTGAAGATGCTGGAGCGGATGAAGCCGGTCACGGCGCTCGTCACCCAGGACGTCCGCGAGATCAACTTCCCTACGCCTGACAAAATTCTGTCGCCGCCGATCATCGCAGTGGACGGCGTGTCAGTCGGATACGATCCGGCAAAGCCGGTGCTCAACAACGTCACGCTGCGCATCGACGATGATGATCGCATCGCGCTGCTCGGCTCCAACGGCAATGGCAAATCGACACTGGTGAAACTGCTCGCCGGCAAGCTGCCGCCGTTTTCCGGCAAGGTCGTGCGCGCCGACAAGCTGTCGGTCGGCTACTTCGCGCAGCACCAGACCGACGAACTCGATCTCGAAGGCTCGGCTTACGATCACCTGCGCAGGCTGATGCCGCACGAGACGGAAACCAAAGTGCGCGCGCGCACCGGCGCCATCGGTTTCTCCGGCAAGGCTGGGGACACGAAGGTCAGTTCGCTGTCCGGCGGCGAGAAGGCGCGGCTGTTGCTCGGGCTTGCGACGTTCTACGGCCCGAACATGATCATTCTCGACGAGCCGACCAACCATCTGGATATCGACAGCCGCGCAGCGCTTGCGGAAGCGATCAACGACTTTCCCGGCGCCATCATCATGGTCTCGCATGATCGCTACCTGATCGAGGCCTGCGCCGATCAGTTGTGGGTGGTCGCCGACCGCGCCGTGACGCCCTACGACGGCGATCTCGACGACTATCGCCGCTCTGTGCTGACCGCGCGCGGCATGCGCGCTTCAAGCCGCGACCGCACAGGCAATGAACGCGGCAACGGCCGCGACAAACCGCAGCGTCCCAAGGAAAAACGCGTTCCGCTCAAGCAGAAGATCTCGAACGCGGAAAGCGAGATCACGCGGATCACCGGCATCATCGAGAAGATCGATGTCGCTCTTGCCCTGCCCGATCTGTTCAAGCGCGATCCGAAACAGGCAGCACAACTCACCAAGGCCCGCGCAAGTGCGGCCGATGCGCTGCAACGCGCAGAGGACCAGTGGCTGGAAGCAAGTTCGTCTTACGACGAAGCGGCAGGCTGAAAATTTAAGAGCGCTTCTTGGTCCCGCGCGCGGGCCTCTCGGGCGGCGGCACGTCGACACGTTCGATCGACGTCAGGCGGCCGGACGTGAAGGTATAGGCGCCGGGACGAGGTCCACTCCGCCAGGTAATGAGCGCGACGCGGTCACCACGCGCATTGCTCGACAGGTTGACGTTGTCGGGCGCGACGGGAATCGCACGCGCGACATCGCATTCGGTATGACCCAGCGCGACCGGAGCCACGGAGACCTGACCTTCCGACGATGCGTTGGCATCGGCGGGCGCGCCGGCCGCAGGCATGCCCGGGCATTGGCCATCTGACGAAATCAGGTCGCTCGGCGCGACTTCCTTCGACGAACTCAGCGGCGGCGTTTCAATCGCGCTATTGCCGCCTTTGAAAATCCTGCCTGGCCGCGCGAACCATTCCTGGTCCTTGAGCGAGAAGTCGGACAGTCCGCCACAGCCAGCCATCATGGGGGCCAGGATCACAAGGGCCGCCAACTGCCGGACATGGATGCTTTTACGCAGGACGCTCAAATCTGTTCTCACACCAACTTCAGCGCTTTGATGCGCGTTTCGGAACCAGGACATCACTAAAGCAAATGCCTAAAGAATCATTTGCGCGTCTTTGGCGGCAACAATGGAACACCTCGCCGGTCGCTGCGCGCATCTGGCCTTCCACCACCCCTTTGCGGCACCATGGTGGCTAACCGCCGGTCTGGTCAACGAAAAAAGACTGTATTGTTAACGCGGCCCCGCGCGCGGCGAGGCGAGCGAAACCGCGTTACGCAATTGTCATCGAGCTTCAGTTACGCCCGCTTCTGCCATTTGCCGCGTTCATCGGTCTGCCAGTATGTCAGATCCAGACCGCGCGATTTGCCGTCCGCCCATGCCGCGCGCGCGACGCCGAGGGCTTCATCATCGTCGCCGTTGAAGACGAGAACCACGCGGTCATATGTCGCGCAATCCTTCGGCAAACCCGCGGTATCGACGATGAACCTGACATTGGCATTGTTGGGGTTGCCGTCATCCACAGTGAGAACGATCGGCTGGTTCGCGACGTCGCTTTCGCGCCATGTGCTGTGCGGCAGAAACGAATCGTCGCGATACGTCCACAGATGCGCGTCGAGCACTTCCGCGCGCTCCTCCGATCCGGTCTGCACAACGACGCGCCAGCCGCGCTCAAGGGATTTCTCAAGCAGCGGCGGCAACACCTTCTCAAGTGCCGTGTCTTGCAGATGATAGAACAGGACTTCGGTCATCGCGCGCCTAAATCGATCGCGTGCATTGTGTGCCGCATGTAGTTGCCGTCACCCTGAGGTGCGCGGCGGCGAAGCCGCCAAGCCTCGAAGGGCGGACGGCTCGCGTCTTGTCGCGTCATCCTTCGAGGCTCGCAAGAGCTCGCACCTCAGGATGACGATTTCGCAATCTACTTCTTCGCCTCGTAGTTGTCCGCCACCAGCTTGTTCAGCAGGCGCACGCCGTAACCCGATCCCCAGCTGCGGTTCAGATCCGACGCGGGAACGCCCATCGCAGTACCGGCGATATCGAGATGCGCCCATGGCGTCTCATCGACGAAACGCTGCAGGAACTGCGCGGCGGTGATCGAACCGCCGTTGCGGCTGCCGGTGTTCTTCATGTCAGCGAACTGCGAGTCGATCTGCTTGTCGTATTCGGGACCGAGCGGCATGCGCCACACGCGCTCGCCGGTCTCCTGCCCCGCAGCCGTCAGACGTTCCGCAAGCTTGTCGTCATTCGAGAACATGCCTGCATAGTCGACGCCGAGCGCAACCATGATCGCGCCGGTCAGCGTCGCAAGATCGACCATGAACTTCGGCTTGTGCTTTTTCGCCACATACCAAAGCACGTCGGCCAGCACGAGGCGGCCCTCGGCGTCGGTGTTGATGATCTCGATGGTCTGTCCCGACATCGATGTCACGATATCGCCGGGCCGCTGCGCATTGCCGTCAGGCATGTTTTCAACGAGGCCGATCGCGCCGATCACGTTCACCTTCGCCTTGCGTGCGGCCAGCGCGTGCATCAGGCCAACGACGCAGGCCGCGCCGCCCATATCGCCCTTCATGTCTTCCATGCTGCCGGCCGGCTTGATCGAAATGCCGCCGGTGTCGAAGCACACGCCCTTGCCGACGAAAGCGATCGGCTGCTCACCGGCCTTGCCGCCGTTCCAGCGCATGATGACCATGCGACCGTCGTGTTCCGAACCTTGCGAGACGCCGAGCAGAGCGCCCATGCCGAGTTTCGTCATCGCCTTGACGTCGAGAATCTCGACCTTGACGCCGAGTTTCCGCAGCAGCGCCGCACGCCGCGCGAACTCCGCGGGGAACAGCACGTTCGGCGGTTCATTGACGAGATCGCGCGCGACCAGCACGCCGTCCACAATATGATTCTCGGGCGCGAACGCCTTGCGTGCCGCGGCGACATCGGCGACCGCGACCGAAAACTGCGCGCGCAGCGGCGCATTGTCGCCGTCCTTTTTCGTGGTCTTGTAGCGGTTGAACCGATAGGCGCGCAGCCGGACGCCCGACGCGACCGAGGCAGCCTGCGATCCCTTCATCGCGCCCGACGGAAGTTCGGCGAGAATCGTGACGGCCTCCGTGCCGGCGGTGATCTTGGCGGCGATCTTGCCGCCGAATTTCAGGAAGTCGCCGTCCTTCAGCGAAGCGGTCTTGCCGGCGCTGAGGACGATCAGACGGCCGGCCTTGAGGCCTTCCGGCGCCAGGATATCCATCGTGGAGCCGCTTTTCGCCTTGAACTGGTTAGTG
>JAUSAX010000114.1 GCA_030652315.1 Afipia sp. | reverse complement strand
GGCACCGCGGCCGAAGCGGTTCGCTTCGCGATCGAGGAGTTGCCGGCGGATTCGCTGAATGGCGCGTATTTGCAGGTCGACGAAGCCCGCTTCGACCAGAGCGGCATCCGCACGCTGTATGAAAGCGAAGCGTTTCCGCTCGAGCGCAACCGGCCGGAGCCTGTGGCTGCGCCTGAGGACGAAAAGCAAATCGCGACGGGCTGATTCAATAGCGGCTGATCCAACAGCGGCTGATCGCGAACCGGCTCTTTTCATCGCGCCGGTTCTCACGCCTCTTTCTCAACGCATCCCTGCTCTCAAGCGCTCCTTGGCTGCTTGTCCATCCAGCGCTTGAGCATCCGCATGTTGCGCATGTTGGCGCGGAACATGACGTCGAACGCGTCGCCGGCGAACGGCACCAGCCCCACCACGCCGTCCACCGCGACATTGCCCAGCATCCGCGCCACCAGATACTTCGGCGCGCCGAGCGCCCTCGCCTCGCGCACGATCCACAGCGAGATCGCCGTGGTCAGAATATCGCCGACGATCGGCACGAGGCCGATCAGGCCGTCGATGCCGTAGCGGATTTTGGTGCCCGGCACAACGAAGGCGACATCGAGCAGCTTCGAGAGCGCATCGATCCGCGCGAAGCGCTGCTCGCGCGTGAGCGGGCCGAACGAGATCCCGCCGAGCGCGCTCTGGAAATCCGCGCCCTGAAATTCGAAGCCGGACGCGCGGGCGCCAGCGTCGAACGGCCCGCGCCCGCCGAACCCGCCGGGATGCACCTCGTTGCCGTCCTGATCGATGATCGGCGGCCGCTTGGTACCGCTGCGGCGGCTCGCCGTGCGGTCGAAGATGTCGTCGGTCATTTTGGCGCTCGTCATGGTGGCGTCGGCTCCATTGTTCTCTCGCGCGGGAGATCGTTTTGCGCAAGCTCCCCTACATAGGAACGCTCAATCGCGGCGCAAGTTACGTGACCGAACCGTAACCTGGCGAAATGTCGCATCGGCATCGCCCGTCACCAGACACCGAGCCGTTCCAGCCGCCGCATCACGACCTGCCGCATGCGCGCGTTGACGCGCGCGAGTTCCTCACGCGGCGCGTTGAGACGCGACTCTTTGAGCTGACACACCATGTCCGGTCCCTGACAACGGCGCGCGCGGCGACATCGCTTCACCGGACAATCGAGCCAGTTCTCGTAGGCATCCGACAGCTTGCGCATCATGTGCTCGATGCCTGCGTCGGACAGAAGATAGTCGCGCTCCTCGTCGGAAAATTCGGGAAACGCGTCCGGCGCGTCGCCGGTCTTTTTCGTTGTCGCTTGCGTCGTCTCGCGTGTCGCCTTGCCCATACCTGTCTCCTTTCCTGTAAGTGAATGTCTGCACGCGCGCGCGGGTGATCGCTTCCCCGCGTGAAAAACGCGGATGTCCGTCCAGCGATGTCTTCAAACCGTGTGCCGCCTCTCAATGAAGAGAGGGAGGAGGAGCGCCGAAAGACGCGCCTTGGTAGTTTGTGCGCGGCCGGCTTCGTGTCGCCACGAGAGCCTGGGCCGCGAAACGCCTTTCAGCGCTCCGCCGCGGCGATTTCTGTCCTCGGGACCGTACTTCCGGGTGAGGATGGGGGAGAAACTCGCCCCTGATCCGGCCGGCTTTCGCCGCCTTCGTCCTCACCGCGTCCAGCCGCCAACGGCAGAGCCCCATAGTGAGCCCGGACGGTGACCCGAGGCCTCCCGGGAGCGAAGGAGGACGTCCCTCCTCGCGCACGCAGGCGCCGCATCCCGCCCCGCGCATCGAAGCGTCCTAGGACACGCCCCTCAAGTGAGGCGGGATGAATAGGAATATAGTCACAAAAAGAGGTTTGTCAAGCGCTTCGTGAAGTCGGCAATGATCATCCCCGAGTGGCTGCACAGACGATGGCAGCAAGAGCCGCGCGTTCACAGTTAACGCCCGGCTAATTCAGCCTCCGAGTATCAAAGCCGTTTCTTTAATGGGCCTTACCATCCAATGACTACCCTGACTTCAAACAAATGACCTTGCCGGGCGCTGCGCAATGAGAGCGATAAAATTTGTTCTGGTGTTTGCAGTATTGGTTTTTGGAGCGGCAGTAATATCCATATGGTCACATTTCCGGTCATGCGAAGGTCGTATGCGAGAGTGTTATGCATCTTATCGATCCGCGACGAGCGGAATAGATCGCATTCATGCGGAACGCCAACGATTCATGAACGGGTTCACGGCGTCGATATCGCTGGTTGCCTTTCCGATTCCACTGGGCGATGGGACAAGCGGGATCATCCTTGTAGATCGCGCCAACAAAAGCGCCCGAATTATTGCCGAGCAAGGATACACGCACTGGTCGCCTCGCTTTTCTAGGGACGGCGAACGGATCGTGTTTGCACGAGGCAGAAGCAAGGACGACGGACAGGAGTTGCTTTCGTGTATCGTAGCGACTTGGCATTGCGCCACGATGCTGCGAACTCACAATTCCCTGAACTCTCCGGTCGATGTTGGCAACGGCGACGTGATGTTCGCATCAAGTCCAGCAATTGTTACGCACAACAATGCTGTCCGTTATGTCCGTAATGACCTGTATATCGTCAAGAAAGGCACACCGCCAAAGCAACTGACCAAGCTGGCGCTTTATCAACTCGGGTCGATCAGCCTGAGCGGTGATAAAATTTTCTTCGAAGCTGACGGTCGCAGAAACATTCGAACCGGGAATTGCCTCGACCCAGATCGATGCACCGGACGCGAGGACAACAGCTATATCTTCGCTTTGGATTTCGATCCCGGCACACAAACAATCGTCAATTCACCCGAAATGCTCACACCACCTTTTATTATCGCAGGCCTATCTGTCCGACCTCAAATCTCGACAGATGGGAGCCTGATCGCATTCAAACACACCAATAAAGCCGGCGGCCGCTGGAGCTATGACATACTGGTCGCGACCCTCGACGGTGTGAAAAAGGGCGGCTATCGGGTAAAGGGGACCGAACTCTCGCCAGGCGCATTCGTTGGTGAATCTCTTCTGTTTAACGAACTTTATGGTGATCACTACAGGATCGCCTGCATCGATGATTTCATGACTTGCTCTGAGATCACGGTGATGCATTCACCTGAGTATCTCAAAACGATCGAGCGCATCGCCTTGACGATAGACCCGGTAGCCCCATCGCTTTGAGTTGTGGCGCATACGACGCGCGTCGAGATATCTCAAACCCTCACGCCACGCGCTTCGGCATCTCCAGCCCGGGCAGCGGCGTCGCCTCTTCCGGCTCGGCTTCGCGGATGCTGTAGCCCTGTTCGAGCACGCGCTCGGGCTTGCCGGTCGAATCCTGAATCAGCGAATCCACCACAAGGCCGGCGTCGTCGGCATAGTGCCAGACATCGTGCTCGGTCGGCAGCGCGCGGCTGATCTGGTGGTCCTCAAGGAAAAGCGCATGGGGCATGACGGCTCCTTCGGACGCATCCGGACAACGACTGGTTTTGAAGACTGCAAGTCCTGAAGACTCAAATCCTGAAGACTCAAAAATCCGAAGACTCAAAAATCCAGAAGGCTCATGGTCCTGAAAACCGTGAAAGCCCCGACTCCATCAACGCAGCAGACGCGCGCTGGTTTCAGCTAGTTCAGCACCATGCCGAACATCAGCAGGACCGCCAGCCCGGCGAAGGCATAGCGCAGCGGACGGTCTTCCGCGATTCTGTCGATAAGTTTCATGACTTAGCCCCTGTTCCGCCCCATCAAAAAAGACAAAACGGCGGCAACAGTTTCGTTCCACTCCCGTTCATTTTATTTCCCGCAAGTTGCCGTCCGCGCCAACAAGGCCCGGAACCATCGCAGGACGAGCCGGTTGGTAGGCAGGATCACGAAAGGATTTAGGTCATGAAAAAAATTGCTGTTGCTCTGGCCACCGTCGCAACCGTCGCCGTGATGTCCGCTCCCGCCGCCGAGGCCCGCGGCGGACGTAACGCCGCGCTCGGATTCGGCATTGCCGCCGGCGCGCTCATCGCAGGCGCAGCCGCCGCGAACTCGTACAACTACTACGGCGGCCCGGCGTATTACGGCGAGCCGGCCTATGGTTACGGTTACGGCGGGCCCGCCTATTATGCCGAGCCGGTTTACGGGCCCACCTACTATCGCAGCCGCGCCTATCAGCGGAATCACAGCAACGATCCGAACCCGGTCGATATGAATCCGTACAATCCCTGGTAACGGGACACGCGATCTCACGGATCAACACTTCAAATCACGAACACTTGCAAAGCCCGGAGCCGCGCTCCGGGCTTTTTCGCGCGCGGATCATGTTGCGCGTGGCGTATCGCGGCGATGCATCGCGTCGCGTTTCGACTGATGCGTTTCGTCGATGCGCTTTTCCGGATCTGTTTTAAGCGCGACGTTTCAATGCTGCATGGCGATTGTCGTCGTGACGCGATTGTCGTCTTGACTTCAGGAGAACAAAAAGAGAACATGCGCGCCACCCCGTCAATACGGAACATCGGCATGTTGGACAATCTCGCCTCCGACCCTCAGTCGGAATCGGAGCGGCTGGATATTGCAGCGGATCAGGCGATCGCGGCATGCGGCGGCAACATGCGCAGCACGATCCGCGCGCTGATCCTGGCGAACGAGTTTCTCGAGTTTGAGCTGTGCGAGATGTTCAAGGCCGTGACCAACGGCACGCGCGGACAATTGCCCGCGAACAGGGCCGACTGGTTCGACTGATGCGGGATTCGCTAAAACCCGGTTCGCTTGAAACCACCGCACCGCCGGACCTCACGGCCCGGCGATCATGTCCCGCGCCCAGAATTGAGACCTCAGGTCTGATGTCTCACCAGCGGGGACTTGCGGGTTACTTCTTGCTGCCCTTGCTCTGCTGATAGCTGGAGCCGCCGCTCTTCGGCGCGTTCTTGTCCGCCTTGGGCTTCTTCTTTTCCTTGTTGCCCTTGTCCTTACCCTTCGCCATTGCGTCCTCCTGTTACCGTGCTGGCCGATACCTCGGGCAGCATATCACGTTGCCGTTCGGCCTGCGATCCATCTCCCGCACGCGCGGATAAGCCGCGCACAGAATGAACGCTTTGGCCGTCCGCGCGTTAACGGGCGTCACGACAGCATCCCCCCAAACGTCCCCCCCAAAAGGATACTCAATATGAGCGCGAGCCAGATCAAGGAACATATGGAAGTCATCGGCGCCGACGGCGTGCATATCGGCACCATCGATCGGGTCGAGGGCGGCCGGATCAAGCTGACCAAGGCCGACAGCGGCCAAGGCAGCCACAAGGGCCACCATCACTATATCGATCAGGGGCTGGTCGCCGGCGTCGAGGGCCAGAAGGTGCGCCTGTCGGCCAATGCCGATGTCGCCGTGACGTTCGAGGAAGAGAAATAACGCCGCGCGGCCTTTAGGCCGATTTGCGCAGCACGGGCTCGGCTTCGAGCGGTGTCACGTCGAACACCGCATAGCCGTTCTTGCCGTCCTTCTTGGCGGTGTACAGCGCCCGGTCGGCGGCGGCGATCAGCCGTTCAGCGTGCAGCCCGATCTCGGGCCGCCACTGCGCGACGCCGATCGACGCCGACAGCGCCAGTGAGATGCCGTTGCCCTGCACGACTTCGCCCTGGCAGGCCTCCAGAATGTGACGGGCCACCATCGCGCCCTCGCGCAGGGTGGTCGACGGCAGCAGCACGCAGAATTCGTCGCCGCCCATGCGCGCCAGAAGATCGCCGGTGCGCAGCCGGTTGCCGGCCACGCGGGTGAACGCCCGCAAGCATTCGTCGCCCGCAGCATGGCCGTGGTTGTCGTTGACTTCCTTGAACTCGTCGAGATCGATCATCAGCAGCGCGAACGCCTCGCCGCTGCGGCCGGAGCGCGCGCATTCCTCGTCCAGCCGCGCCAGGAACTGGCGGCGATTGGCGGCGCCGGTGAGATCGTCGAACAGCGCCAGATCAGCGACTTCGGCGCGCAGCCGGTCGATCGCCATCAGCAGGAAGCCGAAATTCCACATCATCGACAGGAACACCAGCCCGAGAATCATGACGGCCTGGAACTGGTTGAAATCGATCAGCGACACGGGGCCGCCGATATGCAGCAGGGCCGCGACAGAGCGCGTCACATAGATCCCGACCATCAGGATTGCGACACAGCCGGCCAGCCGCGCGCCGGGATGCGCGTGTCCGTTCCGGCGTGACAGCAACAGCGGCAGCGCCACAGCGATCGACACGGCCTGACACGCCGAGTAGATCGCGATGCGCATCGCCATGTTGTCGTGCCAGACGAAGTACGCCAGGCCAACGAAGTTGATCCCGACCATCGCCGCTGTGAATCCCCATGACACCGGGAGGCCGTAGAACCGCCGGATGCCCATCGCGGCAAGGCAAATCGCCAGAATGAGAATGGAGCCGCCGATCAGCAGCGGAATGAGCAGAAGAGTCGCATGCTGCGGATCGATGAAGCTGCGGGTCATTGCAAGCGCGGCGCCGAACGCGGCGAGCAGCGCACTCGCGGTCCAGTACCGCGCGGCCTCGAGATTGGGATAGCTGCGCGCGACGTGAACCCACACCGTGCCGATCGCGACGAAGTTGACGACGAAAACGATCCAGAGGGTCGGGACGCTCAGCATGAACGGGCCGAGGGCGCGCGATTGACCGCGTCTTCTGCCCTGTCCCTGTGATTGATCGCTGCCCGATGCATGGGTCCACTCCCGATTCCGGATCACCCGGAAATTCGCCTCCCCCGAGACCGGATGCATCCTTGCAGGGGCGCTCTTAACGGAGTCTGACCGGCTTCGGATAAACCCTGCTGTGGTTGTGAATTGATGAACAACGCGGGCTCATGCCCAAATGAAAGCCGTTGTGGCGCGCGCACCGGCAATCGCGAAAGTAAAACCGAAAGCCTTTGCCCGATGTTAACCCTGAGGGCGCACGCCGCCGTCCACAGAAAAAATCATCGGCAATGTCACCAAGGCGGCACAATGCTGAAAAACAGGCGACAAATTTCAGCGAATCGGTTCGGATTGGAATCGAGGCTGCGCACTGGCCTATCGCCGAGCATGCCTCGTGACGTTGACGTCAACTCGAACCCATGAGGATGCCATGGCGAAGAAAGCCAAGAAGGCGAAGAAGGCAGCGAAGAAGACAGTGAAGAAGGCCAAGAAGGCCAAGAAGAAGTAGTTTTGTTTATTTGAAGTGGCTCGGGCGGAGTCGCTTCGCCCGAGCTGCCTGTTTGAGGCGGCTCGCCAAATCATCTTCCCCTCGCGCAATCTGCGCTTCCCCGCCTCTCCTTCAGCGATCGCCCCGCTCCCCTGCAACGCTTGAATCCCAGACCCATCCCCGCTGGCACGGCCCCGTGCTGACGCCGTAAGCGTCTCACGTCAGGCAACGCATTCAATCGAGGTCGACCGGCCCGGGAATGTCATGACGAGCAGGACGCCCAGCAGCCCCCCACCACATTCCCCAAGTTGCCTCGTTGCAGGTCTTCATCCTGCAACCGTCACCGCGCATCCCTGACCACCAGCCGGCCGTTTTCCAAAGAGTAACCTGATGACAACGCTTCCCAAATCCCGCGCGCGCGGCAAGCTGCCCGCGCGTTATGCTTCGATCGTGATGCCGCTGGTGCTGTCGGTGCTGATGACCTTCGTGGTCTCGGGCATTTCGACGCTGAAGAGTCTCGGCGCGACCGAGGCGTTTCTCGCGACCTGGCCCGCGGCCTGGGCGATCTCCTGGCTGGTCGCGTTTCCGACCCTGCTCGCGGTGCTGCCGCTGGTGCGGCGGATCGTGGCGCTGGTTGTCGCGCCGCCCCCCGCCGCGGACTGACATCCCAAGGCGAAGGGCGGCCGTAAAACCCGCCTTTTCTCGGCTGTTTCCGCGAATTCCGCGAATTCCCGGCGGCAGCTGCCTGCGTCCGCTTGCCGCAACACTTAGTCGTTGACCTAACTTTTCGCAAGATTATAGTTAGCCATATGACTAACCAACAAGATCGCCTCAACGATACGTTCCACGCTCTCGCCGATCCGACACGGCGCGCGGTGCTGGCAAAGCTGACGGCCGGCCCCGCCACGGTCAGCGATCTCGCGCAGCCGTTCAGCATGGCGCTGCCGACATTCCTTCAGCATCTCAAAGTGCTGGAGGAGTGTGGCCTCGTCAGGTCGAAAAAAGTGGGGCGCGTGCGGACCTGCCAGCTCAAGCCCAAGCCGCTGGCGGACGCGGAGGACTGGATCGGCGCGCAGCGCACACTCTGGACCAAAAGGCTCGACCAGCTCGACGATTATCTCAGGCACCTCAACGCCAAGGAGACACCGAAGTGACAGCGTACAAAATCGATCCCAAACTCGATCTCATCCTCGAACGTGAAATCGACGTGCCGCCAGAACTGGTGTGGAGGGCCTGGACCGAGCCGCAGCATTTGATGAAATGGTTCACACCTGCGCCGTGGAAGACGGTCGATTGCGAAATCGACCTGCGCCCGGGCGGAATCTTCCGCACCGTGATGCGCTCGCCCGAAGGGCAGGATATGGACAATGCCGGTTGCTATCTCGAGGTCGTCGAGAACCGCAAGCTGGTCTTCACTGACGCCCTGTTGCCGGGCTTCCGCCCGCGCGATGACGGCTTCTTCACGGGTATCGTCCTCATCGACCCCATCAAGGGCGGCACGAAATATACAGCCTGCGCGATCCACAAGGACGAAGCGGGGAAGAAGACCCACGAGGAGATGGGCTTCCACAACGGCTGGGGCACGGCGCTCGATCAGCTGGTCGCGCACGCCAAGACGATGTGATTGCCCACAGAGTTCGGCAGCCTCACGCGGGAGCGTCTCACCGCCCGGCGAGACGATCATCTCTTAAACGGGTCATCCCCGCGAAAGCGGGGATCCATCAACGCCGGCCGCTCGCTCTCAAGACCGAGCAGAGCAACATAGGGTGAAATGGAAACCGCACGGGTCATGGGTCCCCGCTTTCGCGGGGACGACCGGGGTTCAGATTCGCGTCTTCATCGCGACGACGGGCGTTCTCACCGCCCCGCGAGGCGGTCGGCGAAATAGCCGATGGTCTTGCGGTAGATGGTCGCGCGATTCCATTCGCGCATCGCCTCGAAGTTCGCAGAGCCTTCGTGATAATCGCCGCCCGCCCGCCAGCCGGCGGTCTTGAGAAGATTGGCGGTGGAAGCCAGCACGTCCGGAATGCTGTGGCGCAGATCGACATGACCGTTGCCGTCGAAATCGATACCGTACTTGATGTAGGACGACGGCAGGAACTGGGTCTGGCCGAGTTCGCCGGCATAGGCGCCGACCAGATCACGCAGCGGGAGATCGCCGCGCTGGACGATCTTCAAGGCCGCCAGCAGTTCGCCCTGAAACAGTTCAGTGCGGCGGCAATCATGCGCCATGGTCGCGAGCGTGCGCACCACCGGCATCTTGCCGATATCGCCCTTGCCGAAATCCGATTCCAGCCCCCAGATCGCGACGATGATCTCCGGCGGCACGCCGAAGCGCTGCTGGATGCGCGACAGCAGCGAGGCGTGGCGCTGGAGCATTGCCTTGCCGGTCGAGACGCGCCCCGGCCCGACGCGGGTGGAGACATACTGCTCGAAGGTCTTGTTGAAGGTGCCGCGCTGGCGGCGGTCGAACGACAGCACCGCCGGATCCTGCGTCACGCCGTTGAGCGCGCTGTCGATCACGCCGCGCGAAATCCCCGCCGCCTGAGCCTCCTGCGACATCGCCGCGACGAAGGTCTGGAAATCGCCGCCACAGCGGGCGGCGAAGGTGGGGGTGGAAAGAGTGAGGGCGCAAAAAATGATCGCGAGGCGAAGTCTGGACATCACGAACTCCGTTTCAAATATTCCGCGATTCTACACTGTCATGGCCGGGCTTGTCCCGGCCATCCACGCCTTAGTTCTTACGCTTTTAAACGAAACAGCATCGAATCCATGCGCCGCGCTGCGCATGATCGGCACCGGCGGGAGCAGTCGATTCCGATCACCGTGGGGAAGCCGCCTTGATTCCACCGGCAGCGTGGTGCTTGCGGGAATTTCCGCCTGAATTCCTGCGGGATGGAATTGATGCGGGGCGCTCGCGCGGGACGCCGATAAACTGTTTTGCAGCCTTCGCGGCGGCTTCGACATAACTGCGGTCGCCGTGAACCAGCATCAGGGTGACCGCACCTTCCCACACCAGCATCACCTGACGCGCCCGGTCAACAGGCGACGCAACGCCCGCCCTGTCGAACAGGTCGGCGCATAACGATTCCATCGAGGTCTTGTGATGCCGGGCGATCGCGCGCGCGGGATGGCCGGGAAAATCGGCAAGCTCGAATGCGACGCGCGTGAATCCCGTGCCGGCCCAGTGCGGCCGCGACGCCCATTCGATCAGTTCGGTGAACATCGCGTCGATAATCGTATCCGCGGTTTCCGGCGGTCCCTCGAAATATCGCTGCACCCGCTCCACCCCGAGCGCGCTTGCTTCCGCAAGCACAACAGCCATCAGATCATCCTTGCTGCGGAAATGCTGGTAGAGCGTGCGCTTGGTGACGTTTGCATGCTCAGCGATATCGTCGAGCGAAGCTCTCACAAAGCCGTGGCGCCAGAACAATGCGTAGGCCGCCTTCACGATTCTGGTCTTGGTCTCGGCAGACGATCTGACCATGGCGATCTGACCACGTTCGGTGCTGACCACGCTGCGTTCCGCAAGCGGAAGTATACCGGCGAGTGACTGTACTCTGCCGCGGCTCCTGCATAAAGCTCATTCGGACACGGAACAGCATACCCCGGAAGTGTAGGCCCTCACGCGAAAAGGACGGATCGCGCGTGAAACAATTCACACTCCACGCTCCGGTTCAGCTCTAGCGTTGATGTACGGCTGCAGGAACCGGGCAACAGACCGCAGGCAGGAGTGCTCATCATGACAGCCTTACTGACCGCAATCGCGCTGTGGCTCTCGGCGAACTTCGATCTTCCGGCGATGCACGAACCGCCGAAAGTGGAGCTTGTGTCTCCCGCGAGGATCGCCGCCATTCGCTACCAGGCATTCACCGCATGGCAACAACACGACCTCGCCACAGCTATGAGCAAGGCCGGAGACAAAGGAAAACCGCGCGCGACGGTTGCGGTCTACGACGATGCAAACCAGACCATCTATCTGCCCGCCGCGTGGACCGGTGCCACGCCGGCCGATCTGTCGGTGCTGGTGCATGAAATGGTTCACCACCTGCAGAATATCGGCCGCCTGAAGTACGAATGTCCGGCGGCGCGCGAGGAGCTTGCCTATCTCGCGCAGGACAAATGGCTGGGACTGTTCGGGCTCGATCTGGAGAGCACGTTCGATCTCGACAAGTTCACGCTGAAAGTCAGCACCCTGTGCGGATATTAGGTGACAAGCAGAACGGCAGGCTTTCCGCTCGCCGTTTTGCTTAGACCTATCCACCGCTTATTCCCGCGTAAGCGGGAATCCAGCCCTTTGGTCTCCGGGTCCCCGCTTCATTTCGCAAGACGCGCTTCGCGCTTTTGCGCAGGGACGAACGGAAAAGCCAGTTATCGAGGAACGACCTGAGCTTGCGACTGCGCGAGGGGTGTTTGCGCTTTCTCAAAGCCTTCGCTTCGATCCGGCGGATGCGTTCGCGTGTCACCGATCGCCATCAGTTCGGGGCCCCGCTGATGGCGCGGTTGGTGACGATCTGGGCCGCGATGATGATCCATGGAAGGACCAGTTCGGGAACGAGATAACCGAGCCAGACCGCTGACGGTTCGGGCAAGCCGACCTTGCTGATCGAGATCACCCGGCCGATGCCGCCCACAAGCACGGTGAGCGCGAGCAGAAAGACCAGCGTGTTGTGCTGGCGGATGGTCGCCGCGGCCCACAGCCCGACCACACCCGACATCAGATAAATCCCGCCCATGAAGCGATGGACATTGTCGAGCCGCGGCGAGGTTTCCGGCTGCCCCAGATACATCTGCAACGTGCCGCCGAAGACGGCGATGGCGCCTGCCAGAAACAGACAGACCTGGGCAATACGCTGACTGAGCAACATCGGATCGCTGGTATTCATGGAAAATCTCCGTTTTCAAATCGAGTTGGGCGAGGCCTCATAAAACGCATGAAAAATTCGGCGTGTGTTTCTCACGAGACACGCGACAGGAATATAATCAAGTGACCCTAAACACAAGCCGACGATACAATGTCGACATGCTGCGATGCCAAGCGGAAGTCCGAGCACCTGCTCGTGCAGTTTGTCGATCTCAGGCGATGGAGCGCGATGCAGCGTGTCGCTCCGGCCGTCCCATTCCTCCTCTGAGCTTTTGAGGTGCCCTACGATGACGATGACGCGAACATTGCGGCTCACAGATGAACCCGCGACCTCCATTCCGGTGCACGTTTTCACGCCCGTGCAGGAAGACACCGATTGGTCATGTGCCTTTTCGATCGGCTGGCCAGACCGGGTATTGGAACGCAAAACATTCGGTATCGACGCCATCCAGTCTCTGGAGCTAGCGCTGCGCATGGTCGGCACTGAATTGTATGCAAGCGAGTATCACAAGGCCGGACGGCTGATGTGGCTCAAGCCCAGCGCGGGCTACGGCTTTCCCGTGCCCAACATCATACGCGACACGTTGATCGGCGAAGACCGGGATTATCAGTGAACAGTTCTGCCAAACAAAACGGCGGACCATCGGCCCGCCGTTTTTCATAAATTAAATTCAGACTCGCGAATTTAGTTATCCAGGAAGCTCCGCAGCTTCCTTGACCGGCTCGGATGCTTCAGCTTGCGCAGCGCCTTCGCCTCGATCTGACGGATACGTTCGCGGGTCACCGAGAACTGCTGGCCGACTTCTTCCAGCGTGTGATCGGTGTTCATGCCGATGCCGAAGCGCATGCGCAGCACGCGCTCCTCGCGCGGCGTCAGCGACGCCAGCACGCGGGTCGTGGTCTCGCGCAGGTTCGACTGGATCGCCGCATCGATCGGCAGCACCGCGTTCTTGTCCTCGATGAAATCGCCGAGATGCGAATCTTCCTCGTCACCCACCGGGGTTTCGAGCGAGAGCGGCTCCTTGGCGATCTTGAGAACCTTGCGCACCTTCTCCAGCGGCATGCCGAGCTTTTCGGCCAGTTCTTCCGGAGTCGGCTCGCGGCCGATCTCGTTCAGCATCTGGCGCGAGGTGCGCACGATCTTGTTGATCGTTTCGATCATGTGCACCGGAATACGGATGGTGCGCGCCTGATCGGCGATCGAGCGGGTGATGGCCTGACGGATCCACCACGTCGCGTAGGTCGAGAACTTGTAGCCGCGGCGGTATTCGAACTTATCAACGGCCTTCATCAGGCCGATGTTGCCTTCCTGAATGAGATCGAGGAACTGCAGGCCGCGGTTGGTGTATTTCTTGGCGATGGAAATCACGAGACGCAGGTTGGCCTCGACCATTTCCTTCTTGGCCTGACGGGCTTCGCGTTCGCCCTTCTGCACGCCGTGAACGATTTTGCGGAATTCACCGATCTCGAGGCCGGTGAGGCCCGCGAGCTGCTGAATCTCGTGGCGCAGTTCCTTGATGCGGTCCTTCTCGACCGCGACGAAATTCTTCCAGCCCTTGGCGGCGAGTTTCGAGACGCGATTGAGCCAGCGCGGATCAAGCTCCGAGCCCTGATAGTTGCGCAGGAAGTCTTCGCGGCCGACGCCGTGGCTGTCGCCGAGACGGAACAGGCGGCCCTCGAACGACACCAGCCGCTTGTTGATGTCGTAAAGCTGCTCGACCAGCGAATCGATACGCGCCTGGTTGAGCCGCAGCGACTTCACCTCGACGACGATTTCGTCCTTCAGCTTCTTGTACTTGCGTTCCTGCGCCGGCGAGAGCGTCTCGTTCTGGAGCTGGTTCTGGATGTCCTGCTCCTGAAGACGGCGCAGCTTCTTGTACTCGCTGGCGATCTTGTCGAAGGTCTCGACCACCTTCGGCTTCAGTTCGGCCTCGATGGCCGCGAGCGACATCTGGTTCTCGAACTCGTCGTCCTCATCCATGTCCGCTTCGGCGGCGGCTTCGCCGGGCGCCTTGCCGGCAGTGTCGCCTGCGGGGCGGAACGGCGTCGGCGAGGGAGGCGCGGCCGGCGCGGCGGCCGCCTGCGCGGGCATCACCTGAACCGTACCGTCGGCATTGATGATGGCGCTGGTCTGCTGGCCGTCGGGACCGACGGGACCGGCGATCATCGCCGGGTTCATGTTGTTCTTGGCGTCGGGACCGGCGTAGGTCGCTTCAAGGTCAATAATGTCGCGAAGGAAGATCTTTCCTTCGTTGAGTTCGTCGCGCCAGATGATGATGGCCTGGAAGGTCAGCGGGCTTTCGCACAGACCCGCGATCATCGCCTCGCGGCCAGCCTCGATGCGCTTGGCAATGGCGATTTCGCCCTCGCGCGACAACAGCTCGACGGTGCCCATCTCGCGCAGATACATGCGCACGGGATCGTCGGTGCGCTCGCCCGGCTCGGATTTCTTGACTTCGGTGACGGCCTTCTGCGTGACCTCGACAAGCTCGTTGTCGGTCTCGTCCTCGGCCTCTTCCTGCTTCTCTTCGACGCTATCGGAATCCTCGGCCTCGGACACGTTGATGCCCATGTCCGAGAGCATCGACATGATGTCCTCGATCTGCTCCGGCG
>JAUSAX010000111.1 GCA_030652315.1 Afipia sp. | reverse complement strand
CGCCGGATAGATGCCCTTTTCCGAAATCGCGCGGTTCAACACGGTCGTCGCGTCCAAGTGGGCGAACGAGGTCGCCGGCGCCGGGTCGGTCAAGTCGTCGGCCGGAACGTAAATGGCTTGCACCGAGGTGATCGAACCTTTGTGCGTGGTGGTGATGCGCTCCTGGAGCGCGCCCATGTCGGTGGCGAGCGTCGGCTGATAACCCACGGCGCTCGGAATACGGCCGAGCAGAGCGGACACTTCCGAACCTGCCTGGGTAAAGCGGAAGATGTTGTCGACGAAGAACAGCACGTCCTGGCCCTGATCGCGGAAATGCTCGGCGACGGTCAGGCCGGTGAGGCCGACGCGGGCGCGGGCGCCCGGAGGCTCGTTCATCTGGCCGTACACGAGGGCGCACTTCGAGCCTTCGCCGCCGCCCTTCTTGTTGACGCCGGATTCGATGAACTCGTGATAGAGATCGTTGCCTTCGCGGGTACGCTCGCCGACGCCTGCGAACACCGAATAACCGCCGTGGGCCTTCGCGACGTTGTTGATCAACTCCTGAATCAGCACGGTCTTGCCGACGCCGGCGCCGCCGAACAGGCCGATCTTGCCGCCCTTGGCGTAAGGCGCCAGCAGGTCGACGACCTTGATGCCGGTGACGAGAATTTCAGCTTCGGTGGACTGCTCGGTGTAGAGCGGCGCTTCCTGATGGATCGCGCGGGTGCCTTCGGCCTTGACCGGACCCTGCTCGTCAACCGGCTCGCCGATGACGTTCATGATGCGGCCGAGTGTGCCGGCACCGACCGGCACCATGATCGGCGCGCCGGTGTCTCTCACTTCCTGACCGCGCACCAGACCTTCGGTGGTGTCCATCGCGATGGCGCGCACGGTGGATTCACCGAGATGCTGCGCGACTTCCAGCACAAGGCGGTTGCCCTGGTTGGTGGTCTCGATCGCGTTGAGAATGGCCGGCAGATGGCCGTCGAACTTCACGTCGACGACGGCGCCGATAACCTGTGCAATGCGTCCGGTCTGGTTGGCTGGTGATGCCATGGGATAGTCTCCTTAAAACTCGGTCTATGCGGCGGTTGGCCTAGATGGCCTCGGCGCCGGAGATGATTTCGATCAGTTCCTTGGTAATCATCGCCTGGCGGGTGCGGTTGTAGATCAGCGTCTGCTTGCGGATCATGTCGCCGGCGTTGCGGGTCGCGTTGTCCATCGCGCTCATCTGCGCGCCGTAGAACGACGCGTTGTTTTCGAGCAGCGCACGGAAGATCTGCACCGCGAGATTGCGCGGCAGCAGGCTCGAGAGAATTTCGTCTTCGGCCGGCTCGTAGTCGTAAACCGCTGCCGCGCCGTTCGTGGCTTCTTTCTCCTCGAGCACGAGCGGGATGATCTGCTGCGCGGTCGGAACCTGCGCGATCACCGACTTGAAGCGCGAATAGAACAGCGTGCAGACGTCGAAGTCGCCCGCTTCGAACATCGCAACGACCTTCTTGGCGATGTCCTCGGCATTCTTGAAGCCGAGCACCTTCACCGAGCGCAGTTCGACGTTGCCGACGATCTGCTTGTCGAACTGGCGGCGGAGCTGTTCGTAGCCCTTGCGGCCAACGCAGAAGAACTTGACCTCTTTGCCCTGGCTCATCAGCGACAGCGCCCGCTCGCGCGCCAGGCGCACGATGGACGAGTTGAACGCGCCCGACAGGCCGCGCTCGCCGGTGCAGACCAGCAGCAGATGGACCTTGTCGTTGCCGGTGCCGGCAAGCAATGCCGGTGCGGTGCCGGACCCGGCCGCAGCACCCGCGATGTTGCTGATCACGGCGTCCATGCGCTCGGCATAGGGACGCGCCGCTTCGGCCGCGGTCTGGGCACGGCGCAACTTCGACGCCGCAACCATCTGCATGGCCTTGGTGATCTTCTGCGTCGCCTTGGTCGAGGCGATGCGGACACGCATGTCCTTAAGAGACGCCATTCTTTATCTCACCCTGACGATCCAGCTTCGCGCCGGATCGCAACCCCAGTTTCGCCGCGCGCACAAATCCGCGCGGCGATGATCTTTTTAAACGAACGTCTTGGTGTAGCCTTCGACCACGCCCTTGAGCTTGCCGGCAACGTCGTCCGACAGGTCACGCGAGTCGCGGATGGCGTTGAGAATATCGACGTGCTTGCCGCGGAACAGCGACAGCAGACCGTCCTCGAACGCACGTACCTTGCTGACCGCAATGCCGTCGAGGTAGCCGTTGACGCCGGCGTAAATCACCACGACCTGCTCCTCCATCTTCAGCGGCGAGAACTGCGGCTGCTTCAGGAGTTCGGTCAGGCGCGAGCCCCGCGCAAGAAGCCGCTGGGTCGAGGCGTCGAGATCGGAGCCGAACTGTGCGAACGCCGCCATTTCGCGGTACTGCGCAAGCTCACCCTTGATCTTGCCGGCGACCTTCTTCATCGCCTTGGTCTGCGCGGCCGATCCGACGCGAGACACCGAGAGACCGACGTTCACCGCCGGGCGGATGCCCTGGAAGAACAGATCAGTTTCAAGGAAGATCTGGCCGTCGGTGATCGAAATCACGTTGGTCGGAATGTAGGCCGACACGTCGTTGGCCTGAGTTTCGATGATCGGCAGAGCCGTCAGCGAGCCGTTGCCGTGATCGTCATTGAGCTTGGCGGCGCGCTCGAGCAGACGCGAATGCAGATAGAACACGTCGCCGGGATAGGCTTCGCGGCCGGGCGGGCGGCGCAGCAGCAGCGACATCTGGCGATAGGCGACGGCCTGCTTGGACAAATCGTCATAGATGATGACGGCGTGCATGCCGTTGTCGCGGAAATATTCGCCCATGGTGCAGCCGGTGAACGGCGCGAGATACTGCATCGGAGCAGGATCGGACGCGGTGGCCGCGACGACGATGGAATACTCCAGCGCGCCCTGCTCTTCGAGCACCTTGACGAACTGCGCGACGGTGGAACGCTTCTGGCCGATCGCGACGTAGACGCAATACAGCTTCTGGCCTTCCGGTGCGCCGGCGACGTTGAGCGGCTTCTGGTTCAGAATGGTGTCGAGCGCGATCGCGGTCTTGCCGGTCTGACGGTCACCGATGATCAGTTCGCGCTGGCCGCGGCCGACCGGGATCAGCGCATCGATCGCCTTCATGCCTGTTGCCATCGGCTCGTTCACCGACTTGCGCGGGATGATGCCCGGCGCCTTGACGTCGACGCGCTTGCGCTCGGTGAACTGGATCGGGCCCTTGCCGTCGATCGGATTGCCGAGCGCGTCAACGACGCGGCCCAGAAGCCCCTTGCCGACTGGCGTGTCCACGATGGCGCGGGTGCGCTTGACGGTCTGGCCTTCCTTGATCTCTCGGTCGGCGCCGAAAATCACGATGCCGACGTTGTCACTTTCAAGGTTCAGCGCCATGCCGCGCGTACCGTTCTCGAACTCGACCATTTCACCGGCCTGAACATTGTCCAGACCGTAGACGCGGGCAATGCCGTCGCCGACCGAGAGAACCTGACCGACTTCCGAAACTTCAGCTTCCTGGCCGAAATTCTTGATCTGGTCCTTGAGGATTGCGGAAATTTCCGCGGCGCGGATGTCCATCAGCCTGCCTCTTTCATCGCGTGCTTGATCGAATTGAGTTTAGTGCGAAGCGAGCTGTCGATCATGCGGCTGCCGAGCTTGACGACAAGCCCGCCGATGATCGACGGATCGATCTTCACGTTGAGATCGACGTCCTTGCCCGACACTGATTTCAGTGCGGCCTTGAGAGCGTCGAGATTGGTGTCGCTAAGCGGCTCAGCGACGGTGACTTCCGCGGTGGCCTCGCCCTTGAACTTGGCGACCAGCGCACGGAACGCCCTGATGACATCGGCCACGGCAAACAGCCGGCGATTGGCGGTCAGGACTTTGAGGAAATTCGCGGCGATGCCGCTGATGCCGGCCTTGGTCAGCACGGCATTGAGCGCCTTGGTCTGGGCATCGGCCGTGAACACCGGGCTGCGCACGAGCCTCAGGAGGTCAGGGCTGTCGGCCAGCATGGCGGAGAACTTGTCGAGGTCCGCCTTGACGGCATCGACCGATTTCTGGTCGCGCGCCAGTTCAAAAAGGGCCGTCGCATAACGGCCAGACACGCCAGATACGGAGGGATCTTCAGCTGCCACAAATATCTCTTCTAAGCTGTCGAATGCCCAAGGATAAGTTCATCGCTGCAGTCTGGTGTCAGTGCGACACCAAGCGATCCAAGTCCTTGGAATTCAAGCGGGACTTCGATTTCTGGCCGGAGCGACATGCCCAGCAGCCTAAAATCGCGGTTTTGCTAACATAGGGCGCGCGCAGGTGCAACATGACGACGATTGCGAACGCGTTTTTGGCGGCGCCGGTTTGTCGCATGCGCGCCGTCACGACTTGACGCGGCGCGAGGGACAGAAATCCTGAGCGCTTTATGGCAGCTCATTGCAGGAGCTCGGTGGAAATAACTTCGCAAGCGGGGAGCGGCAGCAGGGCCGCAACCTGCGGCCAATCCCGTCCCGCTCCGGCGCAACAACCTCGCCTGGGGAACCGGTTGGCACACATCCCACAGCGCGCCGCCCCCGATTCGGCCGACCGGCCCCTCGGGCCCGCGATCCGGCTGAAGAACCGTCAAATCGGGCAAAGAGCTGCCCGCCTTGCGCATGCAGCATTGCAATTATTGCAATCCAGTAACGAATTTGCCGGCTTCGCGTTTACTGGGCGAAATCTATACTTATGAAAACTATTAAGTATAGATATGTATAGTATAACTTATAATCTCTCTCACCAAAATATTGAGCAAGAAACTGAGGCTAGTTTCTATTGCCTTGAAAAAATTACAGCGACTTTGGAACAAAATCGCTCGCCGCGCTTATGCCTCATTATTGGATGAACCGTCCCGCTACGTAAACGCTGGCTCGATTTAGCCAGCCGTTGGATGGATATACCAATTTAGAGGGACAACTATATGATCGCCGCTATCAAGCGCGTGCCGGGGCGACCCGCTGCGAATCGGAATACCTCGATCGCGTTGGTTGCAATCGGAATTTTGGCGCTTGGCGCTACTGCGAGCGAAGCCGGCCAGCGCAAATCCTGGCGCGATGCCAATGCCTCTGTCGGCTCCGGCCGCAGCTTTTCGGGCAAGGCCTCGTTCTACGGCAACGAGTCGGGCAGCAAGACCGCCTCGGGCCAGCGCTTCAATCAGGAGGCCATGACCGCCGCACACCGGACCCTGCCGTTCGGCACGCGCCTGAAGGTCACCCATGGCAGCCGCAGCGTCGTCGTCACCGTCAATGACCGCGGCCCGTTCATCAAGGGCCGCGTGCTCGATCTGTCGAAGGGCGCTGCCCGCGCGGTCGGCCTCACCAGCCGCGGCGTCGGTCACGTGGTTGCAGAAGTTCAGTAAGAGTTGCGTACGAGTTGCGTTGCGTAAGTTGCGTTGAAAAGGCCGGTGCCAATTGCACCGGCCTTTTTCATGAGTTCACTGGATATGCAGCTTTCGTCATTGCGAGCGAAGCGAAGCAATCCAGAAGCAACAAAGCAAAGACTGGATTGCTTCGTCACGTCGCTCCTCGCAATGACGGATTCTACAAGAAACTCTGCGGATCGATATCGATCTCGAGCTTGAGATTGCCTTTGGTTTTCGGACCAGCCGCGAGCCAGTCCCGCATATAAGCCGACAGGTCGATGCCGCGCACCGACTTCACCAGAATACGAAACCGGTAGCGGCCCTTGATCACAGCGAGCGGCGCTTCCGCGGGACCGAGCACCTGAACCCGTTCGTCGAGCGGCGCTGTAGCCGCGAGCTTGCGCGCAAAACCCTCCGCGGTCGGACGATCGCCCGCTGAAATAATCAACGACGCCAGCCGCCCGAACGGCGGGTACAGCGCGCGTTCGCGCGCCTCGATCTCACTGGCGTAGAACGCTTCGCGGTCCGATGCGACCAGTGCCTTCATCACCGGATGTTCCGGCTGATGTGTCTGAAGATAGCCGACGCCGCGTCCCTGCTCGCGGCCGGCGCGGCCGATCACCTGGTTGAGCAATTGAAACGTGCGCTCGGCGGCGCGCGGATCGCCGTTGCCCAATCCCAAATCCGCATCGATCACGCCGACCAGATTGAGGCGGGGGAAGTTATGCCCCTTCGCCACCAGCTGCGTGCCGATGATGATATCGACACGCCCCTCGGCGATTTCGTTCAGTTCCGACCGCATGGTCTCGATGTCGGTGATCAGATCGCTCGACAGCACCATGGTGCGCGCATCGGGAAACAGATTAGCGGCTTCTTCCTGCAGGCGCTCCACGCCGGGGCCGATGGCCGCCAGCGATTCCTCCGCTGCGCAATGCGGACACTGATGCGGCCGCGGCATCGAGAAGCCACAGTGATGACAGACCAGCCGCTGGCGAAAGCGATGATCGACCAGCCACGCATCGCAGATCGTACAAGCGAACCGATGACCGCAGGCGCGGCACAAGGTCAGCGGCGCGTATCCGCGACGATTCAGAAACAGCAGCGCCTGTTCCTTGCGCTCGATTGCAATCTTGATCTCTTCAGCCAGCCGCGGCGAAATGAACCGGCCGCGCTGCGGGCCTTCGCGCTTCAGATCGATCGCCTCGATCTGCGGCATGTGCTGGCCGCCGAACCGCGACGGCAGGGCGACGCGACGATAGCGTCCCTTGCGTGCGTTGACTTCGGATTCGACCGAGGGCGTCGCCGAACACAGCACGACCGGAATCTTCGCGATCGACCCGCGCACCACCGCCATGTCGCGCGCATGATAGTGCGCGCCCTCGTCCTGTTTGTAGGCCTGATCGTGTTCTTCATCGACGATGATGAGACCGAGATTGGCGTAAGGCAGAAACAGCGCCGAGCGTGCGCCGACCACCACCGGCGCATCGCCCGCCGCGACCGCCGCCCAGTTGCGCGCGCGGGTACGCGGCGTCAGTTCAGAGTGCCATTCGATCGGCCGCACGCCGAACCGCAGGCTGAAGCGGTCGAGGAATTGTCCGGTCAGCGCGATCTCCGGCATCAGGATCATGGTCTGCCGGCCGCGGCGAATGTTCTCGGCCACCGCCTCGAAGTAAACTTCGGTTTTCCCGGAGCCGGTGACGCCATCGAGCAGCGCGACCTGAAACTCACCCTTCGATGCGAGGTCTTTCATCGCATCGGCGGCGCTGCGCTGCTCCGGAGAAAAATCCGGTTCCGAAAACGACGGATCGGGCATTGGCGGCGCGAGATCGCGCGGCAACGGCTCGATGGCGAGCGTGCCTTCGTCGACAAGCCCATCGATCACGCCGGGGCTGACGCCGGCTTCCTTTGCAGCTTCGGACTTCGCGTGCAGCAGTCCGTCCGACAGGATCTCGATCAGGCGACGCCGCGCGCTCGTCATGCGTTGCGGCGGCGTACCGACCAGCCGCACCCCCATGCGCACGCGCTCGGGTCCGAGATGCTCGCCCATGCGCAGCGTCATCCGCAGCACCATGCCGCGCGCCGACAGCGTGTAGTTGGCAACCCAGTCGACGAAGCTGCGCAGCTCCGGTTTCAGCGGCGGGACGTCGAGCTTGTCGCCGGTGTCTTTCAGGCGGTTATGCAGCCGGGGATCAGGATTCGGATTGTCGGCCCAGACCACGGCGGTGACGTCGCGCGGCCCGAGCGGAACACTGACCACGTCTCCCGGATTCAGTTCGACGCCGTCGGGAACGCGATAGGAATAGGTCTGGTTCAGGGCCACCGGGACAAGAACATCGACGACTCGTCTTGCCATGGCAGGAGGGGCCCGGATTAAGGAGGATAGCGCGTATTCCGCAAAAGTGGATACCGGTTTTGCGATCAGAATACGCGCAGTTTACTATTTGGGAGCATGTTCTTACGGCAAACCGGTGTCCACTTTGCCGGAACATGCTCCCTGAAAAGGGTGCGATAAACCGATTCCTGTCAAGCGCAGGCGCCCCGCGAGACATATGATGGTCAAAGCCGCCGCCGCAACCGAAGCTACCCCGGAAAGCGCGCAGCTCGTCTGCGCCGCGCCCGACCTGCTGGCCGAGATCACGCACTGGCTGTCCCATCTGCGCTCCGAACGCCGGCTGTCGCCCAAGACGCTGGAAGCCTATGCGCGCGACCTGCGCCAGTGCCTCGTCTTTCTGAGCGAGCACTGGGGCGGCCTCGTCACCTTGAAGCAGTTCGCCGCCATCGAAGCCACGGACGTGCGCGCCTTTATGTCCGCGCGGCGCGCCGATGACGTGGGCGGGCGCTCCCTGATGCGGGCGCTGGCCGGACTGCGCTCGTTCGGGCGCTTCCTGGAACGCGAAGGCAAGGGCAAGGTCGGCGCGCTGTCCGCGATCCGCGCGCCTAAAATTGGCAAGAGCCTGCCGAAACCAATTCAGATGGCCTCCGCACGGCAGATGACCGACGCAGATATTCGCGCCGGTGAAAATCGCGATCCATGGATCTGGGCACGCGACGCCGCGGTGATGGCGCTGCTCTACGGATCGGGTCTGCGCATTTCCGAAGCCCTCGGTTTGATCCGGCGCGACGTGCCGCTGCCCGGCAAGGGCGACGTGATCGTGGTGACCGGCAAAGGCAACAAGACGCGCATGGTGCCGGTGCTGCAAAATGTGCTGGCGCTGGTGCAGGACTATGTCGCGGTGTGTCCGCACACCATCGCGGCGGACAGCCCGATCTTCGTTGGCGCACGCGGCGGGCCGCTCAGTCCGCGCATCATCCAACTAACGATGGAGCGTCTGCGCGGCGCGCTGGGGCTACCCGACAGCGCAACACCGCATGCGCTGCGTCATTCCTTCGCCACGCATCTTTTGACCCGCGGCGGCGACCTGCGCGCCATCCAGGAGTTGCTCGGCCACTCCTCGCTGTCGACCACGCAGATCTACACCGGCGTCGATGCCGACCGGCTGCTGGACGTCTACAAGACGGCCCATCCAAGAGCCTAGTGGTCCGATTCTAACATTCGCATCCCTTTTCAGCAGGCATTCTTGCGAATGTTAGAATCGATAGACCACTAGCAAATATAGGTTTCTAGTGGCGTTTTGGATTTGACATTCGCTTTGCGAACTCGCTGCCAGCAGGGTCGCGAATGTCAAATCCACTCCACTAGATGGTGGCCTGACATAAATTTGTCGTGCCAAAATTTGCCCTACCGAGTCCTTCGGACGCCCCTTGCGCGCGAACCGCAGTTCGGTCAATCGTGGCATCCGATTTTGACCGGGAGGGATACTGAATATGGGCGCACATGAGAGCATGGAGCACGCCGAGCATGCCGAACATGCATCCGGCTCCAACAAAAGGATCGCATTGCTGATCGCGGTGATCGCGCTGTTTCTGGCGTTCTCCGAGACGCTCGGCAAGGGCGCCCAGACCGACTCCATCAGCAAGAACGTCGAGGCCTCGAACCTGTGGGCTTTCTTCCAGGCCAAGAGCATCCGGCGCACCACCGTGCAGGCGGTGGCCGAGCATGCGAAGCTCAGCCTTGGCCTGTCGGGTGACGATGCGCAGAAGGCGGCGCTGGCCAAGCAGATCGATGACTGGAACAAGGCCGCGGCGCGCTATCGCTCCGAACCGGAAACCGGCGAAGGCTCCGAGCAACTGGCCACACGCGCCAAGAAGGCCGAGGAAGCGCGCGATCTCTCCATGGCGCGCTATCACCACTACGAGGTGGCCTCCGCTGCTTTCCAGATCGGCATCGTGCTGGCATCGGCGACCATCATCACCGGCATGATTGCGCTGGCGTGGGTCGCGGGAGCACTGGCTCTGACAGGACTGGCGTTCACCGCGATCGGGCTGTTCGCCCCGCATGCCGTGCATCTGATGTAAGGGTTGCGGCGTCGCCTAGCGCGACGCCTGTATCCGCCGACGCAGGCGCTGGATGAATCCGGGCGATGCCCGGCGGCGGAAACGCTTCATCCAGTGCAGGATGGCGAGCTTGAATGGCGCGACAAGCGCCAGAGCCCGCGCGCGAAGATCAAGAACGAATTCATAGAGCCTTCGGAACCAGCCCATCTGCAGCAGCTTGTCGCGCGTCACGTCGAACACGAACGCGACGATGCCGACGCCAAGAACCTTCTGAAGAACGATCAAGGTCGTCGCACCCACGAAATACTTGTGCGCCAGGAGCCACGCCGCGACCAGGTTGAGCGGAAACAGAACGACGACCGGCACCGCGAACACGATCAGCGTCAGCCCCGGCGACAGGTGCTCGACCCGGTCAGCAAGCCATGCCTTGAGCCGAGGCAGCGGGATCAGCGCGACGATGCGCGCAATGATCGGCTCGACGCGGTCCCACAGCCATGCTTCGAGCAGAAAGATCAGCGCGAGCAGAACCCAGAGCGGGCGAAGCAACCGGCGCATGGTCAAGCCATCCATCGCGGCCGGCCGAGCGCCGGACCACGTTCACATATGGATAGCGCGCTTTCCGACCGCAAGCGCGGCTTCCTTGACCGCTTCCGAGCGGGTCGGGTGCGCATGGCATGTACGCGCGAGATCTTCCGCGGAACCACCGAACTCCATCAGCACCGCGGCCTCATGGATCATTTCGCCGGCTTCCGCGCCGATGATGTGAACACCCAGCACGCGGTCGGTCTTCGCATCCGCGAGGATTTTCACGAAACCATCGGTGGTCTGGTTGACCTTGGTGCGTGCGTTCGCGGTGAACGGGAATTTGCCCGAGGTGTAAGCCACACCCGCCTGCTTCAGCTCTTCCTCGGTCTTGCCGACAGAAGCGACTTCCGGGAACGTGTAAACCACGCCGGGGATGACATCGTAGTTGGTGTGGCCGGCCTGGCCCGCGAGGATCTCGGCGATGGCAATGCCCTCGTCTTCCGCCTTGTGCGCCAGCATCGGCCCGGCGATCACGTCGCCGATGGCATAGATGCCCTTCACATTGGTCTGGAAGTGTCCGTCGGTTTGCACGCGGCCGCGCTGGTCGAGTTCGACCCCGGCTTCCTTAAGGCCAAGGCCTTCGGTGTAAGGAACGCGTCCGATCGCCACCAGCACAACATCGGCCTCGATGACTTCACTCGCACCGCCTGCAGCCGGCTCGACGCTGGCCTTCAATCTCTTGCCGGACGAATCGACGCCGGTGACTTTCGCGCCGAGCTTGAATTCGACGCCCTGCTTTTCCTGAATGCGCTGGAAAGACTTTGCCACCTCACCGTCCATGCCGGGAAGAATCCGATCGAGGAATTCGACGACAGTGACCTGCGCGCCGAGACGGCGCCACACCGAACCGAGTTCGAGGCCGATCACGCCCGCGCCGATCACCAGCATCTTCTCCGGCACCTTGTCGAGCGTCAGCGCGCCCGTGGACGAAACAATGCGCTTCTCGTCGATCTCGACGCCCTTGAGCTTGGTCACATCCGATCCGGTGGCAATCACGATGCTCTTGGCTTCAAGAACCTGCGTCTTGCCGTCATTGCCCTTCACCTCGACCTTGCCGGCCGAGAGGATGCGGCCGGTGCCTTCGTAAGGCTCGATCTTGTTCTTCTTGAACAGGAAGCCGACGCCCTTGACGTTGCCATCGACGCCGTCAGTCTTGAACTTCATCATGGTCGGCAGATCGAGCTTTGGCTTGCCGACGCCGATGCCCATCTTGGGCAGCATGTGCGTGACTTCCTCGTACCGCTCCGATGCCTGCAGCAGCGCCTTGGAAGGGATGCAGCCCACGTTGAGACAGGTGCCGCCGAAGGTCGGCCATTTCTCGACCACGGCAACCTTCATGCCGAGCTGCGCCGCGCGGATCGCGCAGACATAACCGCCGGGACCGGTGCCGATGATGATCAGATCGTAAGAAGCCATGAGGATTATCCTGTACTCACAGAGAAATGGAAGTTAACGGCCGCCCGACACATCGACGATCGTACCCGTGATATATGACGCCTCGTCCGACATCAGCCAGACGACGGCGTTGGCGATTTCATCCGCGGTGCCGACCCGCTTCATCGGAACCATATGCGCCAGCCGGTGCGCGCGATCCGGCTCGCCACCACTGGCATGAATTTCAGTGTCGATCAGACCCGGACGAATTCCGTTGACGCGGATGCCCTCGGTGCTGACTTCCCGCGCGAGCCCCACCGTGAAGGTATCGATCGCGCCCTTCGAGGCGGCGTAGTCGACATATTGCGCGGGTGAGCCAAGCGTCGCCGCGACGGAAGAAATATTGACGATAACGCCGCCAGTGCCACCGTGCTTGCTGGACATGCGTTTCACCGCCTCGCGAGCGCACAGAATGCTGCCGACGATGTTGACGTTCATCATGCGGGTGAGCCGCGCAGCGGACATTTCATCGACGCGGGCGGTCGCATCGACCACGCCGGCATTGTTCACGAGGGCGCCGAGCTTGCCGAAAGCATCCGCCTGCTTGAACAGCGCGAGAATGTCGGCCTCACTGCCGACGTCGCATTTCACCGCGATGGCCTTGCCATTGCTGGCTTCAATCTTCGCCACAACCTCATCGGCGGCTGCCTTGTTGCTGGCGTAGCCGACAACGACCTTGTAGCCGCGCGATGCGGCGGCCAGCGCCGTGGCCCGGCCGATGCCGCGGCTCCCTCCGGTGACGATAGCAACGCTGTCCATCCGAACCAATCCCTGCACGAATCTCAGTTTGCTTTCTGAAGAGCGATACGAACGCCCAGTCCGATCAAAACCAGCCCCGTCGCGCGGTCAATCCAATGTCCGATACGTTCATAGCCCGCACGCATCGAGCGAGTCGTAAGAAAGACCGCGACAAAGCTGAACCACACCGCAAGAAAAACAGACAGCGCTGCTCCGTATGCGAACTGCGTCATCACCGGCGTCTCGTGCGAAACGATCGTGGCAAACAGCGAAACGAAAAACAGCGTCGCCTTGGGGTTCAGAAGATTGGTGAGAAAGCCCACGCCGTACGACGTGACAACGCTACGGGCGCTCTCGACCGGAACAATGGTCTTCTCGAGGCTCTGAGGTGAGCGGCGGCTCGCCGTCAGCGACCGGACGCCAAGATAAACCAGATAAGCCGCACCACACCACTTCACGATGGTGAAGATCAGGACCGACTGCGCAACAATCAGACCCACGCCGGTCACGGTGTAAGCGACATGGACCATGATCGCGGACCCGACACCTGCGGCGGTCGCGATTCCTGCCCGCCGCCCAAAGCTCACGCTCTCGCGAAGTACGCAGGCGAAGTCCGCGCCCGGCGCGATTGCCGCCAACACGAACACACCGAACAAAGCAAGGAATTCGGGCGGCAGAGTCATGGGCTTACAGATCCAGCACGAGCCGCGCCGGATCCTCAAGGCTTTCCTTGATGCGAACGAGGAAGGTCACCGCTTCCTTGCCGTCGATGACGCGGTGATCGTAAGACACCGCCAGATACATCATCGGGCGAACTTCGATCTTGCCGCCGATGACCACCGGCCGTTCCTGGATCTTGTGCATGCCGAGGATGGCGGATTGCGGAGCGTTGAGGATCGGCGTCGACATCAGCGAGCCGTAGATGCCGCCATTGGTGATGGTGAACGTGCCGCCCTGCATCTCGTCGATCTTCAACTGACCGTCGCGCGCGCGCCTGCCGAAATCGGCGATGTTCTTCTCGATGTCGGCGATCGACTTCTGGTCGCAGTCACGCACCACCGGCACGACGAGGCCCTTGTCGGTGCCGACCGCAACGCCGACATGGTAGTAGTTCTTGTAGATCAGGTCGGTGCCGTCGATCTCGGCGTTCACTGCCGGAATATCCTTCAGCGCCTGCACGCAGGCCTTGGTGAAGAAGCCCATGAAGCCGAGCTTGGCGCCGTGCTTCTTCTCGAACGCATCCTTGTACTGAGCGCGCAACGCCATCACGTGGCTCATATCGACTTCGTTGAAAGTCGTCAGCATCGCGGCGGTGTTCTGCACGTCCTTGAGGCGGCGCGCGATGGTCTGGCGCAGCCGCGTCATCTTCACGCGCTCTTCACGCGCTGCATCGTCGGCAGGCGACGGCGCGCGCGCCTGAACGGCGGCCTGATTGACCGGCGTGGGTGCCGATGCAGCCTTCTCGATCGCGGCCAGCATGTCACCCTTGGTGACGCGGCCATCCTTGCCGGAGCCCGGAACGGTCGATGCATCCACGCCCGACTCAGCAGAGAGCTTGCGAACCGACGGTGCCTGCGGCGCGTCGGCCGGTGGCGACTTTTGCGCCGGCGCAGGTGCTGCGGCAGCAGGCGCGGCCTTGGCTGGCGCAGGTTCAGCCGCCTTGGCCGGGGCCGCGGCGGGCTTGGCGCCGCCAGCGCCTTCCGTGATCTGACCGAGCAATGCGCCGACCGCGACCGTCTCGCCGTCCTTGGCGACGATCTCGCCCAGGGTTCCCGCGAACGGCGCCGGCACTTCGATGGTCACCTTGTCGGTTTCGAGTTCGACCAAGGGCTCATCGACGGCGACGGCGTCACCAGCCTTCTTGAACCAGCGGCCGATGGTGGCCTCGGTGACGGACTCGCCCAGTGTCGGAACGCGAATTTCAGCCATTTCTCTTTCCCCTTGCGTCATGAGCGGCACATTCTGCCGTCAGCGCCTCAATCAAATTGAATGTGATGGAAATGCCCGCGGCCTGCGGGCATCCATTGGTCAGCCGAGAGCTTCGTCGAGGAATGCTTTCAATTGCTGGAGATGCTTCGACATCAACCCGGTCGCGGTTGCGGCGGCAGCAGCACGTCCGGCATAGCGCGGACGCTTGTGCGCCGAGCCGACCTGGTTGAGCACCCACTCGAGGTAAGGCTCGATGAAGTGCCAGCCGCCCATGTTGCGCGGTTCTTCCTGGCACCAGACCACTTCGGCCTTCTTGAAGCGCTCGAGCACCTGCACCAGCGTCTTGAGCGGCACCGGATAGAGCTGCTCGACGCGCAGCAGGTAGATGTCGTCGACGCCGCGCTTCTCGCGGTCCTCGTAGAGATCGTAATAGACCTTGCCCGAGCAGATCACCACGCGGCGGATTTTTGCGTCAGCGACGAGCTTGGTCTCGCCGCCGGTTTCGGCGTCGTCCAGCAGGACGCGATGGAACGACGTATCGGGACCGAACTCCTCGAGCTTCGATACCGCGCGCTTGTGGCGCAGCAGCGACTTCGGCGTCATGATGATCAGCGGCTTGCGGATTTCACGCTTCAACTGGCGACGAAGCGCGTGAAACAAATTCGCAGGCGTCGTGATATTGACGACCTGCATGTTGTCTTCGGCGCACATCTGAAGGAAACGCTCGAGGCGCGCGGAGGAATGCTCCGGTCCCTGGCCTTCATAACCGTGCGGCAGCATGCAGACGAGGCCCGACATGCGCAGCCACTTGCGTTCACCCGAGGAAATGAACTGGTCGAACAGAACCTGCGCGCCGTTGGCGAAATCGCCGAACTGCGCTTCCCAGATCGTCAGCGCCTTTGGCTCCGCCAGCGAGTAGCCGTACTCGAAGCCGAGCACCGCCTCTTCAGACAACAGCGAATTGATGACTTCGTAGTGGCCCTGATTGTCGCCGATATGATTGAACGGCGTGTAGCGGCTTTCGTCTTCCTGATCGAACAGCACCGAATGCCGCTGCGAGAAGGTACCGCGCTCAGAGTCCTGTCCGGACAGACGAACGTGATGGCCTTCCTTCATCAGCGTGCAGAACGCCAGCGCCTCGCCGGTCGCCCAGTCGATACCCTCGCCGTTCTCGATCGCCTTCATGCGGCTATCGAGGTAGCGCTGTACGGTGCGGTGAACGCGGAAACCGTCCGGCACCTTGGTGATCTTGCGGCCGATATCCTTCAGCTCGTCGATGGCGATACCGGTGTTGCCGCGGCGCGGATCCTCGCCGAGGTCAGCCGACTTGAATCCGGCCCACTTGCCATCGAGCCAGTCGGCCTTGTTCGGCTTGTAGCCCGAACCAGCCTCGAGCTCGGCATCGAGCCGAGCGCGCCAATCGGCCTTCGCCTTGTCGATCTCGCCTTCAGTCATCACACCATCGGCGATCAGCCGCCTGGCGTAGAGGTCGAGCGTGGTCGGATGGGTTGCGATCTTCTTGTACATCACCGGGTTGGTGAATGCCGGTTCGTCGCCCTCGTTATGGCCGTGGCGGCGATAGCAGAACATGTCGATGACGACCGGCTTGTGGAACTTCTGCCGGTACTCGATCGCCACCTTCGCTGCGAACACCACCGCTTCCGGATCGTCGCCGTTGACGTGGAAAATCGGCGCGTCGATCATCTTGGCGACGTCCGACGGATACGGCGACGAGCGCGAGTAACGCGGATAGGTCGTGAAGCCGATCTGGTTGTTGACAATGAAGTGCAGCGAACCGCCGGTGCGATAGCCCTTCAGGTCCGACAGCGCGAAACATTCCGCAACCACGCCCTGTCCGGCGAACGCGGCGTCGCCGTGCATCATCAGCGGCAGCACTGAAATACGCTGATCCGGCGGGTCACCGTTCTGGTCCTGCTTGGCGCGCACCTTGCCGAGCACGATCGGATCGACAATTTCCAGATGCGACGGATTGGCCGTCAGCGACAGATGGATCTTGTTGCCGTCGAACTCCCGGTCAGACGAGGCGCCGAGATGGTACTTCACGTCGCCCGAACCCTCGACTTCGTCGGGATTGGCCGAGCCGCCCTTGAATTCATGGAACAGCGCGCGGTGCGGCTTGCCCATCACCTGGGTCAGCACGTTGAGGCGTCCGCGATGCGGCATGCCGAGCACGATGTCCTGCACGCCGAGATTGCCGCCGCGCTTGATGATCTGTTCGAGCGCGGGGATCAGCGATTCCGCGCCGTCGAGACCGAATCGCTTGGTGCCGGTGAACTTGATGTCGCAGAATTTTTCGAAGCCTTCGGCCTCGACGAGCTTCATCAGGATGGCGCGGCGGCCTTCGCGGGTGAAGCTGATTTCCTTGTCCGGACCTTCGATGCGTTCCTGAATCCAGCTTTTCTGCGCGGGATTCGAGATGTGCATGAATTCGACGCCGAGCGTCTGGCAATAGGTGCGCTGACAGATCGCCACGATCTCGCGCAGCGTTGCGGTCTCAAGACCCAGCACATGGTCGAGGAAAATCTTGCGGTCGAAATCGGCGTCGGTGAAGCCGTAGGAGCGCGGATCGAGTTCTTCGTGATCCTTCTGGCCCTCGATGCCGAGCGGATCGAGATTGGCGTGGAAATGACCGCGCATGCGGTAGGCGCGAATCAGCATCAGCGCGCGCACCGAATCGCGCGTGGCCTGCTGCACATCAGCCGAAGTGAGGTTACTGCCGGCGGCCTGCGCCTTGGCTGCGATCTTGCCGCCGACGGCCTTTTCGACCTGGGCCCAGTTGCCGTCGAGCGCGGAGGTCAGATCGTCATTTGGCGTGGTCGGCCAGTTGGCCTTTTCCCAGGACGGGCCCTGCGCGTTCTTCGCGACATCCGCCGGCTGATCCTTCAGGGTCTTGAAGAAATCAACCCAGTCCGGATCGACCGACGACGGGTCGTTCTCGTAGCGAGCGTACAGCTGGTCAATGTAGGTGGCGTTGGCGCCGTCGAGGAAGGAAGTGAGGGCGAAGTTGGCGTTCGCGTCCTGGCGAGACATGGTTACGTCCTGATTGATTGCATCGCGCGGAAAAATCGGGAGAAAATCGCCCGATTTGGTATCGGCTTTGTGTTTGGGCCGCACCTTTTACCCTATTTAGGGCAAAACTTCGCGCTGAAAAGAACCAAGAACTGAATTATGCCTTCAACCTTTCGAGAAGCGTCGTTCCGAGCCGCGCAGGCGACGGGGAAACCGTAATCCCGGCCGCTTCCATCGCCGCAATCTTCGATTCGGCGTCGCCCTTGCCACCGGAGACGATTGCGCCGGCATGACCCATGCGGCGACCCGGAGGTGCGGTGCGGCCGGCGATAAATCCGACCATCGGCTTCTTGCGGCCGCGCTTGGCTTCGTCCTTGAGGAACTGCGCCGCGTCCTCTTCGGCCGACCCGCCGATTTCACCGATCATGATGATCGACTTGGTCTTCTCGTCCGCCAGGAACAGCTCGAGGATTTCAATAAATTCGGTCCCCTTGACCGGATCGCCGCCAATGCCGACCGCCGAGGTCTGGCCGAGGCCGACCTGCGTGGTCTGGAACACGGCTTCGTAGGTGAGTGTGCCTGAGCGGGACAGGATGCCGACGCTGCCGGGCTTGAAAATGTTCGCCGGCATAATGCCGATTTTCGATTCGCCTGCGGTCACGACGCCCGGACAGTTCGGCCCGATCAGGCGCGACTTGGATCCGCTGAGCGATCTTTTGACGCGCACCATGTCCAGCACCGGAATGCCTTCGGTGATGCAGATGATCAGCGGTACTTCCGCATCGATAGCTTCGCAGATTGCGTCCGCTGCGCCCGGCGGCGGAACGTAAATCACCGACGCATCGGCGCCGGTTTTCTCGCGCGCCTCGGACACCGTGTCGAACACCGGCAGGCCGAGATGCGTCGTGCCGCCTTTGCCCGGCGAGGTGCCGCCGACCATCTTGGTGCCGTAGTCGATGGCGCCCTGCGAATGGAAGGTGCCGTTCTTGCCGGTGAAGCCCTGGCAGATGACCTTGGTGTTCTTGTCGATCAGGACGGACATCGGCTTACTTTCCCTTCACGGCGTTGACGATCTTCTGCGCAGCGTCGTCGAGATCGTTCGCCGACAGTACATTGAGGCCGGATTCGTTGATGATCTTCTTGCCTTCCTCGACATTGGTGCCTTCGAGGCGGACAACGAGGGGCACCTGGAGGCCGACCGCCTTCACCGCGGCGATAACGCCGCGCGCGATGACGTCGCACTTCATGATGCCGCCGAAGATGTTGACCAGAATGCCCTTCACGTTCGGATCGGCGGTGATGATCTTGAACGCCGCCGTGACTTTTTCTTCCGATGCGCCACCGCCGACGTCGAGGAAGTTGGCCGGGCTTTCACCGTAGAGCTTGATGATATCGAGCGTGGCCATCGCCAGGCCCGCGCCGTTCACCATGCAGCCGATGGTGCCATCGAGCGCGATGTAGGCGAGGTCGTACTTGGAGGCTTCGATTTCCTTGGCGTCTTCTTCCGAGGTGTCGCGCAGCGCGACAACGTCCGGATGACGATAGAGCGAATTGGAATCGAACGACATCTTGGCGTCGAGGCACTTCAACTCGCCCTGCTTGGAGATGATCAGCGGATTGATCTCCAGCATCTCCATGTCCTTGGCGAGGAACGCCGTATAGAGCTGCGCCACCAGCTTTTCCGCCTGCTTGGCGAGATCGCCCTTGAGGCCGAGCGCCTGCGCTACGGTGCGTCCGTGATGGGCCATAATGCCGGTAGCCGGATCGACCGAGAACGTCACGATTTTCTCGGGCGTATTGTGCGCGACTTCCTC
Source organism: Afipia sp. (assembly GCA_030652315.1). Taxonomy (GTDB): domain Bacteria; phylum Pseudomonadota; class Alphaproteobacteria; order Rhizobiales; family Xanthobacteraceae; genus Afipia. Next base: position 16,522 of record JAUSAX010000111.1, on the reverse strand, counting down.
GATATTCATGCCGCCTTCGGTGGAGACCACGAAGGACACCCACGACGTTTCGCGGTCGACCAGCAGCGAGAGATAGAACTCCTTTTCGATGTCGGAGCCGTCTTCGAGATAGATACGGTTGACCTGCTTGCCGGCGGGACCGGTCTGCTCGGTGACCAGCGTGGCTCCGAGCATCTGGGTCACGAATTGCTTGGTTTCCTCGATCGATTTGGCGAGGCGCACGCCGCCCTTGTCGCCGGCCGAGGCTTCCTTGAATTTGCCCTTGCCGCGTCCGCCGGCATGGATCTGGCTCTTCACCACCCACAACGGGCCGCCAAGTTCTTTTGCCGCGGCTTCCGCGTCGGATGCCTTGAGAATCGGCACGCCGCGCGAAATCGGCACGCCGAATTCCTTCAGCACGGCCTTGGCCTGGTATTCGTGGATATTCATGGACTGCCCCAGAGATCGGAGAGGAGATCGAAAACTAAAACGAAGGAGATGATTTCATGTGCGACCCGGAACTTCCGGATCGCACATGAAGATAGCGGTGTCGCAGCCTTACTTGCCGAGCAAATCCGGCGCGATCTTCTTGCAGGCGTCGACCAGGCCCTGCACCGCGCCGACCGACTTGTCGAAGCCTTCGCGATCCTTGCCGGCGAGTTCGATCTCGACGATCCGCTCGACACCCTTCGATCCGATGACAACCGGCACGCCGACATACATGTCCTTCACGCCGTATTCGCCGTTGAGATAGGCGGCGCAAGGCAGCACGCGCTTCTTGTCGCGCAGGTAGCTTTCAGCCATCGCGATGGCCGATGCCGCCGGTGCGTAGAAGGCCGAGCCGGTCTTGAGCAGGTTGACGATCTCGGCGCCGCCGTTGCGGGTGCGATCAACGATCTCGTCGATGCGAGCCTGCGAGGTCCAGCCCATCTTCACAAGATCAGGCAGCGGAATGCCGGCGACGGTGGAATACTTGGTCAGCGGCACCATGGTGTCGCCGTGACCGCCGAGCACGAAGGCGGTGACGTCTTCCACCGAGACGTTGAACTCGTCGGCGAGGAAATAACGGAAGCGCGACGAATCCAGCACGCCGGCCATACCGACGACCTTCTTGTGCGGCAGGCCGCACGCCTTCTGCAGCGCCCAAACCATCGCGTCGAGCGGGTTGGTGATGCAGATCACGAACGCGTCGGGGGCGTACTTCTTGATGCCCGCGCCGACCTGTTCCATGACCTTGAGATTGATGCTGAGAAGGTCATCGCGGCTCATGCCCGGCTTGCGCGGCACACCGGCGGTGACGATCACCACGCTTGCGCCTTCGATCGCCTCGTAGGAATTGGCGCCGGTGAACTTGGCGTCGAAGCCGTCAACCGGCGAAGACTGCGCGATATCGAGCGATTTGCCCTGGGGAATGCCTTCGGCGATGTCGAACATCACCACGTCGCCCAACTCTTTCAGTCCGACCAGGTGCGCCAGCGTGCCGCCAATCTGACCTGAACCAATCAAAGCAATCTTGTCACGCGCCATGGGAAATCTGTCCTTTGATGTCGACGGGAGAGGATGGGAAAAACTCTGGACGGCTGGTTAGACCTTTCGCGGCAAGCGTTCAAGTCGCTGTTCGCCCAATGGAGCGGCAGTGCTCACTGCGGCGGCACCGCGGGCTGCTTTCGTATCGGGCTTTCGCCGGGTCCTGAGCCGAAACATAAAGCGAACCCGGTCAGGTCTCGACCAGACCGGTGGTCGAACCGCTCGCGGACGAGTCGCTGCGGCCGTGAGGCAGCGCCAGATAGGATTCCGAACCCATCTCGATCAGCCGCGACGAGGTCCGCTTGAATTCGTTGGCCTCAACCCCTTCGGTCGCACTGTAAAGCGACAGCGGATCGGTCTCCGCTGACGCCATCAGCTTCACCGCATTGTCGTAAAGCGTGTCGATCAGGGTGATGAAGCGTTTGGCGTAGTTGCGATGCTCGTAGTTCATCGCCGGAATCCGGTCGATGATCAGCGTGTGATAATCATGCGCGAGCCGCAGATAGTCCGACGCGCCGAGCGGCTTCTCGCACAGATCCGCAAACGAGAATCGCGCAACGCCATGTGCCGAATGCGGCACATGCAACGTGCGGCCCTTGACCGTGATGTCGCGCGGCCGGTCGGCGGCGCCGCCGGTGAGCTTGGTCCATGCCTTGTCGAGCGCGGCATCGGCCGACACATCGGCCGGCACCAGCCACATCTTGATGCCTGCGAGTTTTTCCATCCGGAAATCGGTGCGCGCATCCAGCCGCAGCACGTCCATCCGCTCCTTGAGCTGCGCGACAAACGGCAGAAACAGCGCGCGATTGAGGCCGCCCTTGTAGAGATCGTCGGGAGCGACGTTCGAGGTCGCAACGACCACCGTCCCCAGTTCGAACAGCCGGCCAAACAGCCGTCCGAGGATCATCGCATCCGCAATATCGGTGACGTGAAACTCGTCGAAGCACAGCAGCCACGCTTCCTCGAAGATCGACGCCGCAGTCAGCCGCACCGGATCGGTGTCGGCGATTTCCTGCCGGGCAATCTTCTGGCGAAAGCCGTGAATCCGCTCGTGGACGTCGGCCATGAATTCGTGAAAGTGCGCGCGGCGCTTATGCGTGACGGTGCTCTCGCTGAAGAACAGATCCATCAGCATGGTCTTGCCGCGGCCGACCTCGCCGTGGATGTAGAGTCCGCGCAGTGGGATCGCGTCCTTGTCAGCGAACAGGCGTTGCAGCAGTCCGCCGCGGCCGGGACGGTATCCGGCCAGCCTTGCCTCAAGCGCCGAGAAGGCTTCGACGGCCCGGGCCTGCGCCGGATCGGCCTCGATGGTGCCCGCAGCAACGAGAGCCTGATACTGCCGACGGAACGGGGCGGGGGTGAGAGCGTTCATGGCTCGCTACCCGCCAGAACGAGGCGGAAAATGCAAGACTACAAAGGTGACGGGTGGCTCTCTATGCGCTCAGCGCATAGGCGTCTTCGACCACGTAAGGCCCACCACCGATCGACGCGCGCGACGAGAACAGCACGAACCGGGAGGCCATGAAGCTGCGGGTCGGAAAATACCCCCGCACCGACAGATAGTCCGCCACATCCCGATTGGAGGCATCCCGCAGCCGCGCCAGTGTCACATGAGGGATGAATTTGCGGCCCTCCGGGTCGAAACCGAACCGCTGGATCAGCCGTTCCAGTTCCGCCTGCAACTCCATCAACGGACGGCTTGGTACAACCGATGCCACCACAGCGCGCGGTTTCTTGCCGCCGAAACTGGACAGGCCCTGCAGGGCGACCTCGAACGGCTTGCGGTTGATCCGCTCCAGCGTCGAGGCGATTTCGTTGGCTGCGGGGCCATCGATGTCGCCGATGAAGCGCAATGTGACGTGATAATTTTCGGGATCGACCCAGCGGGCGCCCGGCAGGCCCCCGCGTAAATTCGAGAGCGTCTGGCCGATGTCCGGGGGGATTTCCAGCCCGGTGAACAAGCGCGGCATCACGAATCTCCTCGATGCAAAAGAGGATCACGAATCACCTGAGGTCTTTTTTACCGCAGCACGATGACAGTGCGAAGCGGCCATCGCGGGAACAACGACAAATCCCCTCAGGGCTTGCCTGGCTGCAACGCATGATCTTTCAGAAACGCCTCCACCGTAGGCAGAATCCGCTCGACCACGACATCGACTCCCGCGGCCGTCGGATGCAATCCGTCGGGCTGGGTCAGCTTCGCCTCGGTGGCCACGCCGTCGAGAAAGAACGGATAAAGCGGCACTTTGTGGCTTTTGGCGAGGTCGGGATAGATGCTGTTGAACGTCGCCGTATACTCCGCGCCATAGTTCGGCGGCGCGTACATCCCGCACAATAAAACAGCGATGTTGCGCGCTTTCAGCTTGTTGAGAATCTCGTCGAGCGCGCCGCGCGAGACCTTCGGATCGACGCCGCGCAGGGCGTCGTTGGCGCCAAGTTCAACAATCACAGCTTCGGTGCCGGGCGGGATCGACCAGTCGAGACGGGCCAGGCCGCCGGTCGTGGTGTCGCCGGAGACACCCGCGTTATGGATATCGGTGGCGATGCCCTTGTCGGCGAGAGCCTTCTGCAGGCGCACCGGAAACGCCGCCGAAGCCGGCAAGCCGTAACCGGCGGTCAGGGAATCGCCCAGAACCGCGAGCTTGATCGGCTTCACATCTTTGACATCTTGTTTGACAGGTACCGTTTGAGCCGAGGCCGGCCCCGACATCGCCATCATTGCCCCCGCTGCTGCGACAATGAACGTCCTCACTAGTGTGGCGGTTCGCAGGTCCGCACCCTCCTTGCGACAGCCTCCGTTTGCGGACCTGCGAACCATAGCCACACTAGAATTGTAGTTTGCTGGTGTCCTTTCGAATCCGAAGTTCGCTACCGAAGGCGCGGCAAAATGGAGCGAACTTCGGATTCGGGACACCAGCCCCTCGACCGCGCGGCCGAAACCCCCATATGAAAGATCCATGGACAGTCTCATTGAACCCTCGCCGCGCGCCGGTCTCGAACCGGACACCATTTCCATTTCAAACGTCAATCTCTCGCTGGGCAGCGGTGCCGCGCGCGTTCACATCCTCAAGGATGTCAGCCTGCGCGTCGCGCCCGGTGAAGCCGTCGGCCTGATCGGCCCCTCAGGTTCGGGCAAGTCCACGCTGTTGATGGTGATGGCGGGGCTTGAACGTCCTGACAGCGGAGAGGTGGTGGTCAACGGCGCCGCGTTCAATGCCCTCGACGAGGACGCTCTCGCACGGTTCCGTGGCCGCCATGTCGGTATCGTGTTCCAGTCGTTTCATCTGATCCCGACCATGACGGCGCTTGAGAATGTCGCAGTCCCGCTCGAACTCGCAGGCCGCGCGGATGCGAATGAGCGCGCCGCGCAGGAACTTGCCGGTGTTGGGCTGGGCGAGCGGCTGCATCACTATCCTTCGCAACTCTCGGGCGGCGAACAGCAACGCGTCGCGCTGGCGCGCGCGATGGCGCCCGATCCCGCCATTCTCGTGGCCGATGAGCCGACCGGAAATCTCGACGAGGCCACCGGCAAACAGATCGTCGACCTCCTGTTCGCCAAGCACCTCGAGCGCGGCATGACCCTCGTCCTGGTGACGCACGACACTGCACTCGCGCAGCGCTGCGATCGGGTGGTGCGGTTGCGTTCGGGCCGTATCGACGGACCGGCGACCGACCGGCACTGGGTCGAGACGGCCTCCCGATGAGCATGATCGCCGACACCGCACCGCGCGGCGGCACACTGTCGCTGGCAATCCGCTTTGCCTTGCGCGAATTGCGCAGCGGTCTGCGTGGGTTCTATGTCTTCATCGCCTGCATCGCGCTCGGCGTCATGGCGATCGCGGGCGTCGGCTCAGTGGCCGGAAGTCTCAGCGCAGGACTTGACCATCAGGGACGCACGCTGCTCGGCGGCGATATCTCCTTCGCACTGATCCAGCGGGAGGCTTCAAAAGAGGAACGCGGCTTTCTCGATACCCATGGCAAGGTCTCAGCCACGGCGATCATGCGCGGCATGGCGCGCTCGCCAAGCGGCGAGTTCGCGCTGGTCGACCTGAAAGCCGTCGATGGCAACTATCCGATGCTCGGCACTGTGTCGCTTGAGCCAAAGATGCCGGTCCCGGATTTGCTGGCGCAGCGCGATGGCGCGTTCGGCGCGGGTGCCGACGCGGTGTTGCTGGCGCGTCTCGGCCTCAAGGCCGGAGATCGCGTGACCGTCGGCAATGCGCCATTCGAAATTCGCGCCACCGTCCAGGCCGAGCCCGACAAGCTTGCGGGCGGCGTCGGTCTCGGACCGCGACTGCTGGTCAGCGAAGATGCGCTGCGCGCCACCGGGCTGCTGCAGCCCGGTACGCTGGTGCGCTGGATCTATCGCCTTCAGCTGCCTGACCCCGCCTCCGGCGACGAACGCGCGACGCAAACCGTTGTGGATGCCGCGCAAAAGGCGCTCCCGGAAGCCGGATGGGAAGTCCGCACCCGCGGCAACGCGTCGCCGCAACTTGAGCGCAACATCACGCGCTTCACGCAGTTTCTCACGCTGGTCGGACTTGCAGCGTTGCTGGTCGGCGGCGTCGGTGTCGCCAATGCAATCAAGAGCCATCTCGACGAGCGCCGCGACGTGATCGCGACTTTCAAGGCGCTCGGCGCAACCGGCCGTGAGGTGTTCACGATCTACCTCACGCAAGTGATGGTGCTGGCGACCCTCGGATCGCTGATCGGCGCTGCGATCGGCGCGGCATTACCCTTCATCATCGTCGGCCTGTTCGGCAAAATCCTGCCGCTTCCTGTCGAAGCAACATTTCACGCCGGCGAACTGGCGCTGTCGTTCGTCTACGGCCTTCTGACAGCGCTGGCGTTCGGACTATGGCCGCTCGGCCGTGTCCACGATGTGCCGGTGGCGGCCTTGTTCCGTGAAGGCGTGACGCCCGAATTTCACTGGCCGCGCCGGCGTTATCTCATCCTGATGGCCTCGGTGATCGCGCTGCTGGTCGCGGTCGCAATCGGGCTCGCCTATGACAAACGCGTGGCTGCCGTTTTCGTGGCCTCGTCGGTCGGCGTGTTCGCCGTGCTGCGCGGTGTCGCGTCGCTGCTGATGGCCGTGGCAAGAAACCTGCCGCGCGCGCGTTTCACCATGCTGCGGCTGGCTATCGCCAACATCCACCGCCCCGGCGCGCTGACGCCGTCCGTCGTGATGTCGCTCGGCCTCGGCCTCGCCGTGCTGGTGACCATCACGCAGATCGACGGCAACCTGCGGCGGCAATTCATGGCCGCCCTGCCCGAGCACGCGCCGTCGTTCTATTTCATCGATATCCCGGCGGCCGAGGCTCCGCGATTCAGCGAGTTCCTGAAGCAGGCAGCTCCGGCCGCCAACGTGGAAACCGTGCCGATGCTGCGCGGGCGCATCGTCGCCGTAAAGGGCGTCAGGGCCGAGGATCTCAAGCCTTCGACGGACTCCGCCTGGGCGCTGCAGAGCGACCGCGGCCTGACCTACACCAGCGAAGTCCCGCGCGGTTCGACCGTCGTCGACGGCACCTGGTGGGACGCCGGCTACAGCGGGCCGCCTCTGGTGTCGCTGGAGAAGAAGATCGCCGATGGTCTCGGCGTGAAGGTCGGCGACGACATCACCGTCAACGTGCTGGGCCGCGACATCACTGCGAAGATCAGCAACCTGCGTACGGTGGACTGGCAGAGCCTCGGCATCAATTTCGTCCTGGTATACTCGCCGAAGGCCTTCGCCGGTGCCCCCCATACCGATATCGCGACACTCACCGAAGCCGGTTCTTCGAATGCTGCAAGCGACGCCAAACTCATCAAGGACGTCGCCGCCGCCTTCCCGATGGTGACCAGCGTGCGGGTGCGCGAGGCCCTCGATTCGATCGGGAAGGTCGTGACCAACCTCGTGCTGGCGATCCGGGGCGCCAGTTCGGTGACCCTGATCTCGGCCATTCTGGTGCTGGGCGGGGCGCTCGCCGCGGGGCATCGGCACCGGGTCTATGACGCGGTGATTCTCAAAACCCTCGGCGCGACCCGGGCGCGGCTGCTCGGCGCCTATGCGCTGGAATATCTGCTGATCGGTTTGGCCACGGCCGTGTTCGGGGTGGCGGCCGGGTCGATTGCCGCCTGGCAGATCGTGACCCGGCTCATGACGCTGGGCTTCGTCTGGCAGGCCGGCAGCGCCGCCCTCGTGGTGCTGGCCGCGCTCGCGGTGACGGTCGGATTGGGGCTGGCCGGAACATTACTCGCGCTTAACCAAAAACCAGCGACCGTGCTCCGTAACTTATGACAATTTGTAGCAGCAAATAGCGGGTTTTGCGACAAACAGCCGCGCGCCCATGCTTGCGTCGAGTGTGTTAGTTTCCCACATACCGAGCGGGTTCAGAATCCGGCTTGTTGCCATCCAGCGGATGGCCCACAGTCGGGTTCTGGGAAAAGCTTATTGCTGGCGGCGCAGACCCTTCGTTTTCGCCAGTCAACCACGGGGTTTCGACAATGTCGGACTTGGACCGCAACTATACGTCTCCTTTCGGCCGGGCCGCCGGGCGTGCTGACGCCGCGACCGTCGATGCCGGTCTGCGCTCGTACATGCTCAAGGTCTACAACTACATGGCGATCGGCCTGGCCATCACCGGTCTGGCCGCGCTTGGCGTCTACATGGGCGCCGTGACGCCTGACGCCTCCGCCGCAGCCGGCCGGATCGGCAAGCAGTATCTGACGTCGTTCGGCGTCGCGATGTTCGTGAGCCCGCTGAAGTGGGTCTTCATCCTCGCGCCGCTGGTGATGGTGTTCGCCATCTCGTTCGGCATCAATCGCCTGAAGCCGGCGACCGCCCAGTTGCTGTTCTGGGTGTTCGCGGCGCTGATGGGCATCTCGCTGTCGTCGATCTTCCTGGTGTACACGCACACCTCGATCGTGCGGGTGTTCTTCATCACGGCTGCCTCGTTCGGTGCGCTGAGCCTTTACGGCTACACCACCAAGCGTGACCTGACCGGGATGGGATCGTTCCTGATGATGGGCCTGTTCGGCATCATCCTCGCGAGCCTGGTGAACCTGTTCCTCGCGAGCTCGATGCTGCAGTTCATCGTCTCGGTGATCGGCGTGCTCGTGTTCGCCGGCCTCACCGCCTGGGACACCCAGCGCCTGAAGAACGACTACATCTACGGCAACGCCAGCCAGGGTGGAGACGTTGCGGAGCGTGCGGCGATTACCGGCGCACTCTCGCTCTACCTGAACTTCATCAACCTGTTCACGCTGCTGCTGCAGCTGCTCGGACAGCGCGACTAGAACTGATCGTGGCTGATCGGTGAACTCTCGAAAGCCCCGGCCAAAAGCCGGGGCTTTTGTTTGAGGTGTCGTTGCGTTATGCGGAGCACCGAAACAGCCCCGGCAAGCCATGCCCCAAGTTCAGATCAGAGCGGCCGCCCCCACCGACCTCCCCGCCATCACGGCGATCTATCGGCACGCGGTGCTCCACGGCACCGCGACTTTCGAACTCGACCCGCCCAGCCTTGCCGAGATGACAACACGCTACGAGGCACTGGCGACAGCTGGCTTCCCGTATCTGGTGGCTATCATGGAAGACGTCGTCGTCGGCTATGCCTATGCCGGACCATACCGGCCCCGCCCGGCCTATCGCTTCACGGTCGAAAACTCCGTGTATCTCGATCCAGCAGCGCAGGGACGGCGCATCGGAACACGGCTGATGCAGGACCTGATTGCCGCGTCCGAAGCGCGCGGCTATCGCCAGATGATCGCGGTGATCGGCGACTCCACCAACGCCGCGTCGATTGGCGTCCATGCCCGCGCCGGATTCGAAATGATCGGCACGCACCCTGACGTCGGATTCAAATTCGGACGCTGGCTCGACACGGTCATGATGCAGCGTGCGCTAGGCGAAGGCGGCACGACGCTTCCCACGGACTGAAAAAGCCTGCCGACTGGCTTGGGGTGCGACCCGGATAACGCTCTAAACCACCGCCAGCTTGCGGTCGATCACCAGCAACACGCGCTCAAGATCATGGCCGCGGCGCAGGATCTGTCCGCTGGCGGCAATCACGCTGTAGGCGCCCTGCTTGCGGGCGAGACGCGGATCTTTTTCGATCCGGTAGATCGGGACTTCCGAGGCGCGGCGGAAGATCGAAAATACCGCGCGATCTTTCAGGAAGTCGATGGCGTAGTCGCGCCACTCGCCGTCGGCGACCATGCGGCCGTACAGATTGAGAATGCGATTGAGTTCGATGCGGTTGAACGTAACGCTCTGGGATGGGAGTGGCGTCGTGCTGCGCTCCAGCCCCCGGCTCTCGCTTGGATCGATATCGCCCGACACTGAATTCATCGGCGCCTCCTGTCACATACCCGACATGATCACCCCGTCCGGCGACACCTGCAAGCATGATTTCAAGCGCTTATGCCGCCGGACACAGGACACAGAGCATCACGTGGACGTCAGGCAAAATCATAATGCCGCCCGATTTCGGTCAATCCACCGCCGTGCTGGACTGCGATCAAGATGAAACTGCGTTGACCCGGTCCTTTCGGCACCGGATTCCTCAGCCCCCAGCCCCCCGGGGTCGTCAGGATCGGGTCTAATTCTTCGCAGAAATCAGACCCCTATCCTTCGGGCCAGCGCGAGCTGGCCTTTTTTGTTTTGGACTGTTCTGGAGCTACGGAAGCCGGACGCAGCAGGACACGTCATCTCGCATCGCCACCTTGCAGCGGCGTTACCTGATTCAAGTTTGGGGAATTCAGTTCAGCGAGGTAAAGGCTGCGCCCAGCATCGGACCGGGCTTCTCGCGATTGCCGTCCTGAATGAAGACCGCCGCCGCATCGACGCCATCGCGCGTGATGTTTTCAAGCGGCACGGTCCAACTGCCGGCCTTGCCATTCCAGTCGGCGACCTTCAGCACGTTGCGCACCACGTTGTGATACGTGATCTGCTGCCCGCGATTCTCGCCGCGCGAGATGGTGATCGGAACCTGCTTCGACACGGCGCAGATCCAGATTTCACCGCTCCTGCCGTCGGCTTCCTCCACCGACACATTGATCTGGCTGCCTGATGTCGTCATCGTAATCGGCACCGACATCACATCGTCGTTCTTCTGGGTGCCCTTCGCGGCGTTCTCGATCGCGATGCGGTCGCTGCCGAGCACATCGGTGGTGCCGTTGATGACGGCTTGCGGCGTGTAGACGCCGCGGTTGCCGCGCATATGCGAATAAGCTTTCTGACGCGCGCTGAAGCGCGAATCCGCCAGCGTGTCCTTCCAGCCGAGATAATCCCAGTAATCGATCGGAAGACTGAGTGCGATGACGGATTTGTCCTGCGCAAGTTCGCCGAGAACCTTGTCCGCCGGCGGGCACGATGAACAGCCCTGCGACGTAAACAGTTCGACCACCGCGCGCGGATTATCGGCACATGCCGGCGTGATCACGGTGACGATCGCGCAGATGCCAAGCGTACGCGACAGGCGCGACGCGAACGCGCCGGCTGTCGTCGTTTTCGATTCTGGCAAATCAGACATTCCGTCTGTCCCTATCAGCAAGAAGGCGGCCCCTTGATAGGCCGCCCCCCGGGTGCTTCGCTACTCACTTCGCGGTGAGCCCGTTCACGGATACGTTTTTAGCCGCGTTATGCAGCCAGATTGCGCAGCACGTAGTGGAGAATACCGCCGTTTCGGTAGTATTCGAGCTCATCGAGCGTATCGATGCGGCAGAGCAACGAGACACGCTTCAGTGAACCGTCCGAGGACACGATCTCCGCCGTTAACTTCTGGCGCGGCTTCAGATCGCCCTGCAGCCCGCGAATCGTGACCTTCTCATCGCCCTTGAGGCCAATCGACTGCCAGGACTCGCCGTCTTCGAATGTCAGGGGCAGCACGCCCATGCCGACGAGGTTGGAGCGGTGGATGCGCTCGAAGCTCTGCGTAATCACGGCGCGAACGCCGAGCAGGCGCGTGCCTTTGGCAGCCCAATCGCGCGACGAGCCGTTGCCGTATTCGGCGCCGGCGAACACCACCAGCGGTACCTGTTCCGCCTGATACTTCATCGCGGCGTCGTAGATCGACATCTGCTCGCCGTCCGGCCAATGCTTGGTCAGGCCGCCTTCCGGAATGTTGCCGTCGGCGCCCTTCAGCATGTGGTTCTTGATGCGGATGTTGGCGAAGGTGCCACGCATCATGACTTCGTGGTTGCCACGCCGCGTGCCGTACTGGTTGAAGTCGGCCGGCCGCACCTGATGCTCCGACAGATACTTTCCGGCAGGCGAGGTCAGCTTGATCGCACCGGCTGGTGAAATATGGTCGGTGGTGATCTTGTCGCCGAAGACCGCAAGAATGCGCGCGTCGAGCACATCGACGATCGGCTCCGGCTCCATCTTCATGCCTTCGAAATACGGCGGGTTCTGCACGTAGGTCGAGCTCATGTTCCAGGCGTAGGTGTCGCTGGTCACGGTCTTGATCTTGCGCCAGTTGGTGTCGCCCTTGAACACGTCGGCATACTTCTTCTTGAAGATCGTCGAGGTGACGTACTTCTTGATCGTGGCGTTGATCTCTTTCGAGGTCGGCCAGATGTCCTTGAGATAAACCGGCTTGCCGTCGCGGCCGGTGCCGAGAGGCTCCGTGGCGAGGTTGATGTTGACGTTGCCGGCCAGCGCATAGGCAACCACCAGCGGCGGGGACGCGAGATAGTTCGCCTGCGTGTCTGGCGACACGCGGCCCTCGAAGTTGCGGTTGCCCGACAGCACGGCGGCGGCGATGACGCCGTTGTCATTGATCGTTTTCGAAATCTCTTCCGGCAGCGGACCGGAGTTGCCGATGCAGGTGGTGCAGCCGAAGCCGACCAGATTGAAGCCGATCTTGTCGAGATCCTTCTGCAAGCCGGAATTCGCGAGATACTCGCCGACCACCTGGCTGCCCGGCGCGAGCGAGGTCTTCACCCATGGCTTCGCGGTCAGGCCCTTGGCGGCAGCGTTGCGCGCCAGAAGGCCCGCGCCGATCAACACGTTCGGGTTCGAGGTGTTGGTGCAGGACGTAATCGCCGCGATCACCACGTCGCCGTGGCCGAGATCGAAGTTGCGTCCCTCGACCGCGTAACGCTTGCCGTCCAGTGCTTTCTTGTAATCCGACTCCATCGCCGCGGCGAAACCTTCCGCGACCGCCGGCAACGCCACGCGGCCTTCGGGGCGCTTCGGACCTGCCAGCGAGGGGACCACTTCGCCGAGATCGAGGGTCAGCAATTCGGTGAACACCGGATCGGGCGAAGCCGCGGTGCGGAACAGGCCCTGCACCTTGGCGTATTTTTCCACCAGCGCGACGCGCGCGGCCTTGCGCCCCGAGGTCTTCAGATAATCGAGCGCGGACTTGTCGACGGGGAAGAAGCCGCAGGTCGCGCCATACTCCGGCGCCATGTTGGCGATGGTGGCCTTGTCGGCGACCGACATCGAATCGAGGCCTGCGCCGAAGAATTCGACGAACTTGCCGACCACGCCCTGCTTGCGCAGCATCTGCGTAACGGTCAGCACGAGGTCAGTGGCGGTGACGCCTTCCTTGAGCTGGCCCTTGAGCTTGAAGCCGACCACGTCGGGCAACAGCATCGACAGCGGCTGACCGAGCATCGCGGCTTCAGCCTCGATGCCGCCGACGCCCCAACCCAGCACCGCAAGTCCGTTGACCATGGTGGTGTGCGAGTCGGTGCCGACCAGCGAATCCGGGTAAGCGACTTCGAAGGTGCCCTTCTTCTTGCCGACAGTGAGTTTTTCTTTCCGGGTCCACACCGTCTGCGACAGATATTCAAGATTGACCTGATGGCAGATGCCGGTGCCGGGCGGCACCACCGAGAAGTTGGTGAAGGCCTTCTGACCCCACTTCAGGAATTCGTAGCGTTCCTGGTTCTGCTTGTACTCTTCGGCGACGTTCTTGCCGAAAGCCTTGTTGTCCCCGAAGAAGTTCACGATCACCGAGTGATCGATGACGAGATCGACCGGCACCAGCGGGTTGATCTTCTCGGCGTCGCCGCCGAGCGCCTTCATCGCGTTGCGCATGGCGGCGAGATCGACCACCGCAGGCACGCCGGTGAAATCCTGCATCAGCACGCGCGCGGGGCGGAATGCGATTTCGTGTTCGAGGGTTTTCTTTCTCGCCCACTGCGAGAACGCAACGATGTCGGCCTTCTTGACCGTGCGATCGTCTTCGTTGCGCAGCATGTTCTCGAGCAGCACCTTCATCGAGTAAGGCAGCTTCGAAATGCCCTTGAGGCCGTTCTTTTCAGCCGTGGGCAGGCTGTAATAGACGTAAGTCTTGGCGCCGACCTTGAGGGTTTTCTGGCATTTGAAGCTGTCGAGCGAGGGCATGTGAACGATCCCAGTTCAGAAGTTGAAGATACCCGGCAAAAGGTATCGGGGCACCGTCGAAAGCGAAGGAATCAGGGTTGAACCGTGCTGTTTCCGGCGGCTGATTGTGTGCTGCACCAAGTTCCGGTTTTATAGAATCTTTCCAGTCTGTCCACCACACCCGCTATGGATTGTCTCCCTGTCATGCACGTCAAGGCTGGAACTACAGCGCCCCGCCACAAGCCATCGGTCAATCCATCATGAGGCTTACGGCTCAGGGTCTGAAATGCGTCAGGGGCGGGCGAGATATCTTTTCCGGTCTCGATTTTGCGGTCCCCGCAGGCCAGGCGCTGGCTGTGACCGGCATCAACGGGGCAGGGAAGTCATCGCTGCTCCGGCTGATGGCAGGGCTGCTTCCGGCCGCAGGTGGCACGATCACGCTTGAGGGCGGCGAAGCGGAACTCACCCTTGCGGAGCAGGCGCATTATCTCGGCCACCGCGATGCCCTGAAACCCTCCCTGACGGTGCTGGAAAACCTCGATTTCTGGCGCGAGTTTCTCGGCGGTGAAGCAATCGATGGACCCGCGAGCCTGAAGACCGTGGGCCTCGGCCACGCGGTCCACCTGCCCGCCGGGTTCCTCTCGGCCGGCCAGCGCCGTCGCCTGTCAATTGCGCGGCTGATTGCTGTCAATCGCCCGGTCTGGCTGCTGGACGAGCCGACGTCCGCCCTCGACACATCCGGGCAGGCCATGGTGGCCGCCTTGATGGCCGCGCATTTGCGCAGCGGCGGAATCATTCTCGCCGCGACCCATGGACCGCTTGGGGTTCCCGCACAGGAACTGCGGATCGGCGGTGATGCGTGACCGCTCTTGCCGCACTTGTCCGCCGCGACATCGGCGTCGCGCTGCGCGCCGGCGGCGGCGCGCTGATCGGCGTGCTGTTTTTCGTCTCGGTCGTGGTGGTGATGCCGTTTGCGCTCGGGCCGGATCTGGCTTTGCTGAAACGCATCGGCCCGGCGATCCTGTGGCTGGGCGCCATGCTGGCGAGCCTGCTGACGCTGGATCGCCTGTTCACCGCCGACCAGGAGGACGGCTCGCTCGACCTGATCGTGATGAGCCGCACACCGCTGGAACTGAGCTGCGCGGCGAAAGCGCTGGCGCACTGGCTGGCGGCCGGCGTGCCGCTGATCGTGGCGACGCCGCTGATCGGCATCCTGCTCAACCTCGATGCAACAGCCACATTCGCGGTTGCGCTGACATTGCTGGTCGGCACACCGGCTCTCACATTCACCGGCATGATCGGGGCCGCTCTTGCAGTCACCCTGCGACGAGGCGGATTGCTGCTCGCGGTGGTGGTGCTGCCGCTGTCGATCCCCGTGCTGATTTTCGGTGTCGCCGCCTCGAACGCCGCCGTCGAGGGGACGATGCCGTTCGGCACGCCGTTTTCGATCCTGTGCGCGCTGTCTCTGGTCAGCCTGGTGGTCGGCCCGTTCGCGGCGGCCGCCAGTCTGCGGCAGGGGCTCGACTGATGCGACATTGCGCCCGATCAACTTTCGCAAAAACGCGGCATCGTAAAGTCCGCGCGCATTGCCTCCACCGCGTGCGGCGATTATCAGGACCATCATGAGCCTTATCGACCTCGCCAATCCAACCCGGTTCCTCGCGTTGACTGCGCGCGTGCTGCCGTGGCTTGCCGCCATCACAACGGTCCTGCTCGCGATCGGCCTTTATCAGGCGGCGATGGCGCCCGACGATTACCAGCAGGGCGCGACCGTGAAGATCATGTTCATCCACGTTCCCAATGCCTGGCTGTCGATGTTCGTGTGGGGCGTCATGAGCGTGGCGGCGCTCGGCACGCTGGTGTGGCGGCATCCACTGGCGGACGTCGCGGCCAAGGCAGCCGCACCGCTGGGTGCCGCGTTTACATTTCTCGCGCTGGTGACCGGATCGCTGTGGGGCCGCCCGATGTGGGGCACTTACTGGGAATGGGACGCACGGCTGACGTCCGTGCTGATCCTGTTTCTGATGTATCTCGGCATCATGGCGCTGTGGCGCGCGGTGGAAGATCCGTCCCGCGCCGCGCGCGCCGCCGCCATCCTGACGCTGGTCGGCGCGATCAACATTCCGATCATCAAATTCTCGGTCGACTGGTGGAATACGCTGCATCAGGGCGCGTCGGTCATTCGCGCCGGTGGCCCGAGCATGGACCGCGCGTTTCTGATTCCCCTGCTCATCATGGCGGTGGCGTTCTCGTTGCTGTTTTTGACGCTGCATCTCGCAGCGATGCGCAACGAGGTGCTGCGGCGTCGGGTGCGCTCCTTGCAGATGATGCAAGCCAGCCGGCAGGCGGCGTGATCGCCATGCCGTTTTTCACATCGCTCGGTCCCTACGCATCCTTCATCGTCACGTCGTACCTGCTTGTCGGCCTGGTGGTCGCAGGCCTCATCGTGTGGGTCGGGCTCGACTTCCGCCGCCAGAAACAGATCTTGCGGGATCTCGAAGCCAGCGGCGTGACCCGGCGCTCGGCGCAACCTCCCGGCAAAACATCATGAGCGATAACGGGGCAACGCGTCCGCAACGCCGCCCACCAGGCCGCTCTTGGCTGGTGGCATTTCCACTGATCGCCTTCGCCGTGCTCGCCGGGTTGTTCTTGTTCCGGCTCGGCGCTGGCGACCCTGCTCGTATCCCCTCGGCGCTGATCGGC
>JAUSAX010000109.1 GCA_030652315.1 Afipia sp. | reverse complement strand
CGAGAACGCGGTCGTCACCAGTCCGGTCAACCAACTCGGCGACTTGCGGCGCGAGGAAACGCTTGAGCCGATTTATGCGTTCGGAGCGTTCCTGTGAAACCGCCAACTCAGCTGCCATCTCGTTGAACCGGGTCGCAAGCCGCTCGAATTCGTCGCGTGTTGTCAGGCTGATGCGGTGGTCGAACTGTCCTGCGCCAATTCGCGCGACGCCGTCCTCCAACAGGCGTATCGGTCCAATCATGCGCTGGGTCAGCCAGTAGGCGAGCACTGCTGCGAGAGCCGCGCCGGCAACGAGCAGCGCCGCCGTACGCCACAGCGCTGCGTAGATCGGCGCGAATGCTTCGGCGAGCGGCTGCTTGACGATGACGCTCCAGTCGACGCCGGGAATCTGCGCCATCGCCCCCAACACTGTCCTCCCCATAATGTCCTGGCCGGCGGCTGCCTGGCCGGGTCGAGCGAGGATGGCTGCCCGCAACGCTTGCAGCGGTCGCTGAGCGGTTTCATCTGCCCGCAGCACAAGGCTGATGTCCGGATGAGCGACGAGGCGCCCCGGACGGTCAAGCACGAACGCGTCGCCGGTGCGTCCCACCCGAATCCCCGAGATAACCTCCCAAATGAATTTGAGGTTGACCTCGGCGATGGCCACCCCATCCGCTGCGCGGTTGCCTGCGATGGCAATGGCCATAAAGGGCTCCGAGCCGCCTTGGAACGTGACCGGCCCGAACCAGATTCGATTTGAACGGGCTCCCGTCACTGCGGGGTTCGCGGAAAGGTCGTCACCGCCTTCGATCCTGTTCAGGCCGATGCGTGACACGAAGAGGCGTTCTCTCCCGGTCGCATCGACCAGAGTGAGATTCTCCACCGCCGGGACCTGGCGTAGCAGACGCAAGGCGTCGAGCCTGCGCCTGTCGCCGGTATCCTCCGGCCATGGGAGTTGCACAGTCCAGCCAAGCTGATCCCGGATTCCTTCGATGAAGTCCTGAATATTGACGGCCGCAAATCGGGCTTCCGCGTTCAGCAAGTCGTTCAGCCTCGCGCGCTGGTCGTGATAGCCAAACCACGCTTCGCTTCCACCCGCGATCAGAAGCGGCACGACGGCCGCCGCAAAAAGTGCGCGGAAGTACTTCTTGAACAGCGACGTGCGCGGGACAACGAGCGGATTGGACATCGTGCTTGCCAGTGCGATGTCCGGCCGGCCCGTCATTCGATGACCCCGTCGGCACTGCTGAGAATCGAAGGCGGGAAGGATATTCCGAGGGCGCTGGCGGCCTTCAGATTGATGAACAGCTCGACTTTGGTGACTCTCTGCACGGGTAAATCAGAAGGCTTTTCGCCCTTGAGGATGCGGCCAGCATACATTCCCGTGTGACGGTGCGATTGATTGAAATCACCGCCGTAACTCATCAGGCCGCCAGCGAGTGGAAAATCGCGGGATTGGGTCATCGCAGGCACGGCATGACGGACGGCGAGCGCGGCAAGTTGCTGACTGCGATAAGCGAAATAGGGATCCGAGCTGAAGACGAGTCCACCCGCCCGCGCTTCGTTCACAGCGGTGAACATGCTGCCAAACTCTTCTTCCATACTGGTCTTCAGGACTAACAACTCCAATCCGAGGCTGCTCGCCGCGTCATGGAGGTTCTTCAATTGCGAGTTTGAAGTTGGGCTTGTCGGATTGACGGCGACAGCGAATATCTTGATGCCCGGGCGCACCTCACGCATGAACTCCAGGCGCTTGCGCGAGACCTCCACGCTCAGGCTCGATACGCCGGTGAGATTGCCTCCTGGCCGAGACAGGCTGTCCACCACGCCGAGTGCAATGGGGTCGCCACCCATCTCGAAGACAATCGGGATCGTCGCAGTCGCCGATTTTGCCGCGAGCGCGACCTCGGCGCCGCCCGCCGCTACAATCACGTTCAACGGACGGTTGGCGAGATCCTTTGCGAGCGCTGGGAGCCGGCTGTATTGACCTTCCCCCCATCGAAACTCGATCGCGACATTGCGCCCCTCGGTGTAACCGGCTTCTGCGAGGCCTTCGCGGAACGCTCTGAGACGGCTGCTGTAGCGTTCCGGGTTTTCGGAGCCCAGATAGCCGATAACCGGCATGCTCTGAGCGCGGGCCGGGACCATCCATGCAACAGCGCTACCAACGAGTGCAATGAAGTCGCGCCGCCGCATTCGATCGGCGGTTTCGGCAAGCGCTCGAGGTATGAAACGCATGGTTGTCCTTCCTTCCAACCAACGTCGCCACTTACTCGACCACAGCATAGCCGCGTGGCCGAGGTTACGGAACCGGATATCGGGCTGCCTGAATGCCACTAATGACGCGTGCGACGAGTGGGAATGGACCGGCGCGGACCCCGTTTGGCCAGCCCGGCGCGACAGGGGAGATGTAGGCCGTCCCCGCCTTGGCTCAGGGTTTAGGGAAGCGACGTGCGTGCGCTGCAAGAGAAGAGGTGGGCCTTCGTTGCAATGCGCAACACCGTTTCGTTTGACGCTTCCTCTTTTGCGTCTAACATTCAACCAGGCCCGTGAGAGGCCATGGGAGGAATGCATGATACGTCTTGCTAGCCCGTCTGCTCGCCGACAACTTTCAACAAATGCCGTAACCCAGCGCTCACCGCTGGGTTTTTTGATGATCGCGTCCGCCGTTGCGACCCTCGCCAGTTTCTCCGCAGCCTCGGCGCAATCGCCGGCGAAGGGATCGCCCGAACACATCAAGGCCGTCACTTCCGCGGTCGATCAAAACTCCATCAAGGCCAACACCGCCACGTCGAACGACTGGCCGACCGTCGGCCTCGACTACGGAGAAACCCGTTTCAGCAAGCTGAAGCAGATCAACACCGACAACGTCAAAAATCTCGGCCTGATGTGGACGTACAACCTTGAATCGTCGCGCGGGGTCGAAGCCACACCCGTCGTCGTCGATGGGATCATGTACGTGACCGCGTCATGGAGCGTCGTGCATGCGATCGACGTCCGCACTGGCAAGAAGATCTGGACCTTCGATCCGGAGGTGCCGCGCAGCATTGGCTACAAGGGTTGCTGCGACGTCGTGAATCGCGGCGTTGCGCTTCACAAGGGCAAGATCTTCGTAGGCGCCTATGACGGGCGACTCATCGCGCTCGACGCGGTGACGGGCAAGAAGGTCTGGGAGAAAGACACGCTCATCGACAAGGAGCATCTGTATACGATCACCGGCGCGCCGCGCGTCGTGAACGGCAAGGTCGTGATCGGTAACGGTGGCGCGGAGTACGGCGCGCGCGGCTACGTCACGGCCTATGACGCCGAAACCGGAAATCAGGCCTGGCGATGGTTCGTCGTTCCCGGAGATCCGGCCAAGCCGTACGAAGATGAATCGATGGTGGCCGCCGCAAAGACGTGGGACCCGGCGGGTAAATACTGGGTCAACGGCGGCGGCGGAACCGCGTGGGACACCATCACCTTCGATCCCGAGTTGAACCTCGTCTACATCGGGACCGGCAATGGCTCGCCCTGGAACCGTCATCTTCGCAGCCCTGCGGGCGGCGACAATCTCTATCTCGCGTCGATTGTTGCGCTGAATGCCGACACCGGGAAATACGTCTGGCATTATCAGGAAACGCCGGGCGATCACTGGGACTATACCTCGACCCAGCCGATGATCCTTGCGGACATCAATATCGACGGCGCGCCGAGGAAGGTCATTCTTCACGCGCCGAAGAACGGCTTCTTCTTCGTCATCGATCGCACCAACGGCAAGTTCATCTCGGCAAAGAACTTCGTCGATGTGAACTGGGCCACGGGGTATGACGCCAATGGACGTCCGATCGAGGTTGCAGCGGCGCGTGACCCGGAGAAGGGAATGGACAGCATCCCGGGGCCGTACGGAGCCCACAATTGGCACCCGATGTCGTTCAATCCGATGACCGGTCTGGTCTATCTGCCGGCGCAGAACGTGCCGCTGCATCTGACCCCGCAAAAAGACTGGAAACATAACGCCAACAAGCCAGGCGAGTTCGGCGGCAATGTCGGCTGGAATACCGGCTTCGTGTTGAACGCGACGCCGCCCAAGAGCCTTCCGTTCGGCCGGCTCATTGCATGGGACCCGGTGAAGCAGAAGGAAGCCTGGAAGCAGGAATACGTTGCTCCGTGGAATGGCGGCACTCTGACTACCGCGGGCAACCTTGTGTTCCAGGGGACGGCTGACGGGCGCTTCATCGCCTACAATGCAACGTCAGGCGAGAAGCTCTGGGAAAGCCCGACAGGAACGGGCATCGTCGCGGCGGCTTCAACCTACATGCTCGACGGCGTGCAGTATGTGTCGGTTGCGGTCGGGTGGGGCGGCGTGTTCGGCGTCGCCGTGCGTGCGACCGAGAACAACAACCCCGGCAGGGTCTATACCTTCGCCGTCGGCGGCAAGGCACCGTTGCCGGAAATGACAAAGTACCAGATGGAGAGCCTTGTCGCGGGCGTGAAATACGATCCGGCAGATGTCGGACCGGGGACGGCGCTCTATGTCAGCAGCTGCGTCACATGCCATGGCGTGCCGGGCGTCGATAAGGGCGGCAATGTCCGAAACCTCGGATATGTTGGCCCCGAGACGATCGCTAACCTGAAGAACTTTGTCTTCAAGGGTCCGCATGTCGACAAGGGCATGCCGGACTTCACTGGCAAACTGAGTGAAGACGATGTCGTCAAGATCATCGCGTTCATTCAGGGCACCGCGGATGCAGTTCGTCCGAAGTGAGTAGCCGGACGGCACTTTGAACAGGACAGGGAGCGGGCAGCCGATAGGCGGTCCGCTCCCGACTACCCAGACTGTGCAAGCGGGTTGCGCGGTGACCCGGTCTAACCTATTGAAGCCGTCATGCGCTCTTAGCCCGGCTGGATAGAACATCGGATTTCGATTCCGAGGGTAGGGAGTTCGAACCTCTCGGAGCGCGCCAGCGATCCTTATGAAACCGATGTCAAAGAGCTCTTCTCCGGAACGAAACAAACCACCCCCTCCCACGCTCGCAAAGGCGATGCTGGCGTTGCAGATGCAGCAACTTGGGGATGCAGAACAGCTCGCGTCGCAAGTCCTGAAATCCGATCGCAGCAACACGCTTGCCGCAGAAATCCTCGGGCGCGCGCTTCTGGCGCAAAATCGCCTCGACGAGGCCGTCGTGCACCTGGCGAAATTCGCGCGCAGGACCGACGAGCCATCGATCGAAACTTTGCTTGCGGGCATGCTCGCCGCTGTCGGCCGCCGAGACGAAGCGCTGGATCATTTGCGACGCGCCGTCGCCCGACGACCGCACTACATTCCGGCGTTTGTCGAACTCGCACTCCAGTTGCGCAAGACCGGACAATTTGACGAGGCGATGACCGTCACTGAGAGCGGGCTGATGTTCGAGCCGCAATCGGCCGACCTGCAACTTGCCTTGGGATATGTTCTGGCGGACCGCAACGAGCGTATCCGGGCGCAGGCGGTGTTTGCCAAAGTCCACGCGGCGGAGCCGACGCATCACGATGCTTTGCTGGCACTTGCGGCGGCGGTGATATGGGACGGCGACTACGGACAGGCCGCGGACCTCTACCGCCGCGCGCTAGCCATGAAGCCCCTGGATGATACGCGGATTCGTCTCGGGAAATGCTTGCTGGAACTCCGGCAGCGGGAGGAGGCGGAAGCACTCTTTCGCACAGCCACTCACGGGGTGAGCCAATTGGCCGCTCATGCGGTTATCGCGATGGTGTCTGTATCGCACGGGCGAATCTTCCTGCAGCCAAGTGCGACGCTGGATTTTTTGCGCGTCCGAAACAATTGACCGTTACGAGTGGAGGGGATTTGACATTCGCTACCCGGCTGACCACGCATCGGTAAAGCGAATGTCAAATCCAAACCTCCACTCAAAATCTGTGTTTGCTAGTGATCCTTTGATTCTAACATTCGCAAAAGAGTGCTGCTGCAACGGGATGCGAATGTTAGAATCGGACCACTAGACCCGAAACCGACGCCGGTAAACGCCGGTCTCGCGAGACATCAGGCCTATGAGATCGTGCGTACGCTGCGTGTCCTCTTCCGTGAAAACCGCGGTTCGCAAATTCCATTTTTCCCGCTTTACCGGAAAGCATTGAGCGACCGGGGTTCCTTTCGGCAGTACGCCGCTGAAATTCGTGTCGCGCCACCGCGCCGGAAAGTGAATCCAGCCATCGCGATAGTTGTCGCAATCGACCCATCCGGTCAGCGTCGTAAACGGCAAATCGAACCTGTTGACGGGATGCGTGAACAGCAGGGAGTAACCCTCCGGTGCTTCGATGGTCCAGAGATTATGAAACTTGATCACGAAGCGGTCGGGCTCGAAGAACGGCGTGCCCGTAAGTTGAGTGCTGTCGTGCAGCCCCAGTGGAGAGCGCGGGAAATTGATCGTGCCGCAGGGCGGCAAATCATTGTCCCAGGAAAACTCACCGTTCTCGAACTTGATATCGCAGATCAGCGGGATCAGAAAACCCGACGTCATTGCGTCCACGAACGGCGGGCAACGCTTCACGGTGTCGTTCTGGCCCCCCATGATCGCGCTGGACACTTCTTGCGGCATGGTTTTCAACCAGTCCGGCAGGCCCTGCGCCGCGGGGATCGGCGGCGGCAACAGACCTTCGAGTTCTTTCGGGCAGCGAAACGTCAGCAATTGGGAGGTGTCAGGCGGGGGCATAACAGCAACAGTCTCAAAACCATAAGGTGGAATGTAATCCGGCTTGATGTTCGATGTTATCATCTACATTGCTCGCTCGCTACTCCTATGCCGCCGCAATGCAGACCGGCATGACGCGTCGCTTGAATTTGCACTGCGTTCGAACGAAATTCGAACGGCGGGCCATCCTCGCTCCATTCATCACCCTTAACGAAATTCCAACACAACAAAGCCAAAGTTGGGCTTCATCCGTTACGTCCGGTTCGATGCCAGGTCATTTCCGACATGCGATTTTGGGTTCCAGCTACGATTTTGATCGCGTTGAGCGGCCCCGCGCATGCGGACCTGCGCATCACCCGCGACCACGGCGGGTATGTCGAAGAGTACAAGGAAAAGTACTCGCGCATTCGTGCGCGGGGTGAGCGCGTTATCATCGACGGCATCTGCAATTCGGCCTGTACGATGGTGTTTGGCATCGTTCCGATGAACAAGATTTGCGTGACGCCGCGCGCCAGCCTCGGCTTTCACCTGGCCTATTACGACAAGGCCTACACGTTCGGCCTCAAGGTCAACAGCAGCGCGGGGACGACGGATTTGATGTCGTACTACCCGCCGTCTGTGAAGTCGTGGATCAGCCGCAACGGTGGCCTTTCCAACGAGATGAAGAAGATCAAGAACGGGGCGGATCTCTGGCGGATCGTTGATCCGTGCCCGGAAGAGTTCTTCTGACATTTCTCTCGTGCTGGGGCGTCTCGCCCAACTAAAATTCGTCATCGCCGGGCTAGACCCGGCCATCCACGTCTTTGGAGTTTGCCACGAGTTACAAGCAAGACGTGGATCACCGGGACAAGCCCAGCGATGACGATTGTGGGCGTCGCGATTGCGTGCATCACTTCGACTTTCCCGATTCAATTATCAAACAGCCACGCGTGATTGCTCTCGCGCATCGCGCGAGGTGAGCTTTGAGTTTCGCCTCTCGTAACAACGAGGGGCATGGAGCGCCGCGAGGCGCACCTTGGTATCGTTTCGCTTCCGGCATCGCTGGCGAGGCGATGATGTGTCCGGAAGCGCATCGCCTTGCGGCGCTCCATTGCGGCGATTTTGGGCGAGGGGACCGTACTTCCGGGTGAGGACGGACGCTTTCACGTCCTGATCCGGCCGGCTTTCGCCGCCTTCATCCTCGCCGCGTCCAGCCGCGAA
>JAUSAX010000108.1 GCA_030652315.1 Afipia sp. | reverse complement strand
TTCGCGGCTGGACGCGGCGAGGATGAAGGCGGCGAAAGCCGGCCGGATCAGGACGTGAAAGCGTCCGTCCTCACCCGGAAGTACGGTCCCCTCGCCCAAAATCGCCGCAATGGAGCGCCGCAAGGCGATGCGCTTCCGGACTTTCATCGCCTCGCAAGCGATGCCGGAAGCGAAACAACACAAGGCGCGCCTCGCGGCGCTCCATGCCCCTCATGTGATGAGGGGTGCAACTACAAGCTCACCTCGCGCAATGAAGCGCGAGAGCAATGACGCATGTCTTTCGTTGGCGCGAATGGGGCAAGCCCGCGCACGCTGTTTGAAAATCGAATCGGAAAATGCGCCATCGGTCGTTGAAGACGCCCACATATCCAATGTCATGGCCGGACGCCTGTCCTCGACTTGATCGGGGATGTTCCGGCCATCCCGATAGCCGAGGCACCGCACTCGCTACATCGAGATCACCGGGCCATAGGCGAGCGAAGCGACGCCGTCCTTCAGACGGCCATAGGCGAGCGAAGCGACGCCGTCCTTCAGACGGCCATAGGCGAGCGAAGCGACGCCGTCCTTCAGACGGCCATAGGCGAGCGAAGCGACGCCGTCCTTCAGACGGCTATAGGCGAGCGAAGCGACGCCGTCCTTCAGACGGCTATGCCCGGTGATGACAAGGCTTTGAGGTCTCGCACCTTCATCTGAAACCGGATTTCGATCGCGACCTTGAGCAGCACCAGCACAATCAGCGGCGCGGCGGTTCCGATCGCCTGCGCGATAAACGCGCCGCCCATGATCGCCAGATGCATGATCACGATGCGCTTGTAGAAGCCGCCCATGATCGCGCCGGTGTCGGCGCCGGTCAGCGGCGCCTTGGCGAACACGAACCGATTCACCGCATCGTTGATGAAGATCGCGCCTTGACCCACGAACAGTGCCAGCAGCGGAATCCACAAATCCTTGCCGAGCACGACCAGGCTGATGAAATCCCGCGCATCGTGAATGCGCCCCGCCCAAGTGCCTGCAAACAGCGTGGTGATGAACAGCATGTGCACGGTCATGAACAGTCCGGCATGCACCGTGAAAAATCCTGCCAAAGCGAGCGTGCCGGCGATGCTGCGTCCTGCGACCGATCCCGGATCGCGAGACATCGTCGCGACCCGCGCAATGGTCCAGAATCCGATCACCGCGGTCTCCAGGCAGTAGAGACACAGCAGCACGAACGTGTCCCAGCCCCAGAACAGGATTCCCAGGAGCGGCACCAGGTTCGACAGGATCAGGATCCCGGATACAAATACGCCGCGTCGCCGAAGGGCGGTTAAACTGGATGAGATCGGAACGGTGGATGTCATGCCTTCAATTAAATCCCATTCGGAGCGTCAAACAAAGCGGATGAGCGCCGTGGCCGACGCCCGGTCCACGTCAGGCAGATCAGTCCTTACGTTCGCTCATGATCTTTCCAGTTGTCATCAAGGGCTGGATACGTATGAATGAAGGATGATCTCGCGCGTGACATCCCTCCGCCGCCGCTGGTGGCGATCCGTCTCATGCAACGGCACGTGGCGATCTGCCATTGCGCTCTGATGTCGTGCGCTGAGCGCAGAGTTGCGCGACGCTGCGTACATCGCCTCTCAATCTGCGTGTGACAGTCCTTCAGTTCGGCCCTTCAATTTGGGCGCGGCTCTCCGGAGACATCATGTCTGCAAGTAGGCAGCAGTCGCTTGCCTTGCCCGTGGCGGTGCTGGCGTGGCTCGGCCGTCAGGGTACGCGCGCGATCGCGGCGCTGGTCTTCATCGGCATCGCGATTCCGCCGCTTGGTACGGTGCTGAGGCCCTACCTCACCGAGGCGGTGTTCGTCTTGCTGGTTGTCTCGTTCATGCGGGTCGATGTCGCGGCGATGCGCGGCTACCTTGCGCGGCCGGCGCTGGTGATCGGCGCGACGCTGTGGAGCACGATCGCCGTTCCACTGCTGTTCGGCCTCGGCGGCCTCGCGAGCGGGCTCGATAAATCCTCACCCGACCTGTTTCTCGGCCTGATGCTGCAGGCGGTGGCGTCGCCGATGATGGCGTCGCCGGCACTGGTGGCGTTGATGGGACTGGATTCGACGCTGGTGCTGATCACGCTGGTGACGAGCACGGCGCTGGTGCCGCTGACTGCGCCGTTGTTTGCGTATCTGTTCTTCGGAAGCGCGCTGACGCTGTCACCACTGGCGCTGGGATTGAAACTGTTCGCGATGCTGGCCGGCGCGATTGTCGTCGCCGCTGTGATCCGCCGACTGGCCGGCGCGGACGCCATCGCCCGTCACAGGCAGCCGATCGACGGCTTCAACATTCTGGTGCTGCTGGTGTTCGTCAGCGCCGTGATGGGGACGGTGGCGGCGAGTTTCTGGGCCGAGCCCATCCGGGTCCTGCTGCTCACCGTGTTCGCCTTCGTGGTCTTCGCGGGCCTGCTCGGCGTCACCGCGCTGGTGTTCCGCAAGGCCGGCCCTGAGCGCGCGCTGGCGCTCGGGCTGATGGCATCCCAGCGCAACATGGGTCTGATGCTGGCGGGGACCGACGGGGCGTTGCCGGGTTTGACCTGGCTGTATTTCGCACTGGCCCAGTTCCCGATTTACGTGTCTCCGCAACTGCTCAAGCCGCTGGTCCGGAGCCTGAGACGTGCGTCCACACCGGCGCCTTAATTCCCCCCGGAACCCGCTCCCGGCAGCAGCAGGTTGCTGGCGCCACGGCCATTTTCGGGCTCAGAACCGCCAGCGGTAACTCCGCCTTAACCCTGATTAGCGTTTTGTTAGTTGGGCTAAAGCGGTGCCGGCAGCCCTCGTTTTGACACGTTAGCAGGGGATTCAGGACCCGGCCTTGTGACAGGCCATCCCACGCGACACGAGACCGGAACGGGGCGATCGGCAGCGTTAGCGTTTTCGCTGCGACGGTCGTCGCTTGGCGGCGGCCATGACCAGCCGCTATTCGCGCGTGAAACAGGACAATCGCCTTGAGAGGATACCGATCATGAATCCAGCAGACGTAGCGCAGTCGGCCTTGCCGTTGGCATCCGCTGACGTGTCGCTGATCTCGCTGTTCTGGCATGCGCACTTCGTCGTCAAAACGATCATGCTCGGTCTGCTGGCCTGCTCGGTATGGGTGTGGGCCATCGCGATCGACAAAATACTGCTGTACTCACGCACCAAGAAGGCCATGGACCGCTTCGAGCAGGCGTTCTGGTCGGGTCAGTCCATTGACGAACTGTACCGTGCGCTGGCCGCCAAGCCGACGCAATCGATGGCGGCCTTGTTCGTGGCTGCGATGCGCGAGTGGAAGCGCTCATTCGAGAGCCAGTCGCGCTCCTTTGCAGGTCTGCAGATGCGGATCGACAAGGTGATGAGCGTGTCGATCGCCCGCGAGGTCGAGCGGCTGGACCGGCGGCTGCTGGTATTGGCGACGGTTGGCTCCGCAAGCCCGTTCGTCGGCCTGTTCGGCACCGTCTGGGGCATCATGTCGAGCTTCCAGTCTATCGCCGCCTCGAAAAACACCTCGCTCGCGGTGGTCGCCCCCGGCATCGCCGAGGCGCTGTTTGCCACCGCCATCGGCCTGATCGCCGCAATTCCGGCGACAATTTTCTACAATAAGTTCACCTCGGAGGTGAACCGGCAGGCCCAGCGGCTTGAAGGGTTCGCCGACGAGTTCTCGGCGATCCTGTCGCGCCAGATCGACGAGCGCGCGTGAAGGTGAACGGCTTGGACGACGGCTTGGGATATTCGACATGGGCATGAACATCGGGGGCGGTTCGAGCGGCGGTGGACGCCGTCACTACCGCCGCGCCAACGTCATGGCCGAGATCAACGTCACGCCCATGGTGGACGTGATGCTGGTGCTGCTCATCATATTCATGGTGTCGGCGCCGCTGCTGACGGTCGGCGTGCCGCTCGATCTGCCGCAGACCGCGGCCAAGAGCCTCGATCAGGACAAGGAGCCGCTGACACTCTCGGTGCAACTCACCGGAAAGGTGTTTCTCAACAACACCGAGATTCCGATGAACGAACTGGTGCCGAAATTGACGGCAATTACCCAGGCACGTGGCGGCCTGGATGAACGTATCTTTGTTCGCGGCGACACAAAGGTGGATTACGGTACGGTGATGCGCGTGATGGGGCGCCTGTCCGCCGCAGGCTTCAAGCGCGTCGCTCTGGTGACCGAGGTCGAGCAGGGAAACTGACGTGAAGATCGACAAGACCGTAGCAGCGTCTGTCGCATTGCATGCCCTGGTGATCGGCTGGGGCATGGTCTCGTTCTCGACCAGGGCCTACGAGTCGATGCCGGAGGATTCCGTTCCGGTCGACATCATTTCCGCCGACCAGTTCGCCAAGGCGATGGCCGGCATGAAAACCGGCAAGAAGGAAAATCCGAAGCCGATGGTGGAGAAGGTCGCCGAGCCCAAACCGCCGGTAGACGACGCTGTCGGCAAGATCGACGATAAGAAACCGCCGGTCGTCACCGAGGCGGCACCGCCGCCCACACCCAAGCCCGAGGAAAAGCCGGTCGAGAAAAAGCCCGATCCGCCGAAGCCTGTGGTTGAGAACAAGCCGAAGGACGAGCCGAAGCCGGCCGAGAAGAAAATCGAGCAGCCGAAGGTCGATCCGATCGCTGAGGCGCTGAAGAAGGACGAAAGCAAGAAGCCGCCGCCGCCGAAGCCTCAGGCCAAGGCCACACCGCCTGAGCCGCAAAAGCAGAAGGCCGAGCGCACCTTCGATCAGTCGAAGATAGCGGCCCTGCTCGACAAGCGCGATCCGTCGCGCGAATCCATCACCGGCGCAGCGCTGAATTCGCAGGCCGCACTCGGCACGGCCAGGGGCAAGGCCGCCGACAATTCCGCGACCTGGGGCGCGATGTTCCGCCAGCAGGTGGAGCGGTGCTGGAAGAAGCCCTATGGCGGCGTCGAAGCGCAGAAGGTCGAGGCCGTTTTCACCATCAAGCTGAAGCGCGATGGCACGCTGGAAGCCATGCCGGTGCCGTTGCCGGGCGCATCGAGCCCGTATTTCCGCGTTTATCAGGAGAGCGCGCAGCGCGCGATCATCGAGTGCCAGCCGTATAATCTGCCTGCGGCCTATTTCGACGAGTGGAAGTTCTTCGAACCGGCCTTTACCGAAAAATTTTCGTGACACGAAATCTACGGCATGACCCCGAAAAGTGGAAACCGGTTTTCGGAACGGGTCATGCCAAAGTCAGAAACGGCGACATCGCCAGAATGAAGTTTGGATAGCATGCGAGACTTGAATAACGAAGGTCCGGACGAGTTGCAGGCCGAGTCAAAGATGATCGCGACGACCAATCTGAAGCTGACCCGCCGCGAGATGATGGCGGGCGCCGCATCGGCGGGCCTGCTGCTGGCAACTCCGGTCAGCAAGGCGCTGGCGCAGGCCCGCGTCACGGTCACCGAAGGCAACTTCCAGCCGATCCCGATTGCGATCCCGAATTTCGTTCCCGGCTCGCAGGGCGACGGCGAAGTCGCGGCCGGCATCGCGCAGGTCATCACCAACAACCTGAAGCGCAGCGGACTGTTCGCGCCGATCGATCAGGCCGCGTTCATCGAACGCATTTCCAATATCGACGTGCCGCCGCAGTTCCAGAGCTGGCGCAGCATCAACGCCCAGGCGCTGGTGACCGGCCGCGCCACGCGGCAGGGCGACGGCCGCCTCAAGGCTGAATTCCGGCTGTGGGACGTTCCGCAGGCGCAGCAGCTCACCGGCCAGCAGTATTTCACGTCGCCGGAATCCTGGCGCCGTATCGCGCACAT
Source organism: Afipia sp. (assembly GCA_030652315.1). Taxonomy (GTDB): domain Bacteria; phylum Pseudomonadota; class Alphaproteobacteria; order Rhizobiales; family Xanthobacteraceae; genus Afipia. The sequence continues at coordinate 8,723 of JAUSAX010000108.1, read as the reverse complement.
CATCTCGGATCAAATTTACGAGCGTCTCACCGGCGAGAAAGGCTACTTCGACAGCCGCGTCGTGTTCGTTGACGAGACCGGCCCGAAGGACCGCCGGGTCAAGCGGCTTGCGATGATGGATCAGGACGGCGCCAACGTGCGCTATCTCACCCGCGGCGCGGACCTCGTGCTGACGCCGCGGTTCTCGCCGTCCACGCAGGAAATCACCTACATGGAATTCGGCAAGGGTGATCCGCGCGTCTATCTCTTCAACGTCGAAACCGGCCAGCGCGAGATCGTCGGCAATGTCCCCGGCATGTCGTTCTCGCCGCGGTTCTCGCCAGACGGCCAGCGCATCATCATGAGCCTGCAGCAGGGCGGCAACTCGAACCTGTTCGTGATGGACCTGCGCTCGAAGTCGACCACGCGGCTCACCGACACGCCGGCCATCGATACGTCGCCGTCCTATGCGCCTGATGGCGGGCGGATCTGTTTCGAGTCCGATCGCGGCGGCAAACCTCAGATCTATGTGATGGGCGCGGGCGGAGGTGCAGCGCAGCGCATTTCCTTCGGCGAGGGCAGCTATTCGACGCCGGTGTGGTCGCCGCGCGGCGACTACATCGCCTTCACCAAGCAGGGCGGTGGCCAGTTCTCCATCGGCATCATGAAGCCGGACGGTTCGGGAGAACGCCTCCTCACCTCAGGTTACCACAATGAAGGGCCGACCTTCGCGCCGAACGGCCGCGTCGTGATGTTCTTCCGTGAAGCGGGCGGCGGCGGCGGGCCCTCGCTCTACACCGTGGATATTTCCGGTCGCAACGAGCAGAAGGTGCCGACGCCCGGCTTCGCATCCGATCCGGCCTGGTCGCCGCTGCTATCGTAAATGAAGCGTTAACGGACGTCGGGTTCGCCGCTTCGGTCGGCAACCCTTGCCTACTTTGATGAATTTGCAGGCGGATTTTCGTTGTACGCTGATCGCGGCAACGCATCGGTAACGATGTTCGCTCAGAAAGACTTCATCTGCTGTGGGTAAAGCTGTGCGTTCAAAAGGACGTGCGCGCGCCCCTATGCAATTGATCAAACCAGGACCGATCGATCGGGAAGAACTTCCACCGCGAATCTACGCGGCGCTGGTCGATTCGATGTGCCAGAACTTCTGGCCGATGTTCGTTGGCACGGTTTGCGCCACGGTCGCGGCGCTGATGACGGCGCTGAAAACCGGCAATCCCTGGATATGGCCGTGTGCGTTTTTGATTATCGTGATCGGAACGGCTCGCGCCTTCCAGATGCGCGAATACGAAAAACGAACAGAAATTCTCTCGCCCGAACAGGCTGCGTATCTCGAACCGCGCTATCGGATCGGCGCAGTGCTGTATGCCGGAGCCCTCGGGCTCTGGTGCGCCGTTGTGATACTCGGCAGCGACGATCCAGTGGCGCATATGCTCTGCTCGACGGTCACCATTGGCTATACGGCCGGCGGCGCCGCGCGCAACTATGGGCGCCCGCTGATCGTTCAGCTGCATATTCTTCTGGCATGCGGTCCGATGTCGATCGCGTTGCTGATCCATGGCGATTACTACTACATCGGTCTGGCCATCCTTCTGGTGTTGTTCTTCATCGGCCTGAAGCAAATCAACCTCAGCCTGCACTCGATCTTCGTCAAGGCGCTGGAGGCCAGCGAACGCGAAGCGGCGATCGCAGCGCAGTTCGATACGGCCTTGAACAACATGCCTCACGGTCTTTGCATGTTCGATGCGAATGGCCGGCTTGCCGTCATGAACTATCGCTTCAACGACATGATGGGCTTGAAAGTCGATCTCATCAGATCCGGGGCGTCCGCTGCCGATGTCGTCGCGGCCTGTCTCAAGGCCGGCACCATTACCGCGGCCAGCGCTGACACAATCATTTCCCAGACCGGAAAGAGGCAAAAGGCCGAGGTCGTCACGCTGTACTCCACGGGATCCGAGGAGCATGCGCTGGCGTGGACCTTTCAGCCGATGGCGGACGGCGGCATGGTTGTCCTGGTCGAGGACATTACCGCACGCCGGAATGCCGAGGCCAGGATCGGTCACATGGCGCGTTTCGACGAATTGACGGGGTTGCCCAACCGCGTGCATTTCCGCGACGAGATCGGGCAGATGCTGGCGTCCGGCAATGGGCTGTCCGCATTGCTGTTCATCGATCTCGATCAGTTCAAGCAGGTCAACGATACGCTCGGCCACCCGAGCGGCGACAAGCTGCTGTGTGCGGTCACGGCGCGGCTTCGGCGGCTGCTGCGGCCTGAGGATTTCGTGGCGCGGTTCGGCGGCGATGAATTCGTTGTGTTCCAGCGCGGGCTTCAGTCCACGGAGGATGCCGCGTCGCTGGCGCGCAGAATCGTCGAGCGTCTCAGCGAGCGCTACGAGATCGATCATCATCTGGTCGAGATCGGCGCCAGCATCGGCATCGCGATGACGTCGCCCGATGCCAGCGTCGACGTACTGTTGAAGAACGCCGATATGGCGCTATACCGCGCCAAGGCCGATGGCCGCGGCACCTACTGCTTCTTCCGCGATGAGATGGCGCACACCGTCGAAACGCGGCGCGTGCTTGAACTGGATCTGCGTCATGCGCTCGCGCATGAGGAGTTCGAGCTGTACTACCAGCCGCTGGTCAATCTCAAGTCGGGCCGTATTTCGACCTGCGAAGCGCTGCTGCGCTGGAATCATCCGACGCGCGGCGCGGTTTCCCCGGCCGACATCATTCCGGTTGTCGAGGACATGGGCCTTGTCGTGGACCTCGGCCGATGGATTCTGCGCAAGGCCTGCATGGAATGCATGAAGTGGCCGGATCCGGTCAGTGTCGCGGTCAATTTCTCGCCGCAGCAATTCCATCAACGCGACGTCATGACCGAGGTGCGCTATGCGCTCGAGGTGTCCGGCCTGCCGGCGCATCGGCTGGAAATTGAAATCACCGAGTCATCGTTGTTGCGAAACACGCAATGGACCCTCGACGTGCTGTCGCAACTGCGCGAGGCGGGGGTTCGCATTTCGCTCGACGATTTCGGCACCGGTTATTCGAGCCTGAGCTATCTGCACAATTTCCCGCTTCAGAAGGTGAAGATCGACCGCTCGTTCCTCGAGGATATCGGCAGTCATCGGCCGTTGACGCTGCTGCGCGGCGTCGCGCGCCTCAGCGCGGATCTCGGCATGTCGGTCGTCGTCGAGGGCATCGAAACCAACGAGCAGCTCGAACTCATCAGCGCCGAAGGAACGGTCACCGAAGCGCAGGGCTTCCTGTTCAGCCGTCCGGTTCCTGCGCCCCGCGTGCGCGAGCTGTTGAAGGCATCGCACGGTGCCTCGACCAAGGGTGTCATTCCGCTGCGGCAGACATTGCGCTGACATTCGAGCCAGCACGCCGCGATCATCCGCACATCGCCTTCACCCGACATGGCCACAATGCAGGTAATCACTTTGATCGTTGACACGGGTTAAGGTTAATTCAGGCAACACTTTGCGATTTTGTTAAGAAGGTATTAACCTCTTGTTCATGTGACGCGGTACTGTCGTATCGCACGTCGGGGCATCGAAAATGGTCTCTGCAGTCCGAACGACCAGCCGTTCGCCGGAACGGTTAAGCTATCCGCTCGAAGCCGTTGATTATAAACTCGCTGAAACCCAGGCCGACAAAGAACAGATCTATCGTTTGCGTTATCGCGCCTACCTGCGCGAAGGGACGATCGAGCCCAACGCAGCGCTGATGGTTCAGGACCAGTACGACGAGCTTCCGAATTCCTGGAATTTCGGTGTGTACCGCGATGGCGTGCTGATGAGCTCGTTGAGGATCACCGTGTCCTCGCCGGAAATGCCGACCTGTCCGTCGCTTGGGGTATTTCCCGATTTGCTCGGGCCCGAAATCGCCAAGGGGCGCGTGCTGGTCGATCCGACGCGGTTCGTTGCGGATCCTGATCGCGAAGCCCGCTGTCCCGAACTGCCGTACATCACGCTGCGCCTTGCCTACATGGCTTGCGAGTATTTTGCGGCGGACATCGGACTGGCGAGCGTTCGCGCCGAGCATCAGGCATTCTACCGCCGCGTGTTCCTGCACAAGTCGATCAGCGAGCCGCGGGACTATCCCAGTCTCACCAAGCCAATCTGTCTGATGGCGGTCGATTATCCGGCTATGCGCGAACGGGTTTACGAGCGATATCCCTATTTCCGCTCAAGCTTCTTCGAGCGGCGCAAGCTGTTCGAACGCAGCCAGTCGCCGGTGGAAGCCGCACCGGTTCTCACCCTGCCGCAGTTTCCGTTCGCACAGGCGACCATCGCTCCGCGGTCCTGAGCGTCTCCAGCAGGAGATTTCCGCGAAACAGCCGGAATTCCCATAAAATAAAGGGCTCCAGCCATTGGTGGGGGCCCTTTTTGCTTGGCGCATTCACCGTCGCGCCATATTCATCCCGCATTAACCATCGGCATCGGTTTTGCCGGATGTGTGGCATTTGAGCGTGTCCGGCAACGCCTCATCAAGGTTGACGGAACGTTCGCTTAACCAAGCCGCTGTAGACCGGACCAGTCCTTTAGTAACCAGAGCGTGGAGGCTCCGGAATGAAACATCAAATGCGTATCCTCCAGGGATTGAAGCTGGCTGCGGTCTTGGCTGTGGCGCTTTCGATGGGCGCTTGCGCCAACAAAACCGGAGTCGGCGGCGACGCCATGGCGAGCGCGGCGGTGCCGGGCAGCCAGCAGGATTTCGTGGTCAATGTCGGCGACCGCGTGTTCTTCGAGAGCGACCAAACTGAGCTGTCGCCGCAGGCCATCGCGACCCTCGACAAGCAGGCGCAGTGGCTGCAGCAGTACAACCGCTACGCCTTCACGATCGAAGGTCACGCCGACGAGCGCGGCACCCGCGAGTACAACATCGCGCTCGGCGCCAAGCGTGCTCAGTCGGTCCGCAGCTTCCTCGCGTCGCGCGGCATCGATCCTAGCCGCATGCGGACGATCTCCTACGGCAAGGAACGCCCGGTCGCGGTCTGCAACGACATCTCGTGCTGGTCGCAGAACCGCCGCTCGGTGACCGTGCTGAACGCCAGTTCGTAACGGCGTCGTCGAAAGATTTTTGAAAGCGGCGCCTGCGGGCGCCGTTTTTGTTTTCGGTGCCATCCCGAAGTATGCCTCCGGGCGTGACAGAGGGCCGCAAGGGTTTCGAGAAAGATCATGCCCAAACGAAAACGCGCGGCTGTCGAAAGCCATATTTTTGGCGTACTGAAACAGTCAATCTTGGTCGCTTTGAAAAGCGATACGCTTCCTGTTTTTCGGGTCAAAATGTCATCCAGATTTCAAATTCTCGTCTGGGCGGTCCTCGCGACCGCTCCCCTGTGGCTGTCTGCCGGCGCGTCAGCCCAGCAGGACATCGATCCTGAGCTTCGCATCGAGCGGCTGGAAAACCAGTTGCGCACGCTGACCGGCCAGAACGAAGAATTGCAGTATCGCAATCGCCAGCTCGAAGAGCAGTTGCGAGCGCTTCAGGGCGCGCAGCCGGCTCAGCCCAATCAAGCCGCCGCGCCGAGGCCTGCTGCACCGAATGTCGCGGCCGCGCCGCAAGTCCAGCCCAATCCCGGCTATCAATCGCCGTTGCCGCCGTCCGGTGCCGGTCAGGCGCCGCCGGTGATCGCCGCGCCCGTCGCCAGCAGTGGCCGTCGCGGCGATGCTTTCGATCCGAGCAAGAACCCCAGTGCGCCGGGTGTGCCGCGCGCGCTCGGCGGAGGTCAGGCGCCGCTGGCCGAAGGCCCGATCGGTGCGCCGGGCGGCCGTGATGCAGGCGAACCGCTCGATCTGTCGAATGTTGGCAATTCGCGTGATCCCAACCGTGCGCCGGTGCAGCGCCCGGCGCCGCCGGCTCCAAATACGACGGCGTCGCTGACGACGTTGCCACCGTCGGCAACGCCGCGCGACGAGTTCGATCTCGGTATCGGCTACATCCAGCGCAAGGACTACGCGCTCGCCGAAGAGACGCTGCGGAATTTCGCGCAGAAATATCCGACCGATGCGCTCCTGCCGGATTCGCAATACTGGCTCGGCGAGAGCCTCTACCAGCGGCAGAAGTATCGCGACGCGGCCGAAGTGTTTCTTGGCGTGACCACGAAGTACGACACCTCGGCGAAAGCGCCGGACTCGCTGTTGCGCCTTGGCCAGTCACTCGCCGCACTGAAGGAAAAGGAAGCCGCCTGCGCCGCGTTCGGTGAAATCACCCGGAAATATCCCCGTGCCTCGAACGGGGTGAAGCAGGGCGTTGGCCGCGAGCAGAAGCGGGTCGGCTGCTGAGGATAATCAGCCTTGGCCGCATCAAGGCATGGAGTATTTTCGTCATGGCCGGGCGTCGTCCCGGCCATCCACGTCTTTGCCACGCCAGCAAGTAAGACGTGGATGCCCGCGACAAGCGCGGACATGACGAGTTTATAAGTTTCGAAATGGCCCGAGCGACTTCGTAGCTTTTTTGGGGCATGATCCCGTGAAACGAATCCGGACGTCCGGACGACATCATGCGCAGGCCAGAAGAATCTCCCATCGTCAGCGCCATCGAAGCGCGGAACCTGTTCGCCGAATGGAGGAGCGCGCCGGCGCTTGTGCTGGCGGTCTCCGGCGGTCCGGATTCGCTGGCCTTGATGTGGCTCGCCGCACGCTGGCGGCGTGCGCTGAAAAAAGGTCCGCGTCTCGTTGCGGTCACGGTCGATCACGGCCTGCGCAAGGAGGCTGCGCGCGAGGCGCGCGACGTCAAGCAACTCGCCAAGGCGCTGGATGTCGAACATCGCACGCTTCGATGGCGTGACGAGAAGCCCAAAACAGGATTGCCGTCGGCGGCGCGCGATGCGCGCTATCGATTGCTGGGCCGTGCCGCGCGGAGTTGCGGGGCATCGCATATCTTCACCGCCCATACACGGGACGACCAGGCCGAGACCGTTATCATGCGGCTGTCGCGCGGCAGCGGGATCGCGGGACTAGCGGCGATGGCGCGGCAATCGGAACGCAATGGCGTGGTTCTGGCGCGGCCGTTTCTGGATGTGCCGAAGTCGCGGCTCGTCGCTACGCTCGAGAAGGCCGGCGTCGCGTTCGCCGACGATCCGACCAATTACGATCCGCGCTTCACGCGGCCGCGGTTGCGCGCACTGATGCCGGCACTCGCGGCGGAAGGCGCCGATGCGCGTGGTCTGGTGCGTCTGGCGGCGCGTCTCGCCCGCGCCAATGCCGCGCTCGATGTCATGACCGACGGCGCGGAGCGGTATCTGGCAAGCATCGATGGGGTGAGTTCCGCCGCAGGATTCGACCTCGCGGCGTTCTTGGCATTGACCGACGAAATCCGGGTGCGGCTGCTGATGCGCGCGATCAACCGCGCCGGTCACGAGGGACCGGCCAAACTCGGCAAGGTCGAGGCGTTGCTGCAGGCAATGGATCAGGCTGTAACAGCGGGACAGTCCGGGGCCGGGCGCATCCGGCTGAAGCAGACACTGGCCGGGGCCGTCATCAGCATCCAGAACAACCGGATTCACATCGTCCCGGCGCCGCCGCGCCGGCGAATGGCTGGTTTGCCTTAACCACTGTTGAAACCGCCGCGCCAAACCGCCCTTATTTCACCCGGAATGGCACTAAGATGCGTTAAATAGTCCCGAGAGGTTCCCTTGGCATCAGGGGGCCCCGCACCTAGATTGTAATGCAACCGGCACTGAAAAACGTGTTGCAGACCCAAGGACATCAGGCCGCGATCCATGCGGCCACGAAGGAAGCCCAATGAACGCCAATCTGCGCAATTTCGCCCTCTGGGTCATTATCGTCTTGCTGCTGTTGGCATTATTCACGCTTTTCCAGAATCCGGGACAGCGGGCAGCCTCTCAGGACATTTCATTCTCCCAACTCTTGACCGAGGTTGACCAGAACCGCGTCCGCGACGTGGTTATCCAGGGACCGGACATCAACGGCACCTTCACCAACGGCTCGACCTTCCACACCTACGCGCCGAGCGATCCGACGTTGGTCAAGCGCCTGTACGACGGCAAGGTGTCGATCACCGCCAAGCCGCCGGGCGACAACGTGCCGTGGTTCGTGTCGCTGCTGGTGTCATGGTTGCCGTTCATCGCGCTGATCGGCGTGTGGGTCTTCCTGTCGCGCCAGATGCAGGGCGGCGCAGGCAAGGCGATGGGCTTCGGCAAGTCGCGCGCCAAGATGCTGACCGAGGCGCACGGCCGCGTGACGTTCGAGGATGTCGCGGGTGTCGATGAAGCCAAGCAGGATCTGCAGGAGATCGTCGAGTTCCTTCGCGACCCGGGCAAGTATCAGCGCCTCGGCGGACGGATTCCGCGCGGCGTGCTGCTGGTCGGACCTCCGGGCACAGGCAAAACCCTGATCGCGCGCGCGGTCGCTGGCGAAGCCAACGTGCCGTTCTTCACCATCTCCGGTTCGGATTTCGTTGAAATGTTCGTCGGCGTCGGTGCGTCGCGTGTGCGCGACATGTTCGAGCAGGCGAAGAAGAACGCGCCGTGCATCATCTTCATCGACGAAATCGACGCGGTCGGCCGTCATCGCGGCGCCGGCCTCGGCGGCGGCAACGATGAACGCGAACAGACCCTCAACCAGTTGCTGGTCGAAATGGACGGCTTCGAGGCTAATGAAGGCGTGATCCTGATCGCCGCCACCAACCGTCCCGACGTGCTCGATCCGGCGCTGCTGCGTCCCGGCCGGTTCGACCGCCAGGTGGTGGTGCCGAACCCGGACGTT
>JAUSAX010000106.1 GCA_030652315.1 Afipia sp. | reverse complement strand
CCTCGAACAATGTTGGCGAGGCTGGCGCTGACCCAGCTTGCTTGCATAAGAAGATCGTGAGCCCGCCCAAGTGCGAGCAGCCGTCCTTCGATGGCATGCTGTCCGTGTTCAATGCTTGTCGCCGTACGCAGGCTTTGCGATGCAATAGCACTCACGGTTGCCAGCGTATTTTTGATGCGATGATGCAACTCGTCCAGAATAAGCTTTTGCAGCTTGTCGGCGGCTTCACGCTCCTTGGCGTCGATGCCGGCCTGCGCAAGCAATACTTTCGCATCGATTCCTGCTTGCAGAAGCAAGACCCTAAGACTGTCGTTTTCTGCGGTCAATACTTCTTGCGAGGGCAAGATCAACCGCGCTTTCTTGGATTCGGCGATAAGGTCAACCTTTACCGGCTCGGTCTTTAACGCCCCAACATTGACGGCGAGAAGTCCCAATGCCCCTTTGCCGATCATGTCCTGAAGCTGGGCGATCATCTGCGCCGCCTCCAGCGGCTTTACGAAAAACCGGCTGTTGATCGGTGCTTCACTTTCGGTGAGCTTCAATTGACCTGACACAAGTATAATTTTTATGGGAGGCCAACGATCGGCGACAGCGTGAGCGAGTTTCAGGCCGTCCATGCTGCCCGGCATTTGAATGTCGGTAAAAAGCAATGCGATATCGGAGCGCGCTTCGAGAATGGCAAGTGCTTCGTCAGCGTTCACAGCTTCGACCGCATTGAACCCGGCGTCTTCGACCATATCCACCGCGCGCATTCGCAATATCAACTCATCTTCAACGATGAGAACGGTTGGCAAAGCCAGGGGTGGGATCAAAGTGGACGGTGATGTTAAAGGTGGATCAGGGATCAAAGTCATGAAAATCTGGCTCTTTCAGAATTGGAGCTAAACGGGTTATCCCGTGCCAGATGCTCAAAATGGCCCCGAACGCACTAAAAACGCGCTCGATCCCGAATTTGTTCCGGGCACGCTCTGGCGCGAAGCGGACATCATAGCATGTCCGCTTTCAGGGGCACCGACGTTTTGTGCTCGATCTGAGGCCTTCCGCTTATGGCACGAATGCGAAGTGCCAACCGGCTCTGAAATTGTCTGTTTAGCGAGGCAGACCCGAAGTCAACGGCGCGCAGTCAGAGCGACACGATTGACCCATCTCGGACATTGGCAATCGGACATCGGCTTATTTTTCTGCTAAAATAGCTGTTCGAAATCCGGGCCGAGGTGCGTCTTGAGCAAAGAGCGCGTGGAACGGCGACTGGCGGCTATCCTTGCGGCGGACATCGCGGGATATAGCCGGCTGATGAGTGTCAACGAAGAAGGTACGCTATCCCAGTTAAAGGCGATTAGAAAAGCGCTCATCTTCCCCGCAATTGCGGCGCATCGCGTCGCATCGTCAAGACGACGGGTGACGGAATACTGGTCGAGTTTGCCAGCGCCGTCGATGCGGTGCGCGGTGCGGTTGAATTCCAGCGCTGCATGGCCGAGCAAAATATCGCCGTGCCGCAGGATCTAAGGATCGAATTCCGCATCGGCATTCATGTCGGCGATATCATTTTTGATGACAACGATATCTTCGGCGAGCGCGACTTCCGCTTGTGGCACATAGCGTCGTTGCGCTGCTATGCAGCAATACGTCGGCTATCGGGGCAAAGCGGACTCTGGCAGGCTGTCAGTCCAGCAGATTATCAGTTCACGGCCTAGATCGTCCGGCCGCCATCCACCGGCAGCACCACGCCGGTGATGAAATCGGCATCGTCCGACGCGAGATAGACGCACGCCTTGGCGATGTCTTCCGGCTGCGACATGCGGCCAAGCGGAATTGTCGCGATGAACTTGGCGCGGTTTTCCGGCGTGTCCGGCACGCCCATGAATGTTTCAAGCAGCGCGGTCTCGCCCATCACCGGCGCGACGCAGTTCACCCGTATCTTGTCGGGCGCGAGTTCCACCGCCATCGCGCTGGAGAGCAGGTTCACCGCGCCCTTCGAGCCGTTGTACCAGGTGAGCCCCGGGCGCGGGCGGATGCCGCCGGTCGAACCGATGTTGATGATGCAACCGCCGCCCTGCTTGCGCATCAGCGGCACGGTCGCGTTCGTCATGTGATAGATCGATTTGACGTTGACGGCGAACACGCGGTCGAACTCGTCTTCGGTCACGTCCATGATCGGCTTGTTGCGAAACGACCAGCCCGCATTGTTGACCACGATGTCGAGCCGCCCGAATTTCTCGACCGCTGTGGCAACGGCCCTGTCGATGTCGTCGCGCTTGGAGACGTCGCCCGCGACCGCAACCGCGCCGCCGGTGTTCGCGGCGACGCGCGCCGCGCCCTCGCCGTTCAGATCGAGGATCACGACCTTGGCGCCCTCGTCCACGAAAAGCCGCGCAATGGCTGCGCCAAATCCTGATGCGCCGCCCGTGACCAGCGCAACCTTGTTCTTGAGACGCATGTTATCCGCCCTTTGATTTTTCATTGTTGTCCGGCAAGCGTCGATCAAACCACCCGCAAACGCAAGAGCGCCGCGCGTCACTACCGATTCGAAATCGCGCAAGACAAATCGATGACTTGTCGGTCGGCTTTTCGTCGTAGGAATTCGCAGTTGCAGCGTGACCGCCGGTTTCATCGTCCTACAGTTGTGGAGCGCGGCGAATGAGTCCGGCGCCGTCGTGATGAACGTCAATCCGGACCGGGAGACGAAATCATGTCGGGCATGCTTGTTACCCTGCTGATTCAGATTATCGGCGGCGCCATCGGCGGAAACGTCGTTGGCGGCGCGGCCAAGAACATCGATCTTGGCACGATAGGGAATACCATCGCCGGTGCTATCGGCGGCGGCGTGGGCGGGCAGATTCTCGGAATGCTGATTCCGATGCTGGCCGGTACGGCTGCGACGCCGGACATCGGCGCGATCATCGGTCAGGCCGCGGGCGGCGGCGTTGCCGGTGCGGTGCTCACCGCTATCGTCGGCATGATCAAGAACAGGTCGGCGGCGTAAAGTTCGCAACGGCTTCGTTCGTCATTGCGAGCGAAACGAAGCAATCCAGAAGAAGGCTGGATTGCGTCGTCGCTACGCTCCTCGCAATGACGGTGTTGCGCAGATCCGTCGTCAGTCAGCGGCGTATCCAGCGCGCCCTATCCCGAAATGAAATCGCTGCATTTCTGGATGGTGTCGTTGCTGCCCCATGGCATGACCGGGACCGAGGACGTCGAGTTCTTCGGCGAACCCTCGATCAGCCTGTCGGAGTAGACCATGTAGACCAGCACGTTCCGCTTGGCGTCGCAGCCGCGCACGATCTGCATTTTCTTGAAGAACAGCGACCGGCGCTGCCGGAACATGTCCTCGCCTTGCGCCGCCTTGGCCTTGAAGCGGATCGGCCCGACCTGGCGGCAGGCCAGCGAGATGTCCGAGACCTCCTCGGCAAGCCCGAGCCAACCCTTGTAGCCGCCCTTCTCCGGCACCGTGAAATGACACGCCACGCCTTCGACGGCGGGATCGTCGACGCCGTAGGTCGCGAGTTTGTCGTCCGGGCTGAGCAGCTTGAAGACGGTGGAGCGGCGGAAGATCAGGTCCGGCTCGTCAGCCGCCGCCACAGGCGTTACGGCCAGCCAGACAAAAGCGGTGGCCAACAGCGCTGCGGCTGCTGTCATTCGGGTCGAACGGAAGGGCATCGGGAGGCTCCAAGGAAGGGTCTTCAGGACGGCTCAGGGCAAACTTGCTCCGCGCCGGGAACCCTTCATGTGGGGTGGCGTCGGCGGTGTTGGAAGGCACGGGATTGTGACCGCGGATAAGCGGCCGTTAAGCGCTTTTGAAGGCTCACCGGCTAGCATTTCAGCACCCTGAATCACGCAGAATGCGGTACCGAGACCGGTAACGGCTATGAACATTCAGCCGATTGGCGACACTAACACTGGAATCAATTGAGGAATTTCGCGTGTACGGCAATCGACTACCTCCCCCGGGCGACCAGCAGAAAACGGTCGGCACAACCTCCCCTTTTGGCAGTGACATCAGTTCCCGTCCGGCCCGATCCAGGGGTCTGCGGACCGCATGGCTCGCGGCGACCCTGACAGCTGGATTTGCGCTGCCTGCCGACGCCCAGATGTTCTGGCCGATGGACCCCGGCAGCGATTACGCCGAGCCGCCACGAATGGAACCGCGCCGCCCGCGCGTCGCGCGCACCCGCCAGAAACTGCCCGATGCGCCCAAGGACACCGCCAAGCCGGTCGGGCCGATCGTCATCGCGATCTCGGTCGAAAACCAAAAGATAAAAATCTACGATCAGAATGGCTTGTTCGCGGAGTCGCCGGTGTCCACCGGCATGCAGGGCCATTCGACGCCGTCGGGTGTATTCAGCATCATCCAGAAGAACAAATACCACCGCTCGAATATCTACAGCGGTGCACCGATGCCCTACATGCAGCGCATCACCTGGTCCGGCATCGCGCTGCACGCGGGCGCACTGCCCGGTTATCCGGCGTCGCACGGCTGCATCCGCATGCCGATGAATTTCGCGATGCGGATGTGGGGCTGGACCCGCATGGGCGCGCGCGTGATCGTCACCCCCGGCGAAATCTCACCGATCGATGTCTCTCACCCGCTGCTGATCACGCGCAAGCCGGACACAAGGCCGGTCGCAGCCGTGCCCGCGCCGGACAAGCAGGCCTCGACGCTGAAGTCCGACCGCACGTCGATCCTCGATGCCGCCGCTCACGAAAAGCCGCAACTGAGGCTGACATCGATTTCCGAAGGCGCGCCCATTCGCACAGCCGACGCCAACGGCGCATTTCCGCAAAAGAGCGATGCGGACACCGTCGTCGCGCAAGCGCGGGATTCCGGTCGGGATGGGTCGCCCGCGTCCGAGGCAGTCAAGGAAACTCCCAAGGACGCATCGTCGGACACCTCGAACGACAACGCAACCAGGACTGATGCGCCCGACAATAAACCTGTCGATGACAAGCTTGCCGACCAGAAAGGCGAAGCTCCGAAGACCGGCAAGGATCAGGCCCGCGCCACCGATCCTGTCGCATCACCCAGCGTCACGCCTCCGCTCGAAGGAACGGCGGAATTTATCGGCCCGGTGAAACCCCGCACCGGTCATGTTGCGGCCTTTGTCAGCGCTAAGGAAAACAAGATCTACGTGCGGCAGAATTTCGAACCGTGGTTTGAAGCGCCGGTCACCATCGCCGCATCGGATCGCCCGCTCGGCACGCACGTCTTCACGGTCCGCATGGACAAGGCCGATCCCGATGCGCTGCGCTGGTCGGTTGTCTCGCTTCCCGTGCCCGTGCGCGCGGCGAGTGAAACTCCCCGGCGCAGGCGCGGCGAGCCTGCCGCCGCGATCACACCGACCGCTCCACCGTCATCGCCAATGGAGGCCCTCGATCGCCTGACCATTCCCGAAGACACGATGAAGCGGATCGCATCGGCGCTTGCGCCGGGCGGCTCGATCACCGTGTCGGATCGCGGCCTTGGCGACGAGACCGGCCGGGGCACCGATTTCATCGTCCCGCTGCGGTAGCGTCCGAGCGGATTGTTTCTTCCGCTCGTCCCCGCGTAAGCGGGGACCCAGACTTTGACGAACTGGATTCCCGCTTTCGCGGAAATGACCGGAGAGGATTTCTTCAACGGTCAAATTGCCCCGGAACCCCGGTTGGCTTTCGGTGCGACCTTGCGATAGAACCCGCCAATCATGACAGCCCTCCCCGACATCCAGACCTCAGCAACACCCTCCTCCAAAGACCCGCGGCGTGACGCGCTTGCGCGGCTGACACCGTTCGGCTGGACCGGCGGCATGGCCGTCATTCTGATTGGCCTGGCGCTGTCGTTTTTCCTGGCCGGCTATTTCGTCATCTACTGGCGTAATGCCGACATGGATTTCATGATCGTCTACAACGCGCTCGTGCTGAACGACGGCAAGCCGCAGGCGTTCTTCGATCACCCATCCTACTTCACCATCCTGTCGGTGAAGTCGTGGTTCCAGCTGATGCATTCGCTGGGCCTGCTCGATGCATGGAAGCTATCGTCGATCCCGTCGGCGCTGAACATCCCTGCCTTTGATGCCGCGATGACCAGCGCGGTTCGCGCCGGCCGCGTGGTGGCGTGGCTCACCGCAACGATCTTCGTCCTCGGCTTCGCGGCGCTCGCCCGCTGCATCTTCCGCGACTGGCGGATCGCGCTGCTAGCCACATTCGCGTTCGCTTTCTCCGGCGGGATCGCGGTTCATATGCGTATTCTCCGCAGCGAACTGATCGCCGCGTGTCTGTTCACGCTGGCGTTGATGCTGCTGATCGCCGCGAGCCGCCGCGCCAGCACATGGCGTCCCCTCGCACTCGCGGGCGCGGCCGCGCTGTGCGTGCTCGGATTGCAGAACAAGGTTCAGATCATTCTGCTGATCGCGGGACTGCCGTTGATGATGCTGCCGTTCGGCACACCGGACAGCACCAGCACACCTTTCTGGAACAACTCGGCGCGAGCATGGATCGCGACGCTCGGTGCAGCCGTTGTCGCGGCTTTGATGCTCGGCCTTGCGTGGCCGCTGATCGCCGCGGGCTTTGAGCCTGAATCGATCGACATTGCCCAGCTTAACGCCCTGATTGGCGGCAAATTCGGGGTGTATCAGGTTGCCCTGCTCTGCTGGATAGGCGTCGCCATGATCGTATATGCGGTGATATGGCGGATCAGCCCCACCGAAACGCTGACGTCGATGTTCGCGGTGATCGCCGGCGCGTCACTCGGACTGCTCACGCTCTATCTGCAGTATGATCCGCAGAACGCCGTCGCCGTGATCAATCCCATCGAGAAAATGCTGGTGTTTGCGGACGCGCCGGCGACCACGGCAACCGAGGGCGGCAAGATTCTCGCTGCCATCAGCCTGCTGTTCGACGGCGTCATTTCCGTGCTCAAGCGGTACACGTTTGTCCTGTTCACGTCACCGCGCCCAACCGTGTTCCTGACATGGCTGGTCATTCCCGGCATCGTTTATGCGTGGCTCAAAGGCGAACGGCAGGTCGCCATCCAGGCGACATTGCTGCTGCTGTCAGCCATCGGTATCGATGCGCTCGGCGTGCGGCGTAACCTCAAGGCCGAATACTTTATCCTGACCGATCCGCTCATCATTCTGGCCGGCGCACTGCTGCTGGAAAAGCTGAACGACCTGCGGTGGAGCAAATGGGCCTATCCGATCGGCGCGGCGCTGATCGTCGCCCACGTCGCCATCAGCCAGGCCGAGCCGGTGAAGCATGTCATGAAGCGCAGCGGTCCCGAATACATCTGCGAGTGGAACGAGTATTACGAACCGGAATTGCCGATGCCATGGTGCGACAAGCCGCCGAAGCGTCCGTGAGACCTGTCACGGCTTCTTGAAACTTGGAGCGGCGGCAATCCGTTATCTTGAGCGACAGTCTCTCAGGGAGCGCATCATGATCGACCGCCGAAGTGTGATAACGGCCATCGCGGCTGGTGCGGCACTCCCGCTCGCGACACGATCCGTCTTCGCGCAGGCCGCGATGAGCCGGATGACTGCGTACGGCTTTTCATTCCAGAGCCTGAAGGGCGGCGACATCCGACTCGCCGACTTCGCGGGCAAGCCGCTGCTGGTGGTGAACACCGCCTCGCTCTGCGGCTTCACTCCGCAATATGCGGGGCTGCAGGAAATCTGGACGAAGTTTCGCGACCGTGGGTTCACCGTGATCGGCGTGCCGTCGAACGACTTCGGTGCGCAGGAGCCGGGCGGCGTCAACGACATCACGCACACCGCCGAGCAGACCTATCATGTGAGCTTCCCGATCACGGCCAAGACTTCCGTGAAGGGACCGAACGCCCATCCGTTCTACAAGTGGGCGGCGGCCGAGCGGCCCGGCGATCTTCCAGGCTGGAACTTCCACAAGTATCTCGTCGGCCGTGACGGCCATATCGCCGATGCTTTTTCCTCTCGCATCGAGCCGACCGACACGCGCGTTGTGACCGCGATTGCCCGCGCCCTGCCCGCCTGACGGAACTCGCACCCCCGATTAACCCTGCCAACGCTCCGATTGAAAATCGATTGGCGCAATAAACCATGAGGGTCTAGGCTGAACGCCGGGGACTACGGCAGCGTCCGCCGAGCCGGACGCGGGGAATTTTTGCGTTTGGGGGTATTTTCCATGCGTATCAAGGCAACCGTTTTCGCCGCCAGCGCCATCTCGATCTGCGCCTTCACCAGCGCCTGGTCGCAGGCACTCATCCCGCAGCGCAGCGCTCCACCGCCGGCCAAAGCCGCGGCACCGGCACCAGCCGCGACTACTGCAACTGCCCCCGCGCCAACACCTCCTCCAGCGCCGATCAAAGCCAACTGCGCCAACCCGAACGCCATCGGCGTGTCGCGTGTGGTGCAGATCGACACCACTGGCGGTCCCGGCTTCGGCTTCGAGCATTTCAAGCAACTCGACTTCCTGCGCGACAAGGAAGTGGTGCTGACATTCGACGACGGACCGTGGCCGGTGAACACACCTTCGGTTCTCAAGACGCTTGCCGACGAATGCGTCAAGGCGATCTTCTTTCCGATCGGCAAGCATGCCACCTACTATCCCGAGATCCTCAAGCATGTCGCTGCTGAAGGCCACACCATCGGCGCGCATACGTGGTCGCACGCCAATCTCAACAACAAGAAGCTGACCGAAGCGCAGCAGAAGGAAGAGATCGAGAAGGGCTTCAGCGCCGTGAAATGGGCGCTGGGTGCCGCGCCCTCGCCGCTGTTCCGGTTTCCCGCGCTCCAGCATCCACCTGCGATGGTGACGTATCTCGGCGAGCGCAACATCTCGATCTGGTCGTGCGATCTCGACTCGTTCGATTTCAAGGCCAGTACCGCGCAGAAAGTCGTCGATACCGTGATGGCCAAGCTCGAGAAGAACGGCAAGGGCATCGTGCTGATGCACGACTTCCAGAAGCATACCGCCGAAGCTCTGCCCGAGTTGATGAAGCGGTTGAAGGCCGGCGGCTACAAGGTGGTGCAGGTCAAGGCCAAGGCACCGATGCAGACCATCGCGCAATACGACGAGGACGTCGTCAAGGGCCTCAAGCTGCCGACCGTGAGTTCGCGCCCGCTCAACAGCGTTGTGCAGACCATTTCGGAATAGCAAACGCGCACTTGCGGCTTTCCCGAAAATGGCTAAACCGCATCTCATGCGCATCGAAGGCTATGTGATCCTTTCCGCCGACGGCATGCTCGCGGACGCCAGTGGCGTGATGCCCGCGGCGCTCAAGTTCGACGCCGATCAGAGATTTTTCGAATCCGCGCTCGATGATGCGGACCTGATCGTTCATGGCAAGAACTCTTTCGAGGACCAGCCGCGTTCGCCCGAGCGCACGCGCGTCGTGCTGACCCGAACCGTTCCGGGCCTCGCCCGCGATCCTGCCAATCCCAAGGCGACGTTGTGGAATCCCGCCGGCGCATCGTTCGCGGACGCCTGCCGCGAGAGCGGCGTGACGACCGGAACCGCGGCGATCATCGGCGGCCCCGTTGTGTTCGAGATGTTCATGGACCGCTTCGACACGTTCTGGCTGTCGCAGGCGCACAGCCTGACAATCCCCGGCGGGATGGGCGGTTTTCTCGAGATACCGTCGCGTTCGCCGCAGGAGATTCTAGCCAGTCACGGCCTTGTGGCGGCGGAGACCAGCATTCTCGACGCGGAGCGCGACGTGGACGTCACGGCGTGGCGCAGGCCGGTCGCTGGCTAGAGCGACCGGCCGCCATCACGGCTCACGCCGCGCGGATCTTACCCAGGAAATCGTTGACCTGACCACGGAGCTGCTGCGTCTGAACGCCGAGCGCCTCCGCCGCCAGCTTGACGTTCTGCGCTGACGCTCCGGTGGCATCGGCTCCCTCGGTCACACCGACGATATTGTCGGCGACATCCTTGGTGCCCTGTGCAGCCTGTTGCGTGTTGCGCGTGATCTCCTTGGTGGCCGCGCCCTGCTCCTCAACCGCCGCAGCGATCGCGGTGGCAACTTCGCTCACTTCCGCGATGGTCCCGCCGATGCCCTTGATCGCATCCATGGCTTCCTGCGCAACATTCTGAACCGCTGCAATCTGCTGCGAGATTTCCTCGGTCGCCTTCGCCGTCTGGCTGGCGAGTGACTTCACCTCGGAGGCGACGACGGCAAATCCCTTGCCGGCCTCGCCCGCGCGCGCAGCTTCGATTGTCGCATTCAGTGCAAGCAGGTTGGTTTGCGCCGCGATATCGTTGATCAGCTTGACCACATCGCCAATGCGACTCGCTGTCTGAGACAGACCTTGAACCGTATCGTCGGTCAGACGAGCTTGATCGACCGCACGGCTGGCGATACCCGCCGCGTGCGTCACCTGACGACTGATGTCGTTGATCGACGCACTCAGTTCTTCAGACGCAGCCGCCACACTTTGCACGTTCGACGATGCCTCGCCGGAAGCTCTGGCCGCCAACTGAGCCTGAGACGTGGTCTGCTCCGAGATCGCGGACATGTTCTCCGACGTCTGACTCATTTGATCCGAGGCGCCGGCTAGCGCGTCGAGGGCTTCACGGACCTGGTGCTCGAACGCCGCGATATGGGATTCAATTGCCTGCTGCCGTGACGCGCCGCGCGAATTGCGCTCGCGCTGCTCGCCTTCGATACGTTCCTTTTCGACGGCGTTTTGCTTGAACGTCCCCAGAGCTCCGGCGAGAGCACCTATTTCATCCCGGCGCTGGGTGAGCGGCACATCGACGGTGAGGTCGCCACTGGCAACCTTGAGCATCGCATCCCGAATGGATTGCAGCGGGTTGATGACGCGGCGGCTCACAGCGATCATGCTCAGGATGGCCAGAGCGATCGCCCCAGCCAGAAAAACAACCTGCATGATCAAGGTGCGCAACGCCGTTTGGCGCAGGCTGCCGGCGTAGTCCTTGGCGGCATCCAGCGCGCGTTCGGCGACAACAACGGCACTCGCCATGCGCCCCACCGTCAGCGGACTCCATTTGGCCGCTGTCATTTCCGGCTTCTCGCCGGTGGCCAACGCATTGATCAGGCGGTCGCGAAGCGACATGTAGTCCTTGTCGAAGTATGTAGCCTTGGCCGCGACGAGCGCGCTCGACAAGTCAGGCGACAATTGCATTCCGGCAGACGCGTTTTCAAGCGCCAGCCATGCCGCGTCCATTCCGCCGACGAGCTTGGTGTAGCTCAGTTGCATTTCGGGCGTGAGTTTTCCGGCCGCGAATCCGTTCGACACCAGCACCGATGCGTCGCCCGCGGTGTTACGCAACAACCACGCCATCTGCTTGATCGACAGCAACTGGTCTACGACGGGGTCGGCGTGATTAACCAGAGCCGACAGCCGGTTCGATATCTTGTCGAGAACATCGAGGACCGAGTTTGTCCCTTGCAGGTACTCCTTGGCGAGGTTCGCGCGGCGCGCGGCTTTCGGCTTCGCCGCTTCGATCCAGAACTCCTTCTGCATCTTGTCCAGCGACAAGATCAGCCTGGACAATTCCGGCAGCAGCACGTTCTTTTCAGGAAAGTCCAACGACGCAAGAATATTGGCCGCGTTCCGCATCGCCGGCATCTCAGCATCGTGAATGCGACGGACATAGTTGCCCACTTCAGAGTCCATCGGCGCGTCGGCATTCAAGGCCCGGACCGTCGAGGACCTGTCGGTCCGCAGATTATGCATTGCCTTGAAGGCATTTCCGGACGCATCGGCGATCGTTGAAATCCGGTTGGTAGCTTCGAGTGCATTCCAGGAACGCCACCCTGACACACCCAACACGATAATGACGCAAGCCGCCATAACGGCAATCACAGACTTCAAAAGCGTCGTAACGCTCACTCGATCAAGCATGTCTTTTTTTTCCCAGACTGTTTCCCCGGGTTCAGGACTAAGCTTGATAGGTAAACATATGAGTAAATCGGAATACGATGCGCGCATATACGGTATGCATCCGCTGAAACGGCCACTAGATACCGGTGTAGCGCTCGCCTTCAACGGTAACCGGACGCGGATAGCCTGCGATCACCAGCAGCCCGCCGATCAACGACAGGTTCTTCAGCGCATGGATCATGTTGTTGATCCGGTCGGCACCGGTCATGTCCCAGAAATTATGGAAGTAGAACGTCGCCACCACAACGAACAGCACCAGCACCAAGGCGAAGAACCGCGTGCCGAAATTCAGCGCGATGAACAATCCGGCCGCGACTTCCACGACGCCAGCCAAAATTGCCAGCATCTGCGCGGTCGGCATCCCGGTGACGCCCTCAAGCTGGGTGGTGTATTGCGTCAGCATCGCCGGAAGGACGACCTTCTCGGTGATCGCCTGCGTGGTCGATGCGATATCGAATAGCTTGGAGGCCCCGGAAAACACAAACAGGACGACGAACAAAACACGTCCGACTGTGACTATGGCTGGCATTTGTCGCCCCTGCTGAAATCCCGCGAACGAGACTATACAGGAGTTACCGTCAACCGAACAGCGTCGGCTGTTGCCGTCCCGCCCGCTCTTGCGCCTCAACCGCGGCAACCGCCGTCATGTTGAGAATGCCCCGCGCCGTCACCGATGGCGTCAGGATATGGGCCGGACGCGTGGGTCCGATCAGGATCGGTCCGACAGGAAGCGCGTCAGCGAGAATCTTGATCATCTGATACGCGATATTGGCCGCGTCGAGGTTCGGCATGATCAGGATATTGGCCGAGCCTTCGAGCCGCGAATGCGGCAGGACGAGCTTACGCGACAGCTCGGTCAGCGCGGAGTCGCCGTGCATCTCGCCGTCGGCTTCGATCTCGGGGTGGTCGTTCACCAATATTTCGGTCGCGCGTCGCATCTTCTGGGCCGACGCGGAATCGTAGCTGCCAAAGTCCGAATGCGACAGGAAGGCCACCTTCGGCTTGATACCGAACCGCTGGACGTGCACGGCGGCAAGCGCCGCCATTTCCGCCAGTTCTTCCGCCGTTGGATTGGGACGAATCTGGGTGTCGGCAATGAAATACGCGCCCTTGCTGGTGATCACCAGCGCCAGCGCCGAATAGTCCGCAAGGCCCGGCGTGACGCCAATGATCTCGCGAATGCGCCGCAGATGGCTCATGTAGCGGCCATCAACGCCGCACAGCATGGCGTCGGCCTCGCCGCGCGCCACCGCGAGCGCCGCGATCACGGTCGCATTGGTGCGCACCAGTGTCCGCGCGGCTTCCGGCGTGATGCCGTGCCGCCCGGCCAGATCGATGTAGGTTTGCACGTAGGAGCGATAACGCGGATCGTCCTCGGGATTGATCAGATCGAAATCGCTGCCGGGGTTGATCGAAAGACCGAACCGCTTGATGCGCGTTGCGACCACCGACGGACGTCCGACCAGAATGGGACGCGCCAGCTTTTCCTCAAGCACGACCTGGACCGCGCGCAGCACGCGCTCGTCCTCGCCCTCGGCATAGATCACGCGCACCGGCTGGGTCTTGGCCTTGGCGAACACCGGCTTCATGACCAGACCGGAGCGGAATGCGAACCGGTCGAGCCGTTCGATGTAAGCGTCGAAATCGGTGATCGGCCGCGTCGCCACGCCCGAATCCATCGCCGCCTGCGCCACTGCGGGCGCGACGCGCAGGATCAGTCGCGGATCGAACGGGCTCGGGATCAGCGAGCCAGGACCGAAGCCCTGCGTCTCGCCGGCATCGAAGCGCACCACGACATCGGACGGTGGATCGCGCGCAAGCTGCGCCAGCGCATCCACTGCCGCACGCTTCATCTCCTCGTTGATCGCGGTCGCGCCGACATCGAGCGCGCCCCGGAAGATAAACGGGAAGCAGAGAACGTTGTTCACCTGATTGGGGAAGTCGGAACGCCCGGTGCAGATCATCGCATCGGGACGCACCTTGCGCACCTCGTCCGGCATGATCTCCGGCGTCGGATTGGCGAGCGCCATCACCAGCGGCTTGTCGGCCATCTCCTTGACCATCTCGGGCTTGAGCACGCCGCCGGCAGACACGCCAAGGAAGACGTCCGCGCCGCCGATCACATCGGCCAGCGTGCGTTTGTCGGTCTTCTGCGCGTAAACCGCCTTCCACTTGTCCATCAGTGTGTTGCGGCCTTCATAGACGAGACCGTCGATGTCGCAGACCCAGATGTTCTTGCGCTTGGCGCCGAGCGACACCAGCAGATTGAGGCAGGCGATCGCGGCAGCACCCGCGCCGGATGCGACGATCTTGATGTCCTCGATCTTCTTGCCGTTCAGCATCAGCGCGTTGCGGACCGCAGCGCAGACGATAATCGCGGTGCCATGCTGGTCGTCATGGAAGACGGGAATTTTCATCCGCGCCTTGAGCTGCTCCTCGATCTCGAAGCACTCCGGCCCCTTGATATCCTCAAGGTTGATGCCGCCGAAGGTTGGCTCGAGCGCAGCCACGGTCTCGACCACGCGCGCGATGGTGTCGGCGGCGATCTCGATGTCGAACACATCGATACCGGCGAATTTCTTGAACAGGACCGCCTTGCCTTCCATCACCGGCTTCGACGCGAGCGGACCGATGTTGCCGAGGCCAAGCACGGCGGTGCCGTTGCTGACGACGGCGACGAGGTTGGCGCGGGTTGTGAGTTCTGCAGCCATCGCCGGATCGGCGGCAATCGCCTCGCAGGCCGCGGCAACGCCCGGCGAATAGGCCAGCGCGAGGTCGCGCTGGTTGGCAAGCGGCTTGGTCGCCTGAATCTCGAGTTTACCGGGCCGTGGCAGGCGATGGTAAGCCAACGCCGCGAGGCGCAGTTCTTCAGACAACGTCGACGCCATACCCACTCCCGATATTCTATCAGCACCGTCTTGCGGCGAGTGCTGTTTAGTCCCGTCTTGCGACGATTATGCGATTCAGGTCTAGCGTCCTGAATCCGAAGTTCGCTTCATTTCGCAGCGCGTTTCATAGCGAACTTCGGATTCAAAAGGACACTAGAAATTGTAATTCTAGTGTGGTCTCGGTTCGCAAGTCCGCAAAAGAGCGTGCCGCAGGAATGATGCGGACTTGCGAACCGCCACACTAGGGCAGATTGAGCCTGATATGAAGTTCGCGCAACTGCTTGAGCGCGACTTCCGATGGCGCACCCATGAGCAAATCTTCAGCACGCTGGTTCATCGGGAAGAGCGAGATTTCGCGCAGATTGTTCGTGCCGCAAAGCAGCATCACAATACGATCGACACCTGCGGCCATGCCACCGTGTGGCGGCGCGCCGTACTGGAACGCGCGATACATGCCGCCGAAACGCTCAATGACCGTTTCCTCGCCGTAGCCCGCGATTTCGAACGCCTTCACCATCGCGTCGGGGCGATGGTTGCGAATGCCGCCGGACGCGATCTCGTAACCGTTGCAGGCGATGTCGTACTGGAACGCATTGATCGTGAGCGGATCCTGCGTCTGTAACGCTTCCATGCCACCCTGCGGCATCGAGAACGGGTTGTGCGAGAAGTCGACCTTCTTGTCTTCCTCGTTGTACTCGTACATCGGGAAGTCGACGATCCATGCGAGTTCGAACCGGTCCTTGTCGATCAGGTTCAACTCTTCGCCGAGCTTGGTGCGCGCGAGACCTGCGAACTTCCAGAACTTCTGCGGATCGCCAGCGACGAAGAACGCGGCATCGCCTTCCTTGAGGCCAAGCTGTTCGCGGATCGCAGCAGTGCGCTCAGGTCCGATATTGTTGGCAAGCGGGCCTGCTCCTTCAGGTTTTTGGCCCTCACCGCCTTCACGCCACATGATGTAGCCGAGGCCCGGCTGACCTTCGCCCTGTGCCCACGAGTTCATGCGGTCGCAGAATGCGCGCGAACCACCGCCCGGTCCGGGGATCGCCCAAACCTGATTGCTGGCGTCTTCGAGCATGCGCGCGAACACCTTGAACCCAGAACCACGGAAATGCTCGGAGACGTCCTGCATCACCAGCGGATTGCGCAGGTCCGGCTTGTCGCTGCCGTACTTGCGAAGCGCCTCGGCAAACGGAATGCGCGGCCACTTCTTGGTAACCGGCTTGCCCTTGGCGAAATCCTCGAACACGCCGGTGATCACCGGCTCCATCGCCGCGAACACATCGTCCTGCGTGACGAAGCTCATCTCGAGGTCGAGCTGATAGAACTCGCCCGGCAGCCGATCGGCGCGCGGGTCTTCGTCGCGGAAGCATGGCGCGATCTGGAAGTAGCGATCGAAGCCCGACATCATCAGCAGTTGCTTGTACTGCTGCGGCGCCTGCGGCAGCGCGTAGAACTTGCCGGGATGAATGCGCGACGGCACGAGGAAGTCGCGCGCGCCTTCCGGCGACGACGCGGTCAGGATCGGCGTCTGGAATTCGAAGAAGCCGGCCTTCTTCATTCGCGCGCGCATCGAATCGACGATGGCGCCGCGCGTCATGATGTTCTGATGCAGCTTCTCGCGGCGCAGGTCGAGGAAGCGGTACTTGAGGCGGATTTCCTCAGGGTATTCCTGATCGCCGAATACCGGCATCGGCAGCTCGCCCGCCTCGCCCAGCACTTCGATGTCCGCGATGAACAGTTCGACCATGCCGGTCGGCAGGTCGGCATTGTCCGTGCCTTCGGGGCGGCGGCGCACCTTGCCGTCGATCTTCACCACCCACTCGGCGCGCAGCTTTTCGGCCAGACCGAATGCCTTCGAATCCGGATCGACCACGCATTGCGTCATTCCGTAATGGTCGCGCAAGTCGATGAACAGCAGTCCACCGTGGTCGCGGATACGATGGCACCAGCCGGACAGCCGGACCTCTTGACCAATGTCGGAATCGCGGAGGGCGCCGCAGGTGTGGGAACGATAACGATGCATGGAAATCCTGGAAAACGGCGTCAGAGGGCAGAATCAAGGGGTACAGGCGCTAGTGCGCGCGCGCAGGGTTTACCCGAGCGCAGGGAACGCGGCAACCGCATGGTGCCGGTTACCGTCCCGAATGGCGGGAAAAAGCTTAATAAAAACAATGCGCCCGCTGCCGGGCGTGCAGGCAGGCGATTAACTGTCGCCAGCCTCGCGCTGCCCCTGCTGGATTACGATGGTCGGCACCCCAAAGGTGCCGGTCCGCACCGTGAAGACCCGGGTGCCCGGTTTGCGTCCCTCGCGGGGGTCAGAGACGTCCAGACCGGCCCCGAGAAGTCGCGCCCGGGTGGCCTCGATGTCCGCCACGCGCCAGGACACGCCGTAAATCTTATCCGGGCCGTCCCCTCTGCCGTCCTTGGTGCGATGGATAACCTCGAACACCAAACCGCCGGTTCTGAAGAACAGAAAGCGCGTTCCCAGCGCGGCAATGGTGCGATCCAGCTTCATGTCGAGGCCGAGCCGCGCGCCGTAGAGTGCTGCGGTACGTTCCGGATCGGGCGTTGCGATCACAAGATGATCGAGCGCGGCAACCGAAGCAGCGGCTGTCTCCTCTGAACGCGCCAGCCGTTCCCCACGCTGGAGGAAGAACAGCCGGATGCCGTGGGTGAACTCCGCAGACGCCCGCGTGCGTTTCCAAGTCAGTGTGCGGCCCGATACGAGATCCTTGCTCGCGCCATCGCTGATTTCTTCCGGCGCGAGACCCAGCCGCGTCAGGCGATGATGCGCCTTTGCGATGTCATCGACACCGAAAGCCAGGCTGGCAAGCCCCTCGCCTTGCTTGTCAAGCGCGGCACGGACGCGATCGGCCGCTTCGCCTTCGCCCGCAGGCGCCATCAGTTCGAGCGACGTGTTGTCGAGCACGAAAATCGCGGTGGCTACACCATTGCTTTGCGCGCGCCACATCGGCGTACGGCCAAGCAGCGTTTGATAGCCGGCGACGCCAGCTTCAATGTCGCGAACCAGAACGACGGCGTGATCAAGTCCAGTAATCATGATGGCGAAGCTCACATGTAGAGTCGCACCTAATCATGCTCAAGCGTGCAATGCAGCCCCCCCTGACGGGACGCATAGCTACGTTGATTTTCGCAAGCGCGCTGTAGGCTCCCCGCTCATTCCCGCGAAAGCGGGAATCCAGGCGCTAGTCTGGGTCCCCGCCTTCGCGGGGACGAACGAAATGAAATCTAATTCAGACCGATCGTGCCCTAGCGATCCTGCCGGCAGCGCCACTCGCGCCTGCCTTTCGTCTTGATGCGTTCGTCGGCGCGGCAGGCTCCCGAGAGGTCGACATCGTGAAATGTTCGCGCCTTTACGCCGAGGTTGATCGTCGCGTTGAGGTTGATGTGGGGCCGCATTGGAATGTGCGTGCCGGTGTTGACATTGAGGTTGTTCGCCAGGGCCATGGCGGGAACCAGCGATGCGATCAGAAGACCTGCGGCTCCTGCACCGATGAGACATTTTCCGGCCATGACAATCACCCTTGCGCTTCCGAAATAGTGCATTGCGGCAATGACCTATTGGTCGCGCAGCATACGCCTCCGGTTCAGAAACAGAGAAAAGATGTCCCCTGCCATGACCTATGGGCCTGCCCGATCAGCCGATTTTCGCATGGAAAATTCCGTTCAAGGCGTCCATAACCCCCGCATGGAAATGATCACCACCACGGACGAACTCGCCGCAGTCTGCAATCGCCTCGCCAAACACCACGTTATCACTGTCGATACCGAGTTTTTGCGCGAGACCACCTACTATCCGCTGCTCTGCGTCGTGCAGATGGCCAGTGCGGATGAGGCTGTCGTTGTGGACACCCTTGCTGAAGGCATCGACCTCAAGCCGTTCTTTGACCTGATGGCCAACGAGAACGTGCTGAAAGTGTTCCATGCCGCGCGGCAGGACATCGAAATCATCTTTCACCGCGCCAGCATCATCCCGCATCCGGTGTTCGACACCCAGGTCGCAGCCATGGTTCTCGGCTATGGCGATTCCATTGCCTACGACCAGCTGGTCGAGCGCATCTGCGGCCACCG
>JAUSAX010000087.1 GCA_030652315.1 Afipia sp. | reverse complement strand
TCAAGATCGAGGACATGAACATCCCGATCAAGAACAAGCGGTAAGCTGAAGGCTGCGTCTGACAGCGGCCGTATAAAAGCGTCATGGCCGGGCTTGTCCCGGCCATCCACGTCTTGTTTCATGGCTGAAGAAGTAAGACGTGGATGCCCGGCATGAAGCCGGCATGACGAGTATCGTAAAGTGGCTCCATGACCCTCACCTTAGAGACCCGCGACCTGACCATCCGTTTCGGCGGCCATGTCGCCGTCAACAAGGTGAGTTGCACGTTTCGTCCTGGCGAACTGACGGCCATCGTCGGCCCCAACGGCGCCGGCAAGACCACCTATTTCAACCTGATCTCCGGACAGCTTCGTCCGACCGCCGGCGATGTCTTGCTTGCGGGCGAGAACATCACCGGCCTCACCGCGCCGTTGCGCACGCGCAAGGGCCTCGGCCGCGCCTTCCAGCTCACCAATCTCTTCCCGAACCTGAGCGTCGAGGAAAATGTTCGCCTCGCCGTGCAAGCAGCCTCCGGCGTGCACTATGAGATGCTGCGCCCTTGGATGAAACGCCGCGATCTGATCGAACGCGCCGACGCCATTCTCGACTCGATCGCGCTCGGCAACCGCCGCGCGGTACCGGCCGCCGCTTTGTCGCACGGCGATCAGCGCAAGCTGGAAGTCGCGCTGATGATGGCGCTGGAGCCGAAGGTCTTCATGTTCGACGAGCCGACCGCCGGCATGAGTGTCGACGAGGTGCCGGTGGTACTCGATCTCATCGCGCGGCTGAAGCAGGACCAGAGCAAGATTATCCTGCTGGTCGAACACAAAATGGACGTGGTGCGTTCGCTCGCGGACCGCATCATTGTTTTGCACAACGGGCAGCTGGTGGCCGACGGCAAGCCCGCCGAGGTGATCGCCTCGCCGATCGTGCAGGAAGCCTATCTCGGCATCGCGCCCGGAAAGACCGCCGCATGAGCGACATGCTGAAGCTCGACGGCGTCCACACCCACATCGCGCAGTATCACATCCTGCACGGCGTCGATCTCACTGTGCCGGAAGGCCAGATCACCATGCTGCTCGGCCGCAATGGTGCCGGTAAGACCACGACACTGCGCACCATCATGGGGCTCTCGCCGCCCTCCTCCGGCACGATCACGCTGGCAGGCCAGCGCTCCGACAAGAAGCTCACTCCGGACATCGCCAGCATGGGCGTGGGCTATGTGCCCGAATCCATGTCGGTGTTTTCCGATCTGACCGTGAAGGAAAACCTGATCCTCGCCGCGCGCGAAGGGCCGCTCGACGATACGCGGCTGCAATGGATCTTCGGATTTTTCCCGGCGCTGAAACGCTTCTGGCTGTCGCGCGCGGGATCGCTCTCCGGCGGACAAAAGCAGATGCTCTCCATCGCCCGTGCCATCGTCGAGCCGCGCAAGCTGTTGCTGATCGACGAACCGACCAAGGGCCTCGCCCCCGCTATCGTTGTCGGCCTGATCGAATGCCTCGCTGAGGTCAAAAAGCGCGGCGCGACCATCCTGCTGGTCGAGCAGAATTTCCGCGTGGCGCAGGAGGTCGGCGACAACGTGCTGGTGATGGACAACGGCAAGATCGTACATCGCGGCGCGATGGCTGAACTCGCGAAGGACACGTCGTTGCAGGAAAAGCTGCTGGGTCTGAGCCTCGAGGCGCACCAATGACCGATCTCACCGCCGCCGAACCGCTGCCGCAGACCAAGCGCGACGTCATTCCGCTGCTGCTGCCTGTCGTACTTGCACTGGCGATGATCCCGCTGATCGGCTCGCCGAGCACATGGGTCACTCTGACGGTCGCCAGCCTCGCCATGGGCATGATGATCTTCATCATGGCATCGGGCCTCACATTGGTGTTCGGCCTGATGGACGTCCTGAATTTCGGCCACGGCGCGTTCATCGCGGTCGGCGCCTATGTCGCCACATTGGTGCTGGTTCCAATGGCCGGATACGTGCAGGCCGACTCGCTTTGGCTTAACCTTGTCGCACTGGCCCCCGCCGCTTTGCTGGCGATGGCGGTGTCCGGCGCGCTCGGCCTCGTGTTCGAACGCGTGCTGATCCTTCCGGTCTATGGCAGCCACCTCAAACAAATCCTGATCACCATGGGCGGCCTCATCGTGGCTGAACAATTGCTCTACGCGCTGTGGGGACCGCAGCGCATTCCGCTGCCGCTGCCGACATCACTGCGCGGCTCCTTTATCTTCGGTGATATCGCCATCGCCAAATATCGCGTGCTGGCAATGATCGTCGGCCTTGTCGTGTTCGGATTGGTTCTCCTGGTGCTGAACCGTACGAAAATTGGCTTGCTGATCCGCGCCGGCGTCGAGAACCGCGAAATGGTCGAGGCGCTCGGTTATCGCATCAAGCGGCTGTTCCTCGGCGTGTTCATGGCGGGCTCCGCGCTCGCCGGCCTCGGCGGCATCATGTGGGCGCTCTATCGCGAGGAGGTGCACGCTTCCATGGGCGGCGACCTGACGGTGCTGGTGTTCATCGTCATCATCATCGGCGGGCTCGGTTCGATCGGCGGCTGTTTCATCGGCGCGATCCTCGTGGCGATGATCGCCAACTACGGCGGCTTCCTGATCCCGAAACTGGCGCTGGTTTCGAACATCCTGCTGATGGTCGCGATCCTGATGTGGCGGCCGCGCGGACTCTATCCGGTGACAAATCGATGATGATCCTTTCCGGCGATCCGCCGCGCAGCCGCGTTCTCAGCCTCCTGCTCATCGTCATCGTGACGACGCTGGCGCTGGCGCCGTTTCTGTTTCCCGGCGCCAAGGCGATGAATGTCGCCACCAAGATCTGTATCTTCGCGGCACTGGTGGCATCCTACGACCTGCTGCTCGGCTACACCGGCACGGTGTCGTTCGCGCACACGATGTTCTATGGCATCGGCAGCTACGCCATCGCCATCGCGCTCTATGCGATGGGACCGACATGGGCGAGCGTCGCCACCGGCATCGTGATCGGCCTGCCGCTGGCGGCGCTGCTGGCGCTCGGCATCGGATTGTTCTCGCTGCGCGTGCAGGCGATTTTCTTCGCAATGATCACACTCGCCGTGGCGTCGGCGTTTCTGGTGCTGGCATCGCAACTGTCATGGCTGACCGGCGGCGACGATGGCCGCAGCTTTCAGCTTCCCGAATTGCTGCGTCCTGGCACCGTTCTGATCTCGAAGAATGTGTTCGGGTTCGAGTTCAACGGCCGCACACTCACCTACTACATCGTCTTCTTCGGCTCGGCGGCGATGGTCCTCACCCTGCTCCGGATCGTGAATTCACCGTTCGGCCGTGTGCTGCAGGCCGTGCGCGAGAACCGTTTCCGCGCCGAGGCGCTCGGCTATCGCACCGTATTTCACCTGACATGGGCCAATGTGATCGCCGCCCTCGTCGCTGCGGCCGCAGGCGTGTTGAATTCGCTGTGGCTGCGCTACGCCGGGCCGGAAACGTCGCTCTCCTTCATCATCATGGTCGATATTCTTCTTATGGTCGTGATCGGCGGCATGGGGACCATGTACGGCGCGATCATCGGTGCGGCGATTTTCATTCTCGCCGAGAACTATCTGCAGGCGCTGATGGGCGCGGCCTCGAAGGCAACCGCAGGCGCGGGCATTCCGGTGCTGCCGGACCTGCTGCACCCCGACCGCTGGCTACTGTGGCTTGGGCTGCTGTTCATCGCCAGCGTGTATTTCTTCCCGACCGGCGTGGTCGGGAAGCTGCGCGGGAAGAAGGGGTAGCCGCAACGCAATCTCTCGGTCGTTATGGCCGGATTTATTCCGGCCATCCACGTCTTGCTATTCTTTGCGTAGTCAGAAGACGTGGATGCCCGGGACAAGCCCGGGCATGACGATTTCAATGCGTTTGTTCAAACCACCAAACCTTCATGGTAAGGAGCGCGCCCTTCGCGCGTCTCAAACCATGAGGTCACGCGCGCCATCTAATTGCTCTTGCGCGGATCATCGGCCGGATTGACGTAGGTGATGTCCTGCGGGCCCATCCCGTGCAACTGGATGATGCTGTCCTCGGTGAACCACGCATAGTGCTGCATGCCCTTCGGGGCGTGCGCAAAACCTCCGGCCTTGAGCGCGCTTCCATTTTTGTCGTCGAACTTGCCACCCATTCCGATGTTGAACGTTCCGGAAATGACGGTGACATTCTCGTCGTTCGGATGTGTGTGCGGCGGCACCCTGTATCCGGCGGGCACCTTCACCCGAATGACATAAAGTCCTTCCTTCGATGGATCGCCGCTTAGCACGGCTATCTGTGCACCTTTCGGTAAAGCCGGCGGCGCCGCTCCCCATTTCAGTTGATCAGGGGATACAACCGCGTGGTTGTCGGCAGCCGTAGCGGGTAAGGGAGCCAGAATGATCAGCGATAGTGCAGCGATCAGAGAGACGCGCTTCATGGCATTCCTCCTGACGTGTTGCCGCGCATCAAGATGCGCATGCGCCCACCAGCCCAAGCGCACATAATCCGCGGCCGGCATGAATGCCAGCACCCGACAAGATTATGCGAAACTAAAAATGTGTCCTTCGGGACGCCGCGCGGACGCGGCTCCCGGAAAGGGCCTATCCAGTGAGATCAACCGTTCAGCGGCTCGGGTCAGGATACACGAGACTGCGCCAGCCGCTGCGATCGAACGGCTTCCACTCGCCCTCCGCCTGCGCGAGGCGTTCCGCAACAGCGTAGACAATTGCGGGATGATGGCCCATGCCGCAGTGGCTGGCGCCCTGCACCTCGATATTCTCCGCGAATGTGCCGGGCTTCTCGATGCAGTTCTGCCACGCGCAGATTCCGTCGGTGCGGCTGAAGATCGCCGTGGTCGGCACCGGCGGCGTTTTCGACATCTCGCCGCCGAAGTCCGGATCATGATTTTCAGCGCTCTGTCCGCTGACCGCTTCATACGTTTTCCACGCATTGGTGGCGCGCGGGCTGCCGCCGAACGGGCTGCCGAGCGTGATGACCGAGCGCACGCGATCCGGCATCATTTTCGCAAGCTGGCGCGCGTAGATCCCGCCGAGGCTCCATCCCACCAGACTGACCTTGCGGCCATGCTGCTCGTTGAGATCCTTCACCAGATTCAACATCGCATCCTGAACGCCGGCGCGCGGCCCGAAATTGCGGCCAAGCCCCCACCCGCTCACGGCATAGCCGCGGCTCTTGAGAAACGAGCGCAACGGACGCGTCGCGGTATCGCTGGTGATGAGTCCCGGAAGCACCACGACCGGATGACCGTCACCCTTGGGCGCGAGACTGAGCAGCGGAAGCGCGCCAAGGAAGGCGCCGAATTCGTTGATGGCGCGCGCTTCCATCAGCATGAGCAATCGCGACGGCGGACGCAGCGTCTGGGCGGATACGGACATTCCAAATTCCCTTTCACAGTATTCGCGCTGGTCGTTCATCCAGCGCACCAGAAGGCAAAGTGTCACACGGGGATGATCTTGCAACGCACCATGCGGGTTCGATTGTTCAATTTAAGCACGATTCGCACTTTTGCCATTTCGGACCCCGGATCGTCACCATCTCGCCGCCAGTTCGCCCTTTAGATTCATCAGCAATTTCAAAGGCCTTTTATGAACACCTCTGCGCTGTGGAGCGCCAGTCCCGCAAGTCCCCCGATCAACGCACCGTTGAAACGGATGTATTGCAGGTCCTTGCCGATGTTGATTTCGATCAGGTTGATCAGCTGCTTCATGTCCCATGACTTGACCTGATCGGAGATGAACCGCGACACGCCGCTCTTCTGATCGGCGATGAAGCTGCGCAGCACGGCGACGATGCCCTTGTTGATTTCATCGCGCATTTCGCTGTCGGTGGCGAGCTGCCTGCCAGCTTCCAGAAACACGTTGGTCAGATGATGTTGCAGCACGTTGCTTTCGCCGCTCGCATTCCTGTCGATGAACGCCTTGACGTTGGCCCAAATGTCGCGCGTCAACGCGGCAAGTTCGGGCCGGGCAAGCAGATCGCGTTTCAATCCGTCGATACGATCTGCGTAGGCTTTGTCATTCGCCAGCTTGTCGGGGAGAGTCAGCAGGATGCGATCGACTTCGCCGCGAAACGGATGGTTCGGATCGGCACGCACCTCTTCGAAGAACGACGTGGCCGACGCCGCGATCCGCTTCAGCAGGAATTTGTCCGCGCGATAGAGTTTCAGCAGGGTCGGAAGTTCGTTGCGAATTTTCTCGCGGATCAGCTCGAGCGTCTCGGGCTTGTTGAGCGAGTCATGAATCGCCTGCAACAAATCGTCCAGCATTCCCTTGTGTCGCCCCTCGGCGATGAAACCGCGGAGCGTTCCCGCGGCCAACGGCGCGAGATCGACGCTCTGCAACTGCGTGACGATGCGGCGCGTGAAGTAGGATTTCAGCCCCGATGTCTCGGCGGCCGCCAGCGCCTCCGGCAACAGGCGAAGGACGAAGCGCGCAAGATCAGAGCTCTTCTTGGCGTCGGTCAGCCAATCGGAAATGAACGACGCGAAATCGACCTCACGCAGCTTCGCATCGACCGGCGCGGGACTGAGGAAATGCACCTCGATGAATTCACCGAGTTTCTCGGCAATCCGGTGCTGATTTTGCTGGATAATCGCGGTATGCGGTATCGGCAGCCCCAGCGGACGCCGGAACAACGCAACTACTGCGTACCAATCGGCCAGTCCGCCGATCGTCGCCGCCTCCGCGAACGCCGCGAGAAAACCGAAACCCGGATGCACGCGCTCCATCATTTTCGCGATGACGAGCACGACGACGCAGCCCACGAGGACGAGCGTCGCCAGCATCTTGACCCGGCGCAGTTCGGCGGCGCGCGCGATATCGCCCGCATCGGCGATCAGCACGAATTTTTCGGTGTCAGCCATGCGCGTATTCCACAAAAGTGGGACCCGGTTTTGTGATCAGAATACGCGCATCCTTATTATGGAGAGCATTTTCTAACGGCAAACCGGTGCCCACTTTGCCTGAAAATGCTCGATCGATCCCGGTCAACCGACATTGCATCGCGGACCCGCTCCCGTCAAAGGAGCCGGTTCGCGGCAAACAAAGGCCCGCACGAGGCGGGCCTTTGGTCGTCGAATTGTGAGATAGGCCTTAGGCAGTTTTGACGGAAGCCGCGACCTTGGAGAAGTTGTCCTGCGCGGTCTTCGCACCGTCGGCGATCAGCTTGCCGAAGTACTCGGTGGTCGCCTTGGCGCGTGCCATCACGACTTCGCCCTGGGCGCGGAGCAGATCGCCCTGGATCGTCACGGCTTCGTTCAGCGACTTGGCCGACGCCAGCTTGTCGATACCTGCGAACAGCGCCTGCGCGTCGTCGTAGACGGCCTGCTGGATGTTGCGGGAGATCTTCGCGGTCTCACTGACCGAACCGGCAACTGCGGTCTCGATCGCCGAGGTCACCTTCTCCGAACCGGTGTGGATTTCAGCAGCGCGGTCCTTGGCGGTGCCGGCAGCCTTCTTCACGAACTCACGAGCAGCTTCGGGAACTTCCATGTTCGGGAAGTTCTTGAGCGCGTCGGTGACGGGCGCGAAAGCGGTCTTGACGGTGTTCATCACGGACTCAGCGTTGAAAGAATTGGTCATGTTCGTCTCCATCCTCAGTGTTTGAGCTATGGGCTCACCCCGTCCAGTATGGCCCGGGGCAAAAGTGTTATGCCAAAGTCTATGACGCGCCGCAACATTAATGTTGCGTCGCATCATCACGAAGCCGTGATAAAGATAAAATCAAGCTAATTTAACGGCTTAGCCAACAGCCTCGGTGACACCGTAGGCTTCAAGCTGGGCACGAACCTTGGAGACATTGTGGCCGAGCACCACGATATCGTGGGTTTTTCCGGCCAGGTCTCTCACCTGATCATGCAGCAGGGCCTCTGCCTTGAAGCCAAGGCTCTCGAACAAGGCAATCGCCCCGGTCTGATCGACCGTCATCTGGGCCACGATCTTTTCCAGCCCCGATCCCAGCGCCAGCGCGAATGTTTCCTGCGACAGCGCCCGGCCCACGCCGAGGCCGCGGACATCCTTGGACACCACCATCCGGATTTCGCCGACATGCGGCGACCACGACAACAGGTCGCGGACGATTGTGCCGCAGCCCACCACCGCACTGCCCTTCACGGCCAACAGGCTGGTCATGCCGCCGCGCTCGATTTCCTTGATCCACGCGGAGAGGACCTTGGGCTCGCTGATGTTACGCGGGATGAACAGCAGATCATGGACCGGCAGCTTTTGCGCGAATGCGAGGACCGCCGCCTCGTCCGCCGCGGTCATATGGCGAAATTCGATTTCACCGCCTTCGGTCATAACGCGGCGCGGATAGGAACGGACTTCGGTGCTGTTCATGTTGATCGCTCACTTAACCAGGAATCGAGTTTTGGCCAGAGACGCTTGATGGCGTTTGCGCCGGCAACGAGGCTGACATGGCCGCCCTTGAGGATGACCTCGGTCTTGTCGGTCGATCCGATCTTTTCGATCAGATGTTTCGCAGCGTCATAGGGCACGATGTGATCGTGTTCGGCAACCGCATGCAGTACCGGCACCGTGATCTTGGAAATATCCGCGGCACGCCCGCCAACGGTCATCGTGCCGTTGTAGAGCTTGTTGTCCCACATCAGATCTTTTGTCGTAGTCCGGAAGTATTCGCCGGCCAGCGGCAGCGTGTCCTGTGCCCAGCGGTCGAACATCCGGTAGGATTTTACGAACTCGTCGTTCCAGATGTTTTCCCACAGCTGGATCTGCCCCGCAGCGCGCGACGCAGGCCGCAGCATTTCAAATGATGACAGGATCATTTCGGGTGGCACATTGCCGACGCTGTCGACCAATTGATCCACATCGAAATAACGCCGGTCGGAAAAATTCTGGAACAGCTTCATCTCGCGGAAATCGATCGGCGTCGTGAAGCAGACCAGATTCTTCATCGGGCCATCGTGGAAGATCGATCCGTACAGCAGCGACAGCACACCTCCGAAACAATAGCCGATCACGTTGACGTCGGTCTCGCCGGAATCCTCCTGAACGCGACGAATGCAATCCGGAATGAAACCGAGGACATAGTCCTCCATGCGAAGTGATTTTTCCTCAGGCCGCGGCGCGCTCCAGTCGAGCATGTAGACATCGAAACCCTTCTTGAGCAGGAATTCGATGAAGCTCTGGCCCGGCACCATGTCGAGAATGTAGCCGCGGTTGGTCGTCGCCATCACGATCAGGATCGGAATGCGATAGATTTCATCCGCAAGCGGCCGATAGTGATAAAGGTTCATCGTGCCTTTGGAATGGATGATGTCCTTCGGCGTCGATCCGAGTGCAGGGCCGGACGACGCGAAATACTCCACGCCCTTGATGCTGCGCTGAATCGCGCGCTGGACTTCGCTCTGGATACGCTCTCCAACTTGCGCCACATCCGGCAGCACGCCCGCATTTGTCTGTACGTTCATGGCGTACTCCCTCCAGGCGCGGACGGCGGCTGCTTGGTGCGCGGCGGTCGAGGCGGAGCAATGCCGTTCCCCTGCGACGCGACGTCGGAATGAACGCGGTTCAGCAACGCCCTGATCTCGTTCAATTGACTTTCGATCGATTGCAGCCGTTCGCCCATGCTGACCATCTGCGCGCGGCTGGGCAGATTCATGCTGACCAGATAGCGCTCCATCAGATCGCCGACGGTTTTCTGCGCGCCGACCGAAGCGCCAGTGAGTTGGTGCGTGACCTTGCTGAATTGCTCCGACCCCATGACCTGATTGGCCATGGCGTTGAAACCCTTCTCCATCTCGGCAAGCATGGTGTGCCACACCTGCACCGGATCGGTCGGTTTGTCGGACATACTGGCGCCCCTCCGGAAGCGTTAACGAGTGCCGTTAAACCGGCTTTTTTGCCATTCCATACCGTTGCGGGACCGGGGTCAACATAAACGGGCAAGACGTCGCGCCCGCCTTCTGCAAGGCCCAAAAGCGTGCCATAGGGTATTAACTTTATTCATTTCGAGGGATGCCGCCGTGAACGCACACCAGCCGCCGCAAATGGCGAAGGCCAACGGAATCGAGCTTTGTTACGAAATCTTCGGCGCGTCTGACGCGGAACCGCTGGTTCTCATCATGGGCCTCGGCGCCCAGATGATCCATTGGGACGACGACTTCTGCCGGGACCTGGCTGGCCGCGGCTTCCGCGTCATCCGTTTCGACAACCGTGACATCGGCCAATCGACCAAGATGTCCGGCGGCAAGCCGCTACGTCCGATGGAGCTGCTGAAACTCCGGATCTTCAAGATCGCGCCGGAAGCCCCCTACAAACTATGGGACATGGCCAGTGATGTCGTGGGCCTGCTCGACGCGCTGGGCATCCGGAAAGCTCATATCGTTGGCGCGTCAATGGGCGGCATGATCGCGCAGGAAATCGCGATGCAGTACCCGGACCGGGTCCTGTCGCTGACCTCGATCATGTCAACAACCGGCAATCCGAGATTGCCGCAACCAACCCGCGAAGCATCCGCCATTCTGCTCGCGCCGCCGCCGACCACCAAGGAAGAATATCTCACGCGCTTCGGCCAGACCTGGAAGGTTTTGCGCGGCGCGAGCTTTCCGCTCGACGAAGCGAAGGACCTCGAGCGCGCCGAGCGAACCTACGCACGCGGCCTCAATCCCGCAGGCGTTGGACGGCAACTGCGCGCCATCCTCGCCTCTGGCAATCGCAAGGAGCGGTTGAGATCGGTCAAGGCGCCAACGCTGGTGATTCACGGTACCA
This sequence comes from Afipia sp., assembly GCA_030652315.1. Classification (GTDB taxonomy): domain Bacteria; phylum Pseudomonadota; class Alphaproteobacteria; order Rhizobiales; family Xanthobacteraceae; genus Afipia. The sequence continues at coordinate 26,045 of JAUSAX010000087.1, read as the reverse complement.
TTGATCCGCTCGTGAAGATGGAAGCCGGCAAGGATACCGCCGCATCGATCCCCGGCGCAAAACTGCTGCTGATCGAGGGCATGGGACACGCGCTGCCGATCCCGATGTGGCCGACCATTATCGGCGCCATCGCCGAGCACGCGCATGGTGCGACGGGAAAGAAGTAGGAAATCCTGCAGCCCCGACAATCTCAGTCGTCGTCCCCGCGCAGGCGGGGACCTATACTCCCTGAGTCATCGATGTTGTGACGATGGCGATGCCGCTCTTTCCTTGATCGCCGCAACGGACGGTGGTTATGGGTCCCGGCCTTCGCCGGGACGACACCGTACATTTTGTTAGCTCGCGCTGGAACGCGCCCTAACTTCCCGCCCAGACGTCAAGCACATAACGGTTCTGCGTTCCCATGCTGTCGATCCAACGTAGCGCCGCAGCCTCGTCGGCACCGGACTGCTCGCGGTAGATTGTCGTCAGCACGCGCTTGACGTCCGGCTCCATCTTGCCGCCGTCACCGCAGACATAGATGATCGCGCCGGCTTCAATCAGTTTCCAGACCTTGTCCTTCTGCGCCGCGATCAGATCCTGCACGTAGCTCTTCGGCGTGTCTGCCCGCGAGAACGCCACGTGCAGATCGGTAATGCCCTGATCCGCGAAACCCTTGAGCTCGTCCGCATACAGGAAATCCTGCTCCGGATGACGGCAGCCGAAGAACAGCATCGACGGGCCGAGCGACTTGCCCTTGGCCTTCATCGCGGCACGCTCCTGCAGGAAGCCGCGGAACGGAGCAAGCCCCGTGCCGGGACCGACCATGATGATCGGCGTCGCGGGATTCTCGGGAAGACGGAAACCAGCCTTGGTTTCGCGGACGATGGCATGGACCACATCGCCCGCGCGGCGACTCGAGAGATAGTTCGAGCAGACGCCCTTGTAGATTCCGCGCCCGGAACTCGCCGGCGCATCAACCACGCCGACGGTGACGCTGCATTTCGAAGCTCCGGCCACCGCAGGCGATGAGGAGATCGAATAGTAGCGCGGCGACAGCAACGAGAGCATTTCCAGATAGGTATGGAACGGCAACTCGCACGCCGGATATTCCTCAAGCAGACTGTAGACCGACCTGCGCTTGGCCAGGATTTCCGAACGGTAGAGTTCGGTTGAGGCAGGATCGTCGCCGATCAGCGCTTCCAGCTTCGGCTTGGTCATCGGGCAGCGGGTGTGTTCCGACATGATCTGGATCTGCTTGCGGGTCGCGACCTGCTGCAACTCCACGAACTCTGTGAGCAACCGGCCGACCGACACCGCGTTGTCGACCGGCAACTGCGCGCGGCGGCCGGTGGCGACATGCAGTCTCACCTGATCGGCGGGAAGGAAACCGAACCGCCGCGCCACCGCGTCCACCAGAACGGGATCGTTGCGCGGAATGATGCTGAGATGGTCGCCGACGCGATAGGTGACATTCTCCGGCAACTCGACTTCGATATGCCGCGTCGAGCGCGTCGATGGATTGGTCCCGGACTTAATCTGCAACTCGTCGTTGACCAGCAACTTCACCGGGACTGCGCCGCCGGACACCGCGACGGTGTTGACCGCACTGTGTGCCACCGGCTCGATCTTGTAGAGTGGTTCGTCATTGGCTTCGCGCGTGAAGCCAGTGTCGATGCTGAACTCCTTCACCGCGATTTCGCGCACCGACTTGAACCATTTCTCGAACTGTCCATCGAGATCGTCGCGGGCGTCGCCCTCGCCGCGCGCCACGGCCGAAGTTCCGCCATGCGCCGCAAGCCGCTCGTCGATCATGCGCGGGATCGATTGATATGTTGCAAGCCAGTCGCTGTTGCCACAGCCAAATACGGCGTAGCGAACACCCTTAAAGGCGTCCTTGGGCAGATCGCTGCTCAGCCACTTGACGAACTGGGTGGCGTTGTCCGGTGGCGCGCCGTTGTAGGACGCGCAGAAAATGATGACACCGCCCTGATCGCTCAGGTTGCCGACATAGTCATCGAGCGGCGCGAGCTTGGTCGCGAAACCGTTGACCTCAGCCAGATCGGCGACGCGATGCGCGAGATCTTCGGCCGTGCCGAGATTCGAACCGTAGAGAATGAGCAGCGGCGTGTTGTGGCCGGGACGCACCCGCGCCGGCGCAGCCGCGCCCGCACTGCTGGCAACGGCAGCGGTGCCCGGACGGTTGGCGACGATCGTGCGATCCTTATCCGAGCGCGCCCGCACCTTGATCTTGAAGCCGTCAGGCTTGATGGTCAGCGTTTCCTTCAGATGCATCTGGTAGCGCGTGTGATCGAGAAGCTTGAAGCGCTGCAGGATCATGCCGAGCGCCAATGCAGCCTCATGCATTGCGAAGCCGCGGCCGATGCACGCACGCTGGCCGTTTCCGAACGGCTTCCACGCGTTGGCGGGACGCTTGGTCTCCGCCTCGCGGCTGAAGTTTTCCGGATCGAAGACATCCGGGTTCGGACCCCATACCGACGGATCGCGATGCAGCGCCATCACCAGAACCGTGACGAACGTGCCTTTGCGCAGCTTGTACTTGCCGCCGATCGTCTCATCCTTGAGCGGTGACACGCCATAAGCCGGCGCGGGCGGCCACATTCGCAGGGATTCTTTCAATATCTGCGAAATGTAGGTGAGCTGCGTGACCTGCTGGAACGTCGGCTTGGCATCGATATCGGGACCGAGAACCCGATCGACTTCCTCATACGCCTTCTTGAGCACATCCGGGTGCTTGAGCATGGCGTAGATCGCGCAGGACAACAGACCGCTCGTGGTCTCGTGACCCGCGATCAGGAAGGTGTTGATCTGGTAGCGGATGTTGACGTCGTCGAGCTGCTCTCCGGTCACCTTGTCGATGCCGGTCATCATTGCATTGAGCATGTCCTTCGTGCTCGCAGCAGCGTCGGCGTTCTTGCGGCGCTCGGCGACGATTTCATCGACCATGTTGTTCATGAACGCGACGTCCGCCGCCATGTCGGCGCGGCGCGCGCGCATGAACAGTCCCTCAAGCGGGATGCCGCGCGTCATCATGATGGTTTCGAGCGAGCGAACGAGCGCACCCACGAACGGATGATAGTCCTCGCGGTAGAACGAATTGAAGCGATAGTCGAAGCCGCACAGCCCGATGGTATCGAGCGTCAGCGCGGTCATATCATGGACGACATCGATTTCGTCGTCGGCGTTGAGACGCTCCCATTTCTTGACGAGCTGTTCGGCGATATCCACCATCATCGGGTGATATGACTGCATCGCCCGGCCGCCGAACGGCGACAGCAGGATATTGTGCGCCTTGTTCCAGTTCGGCTCGGTGGTGTCGGCGGTGAACAGTCCGTCACCTCCGATTGCGCGCACACGGCGCAGCGCTCCGCGCACCGCCTTGTCGAAACGTTTCTCGTCGCTCAACTCATTGACGAGGTCGAACCCCGAGACGATCACAAGCGGCTGGCCCATCATGTCGAGCCAGAAGATCGGCCCCAGCTCCTTGGACTTGCGCACCAGATCTTGCACCGGCGCGGTCGAATCCAGCGACAGCATGTTGCCGACGACCGGCTTCTTCGGCGGATGCGGAATCGGATTCAATTTGTTCTGGGACGACATCGCTCGGGTATCTCCTGCCCACGTGACTTTGACGCCCGGTTGGCCCGGAGCTTTTCTCCGAAGCTACTGTTCCGGCGCATCTTTTGCAAAGAACTTATAATGCAAGGGCTTGGCTGCGGTCTCCCGGCGGCGTTACCCGAAACGCCGCCTGCGCCAGTCGAGGATTTTGGCGCTGACCTCGCCGGGCTGCTCCTGCTGGGTCCAATGACCGCTGTCCCTGACCATGTACTTTTCAAGGTCCGGGACGATATTCTCCATCCCGTCGCATGACGACGGCGGGAGCACCGCATCGTTTTCGGCCATGATCATCAGCGAGGGCACGCGCACCGTGTGGTCAATATGCGCTGAACGTTCCCAGTTGCGGGTCATGTTGCGATACCAGTTGATCCCGCCAGTGAACCCCGAGACCTTGAATGCATCCACGAACACCTGCATTTCCTCAGGCGCCAGGATTTTCTCACGCGGATCGAGCTTGCCGTCGTAGCCCGCGACCATTTGCGGGAACGCCATGTTCAGCTTCGGCGACGCTCCCAAACCGGCGGCTGGCGGCCCCTCGCCGGCTTCCAGCGACTTCTTCTGCGGCATGGGTTTGCGCATGAAGAAATCGAAGGCCTGTTCGACGCGGCTGTCGAAGATTTTGTCGGCGCGACGTTCAGGGTCCTGAAACTGCGCGATGTAGAGGTGATCGCCGTAACGCTTGCGGAGCAGCCCGATCGGATCGCTCGGCGTGCGTGGCGTATGCGGCGTATTAACGCCAATGACCCCAGCCACGCGCGACGGATGCCGCAACGGCATCTGCCAGACGATAAATCCACCCCAGTCGTGGCCGACGAAGATCGCCTTGTCGATTTTCAGGTGATCGAGCAACCCGATCAGGTCGCCCGTCAGATTTTCGATGTCATAGGCCTCGACCGACTCCGGACGATCCGTCGCGCCATAGCCGCGCTGGTCCGGCGCGATGACCCGGACGCCCGCTTCGCTCAGCGCCTTGATCTGGTGTCGCCACGAGAAGGCAATTTCAGGCCAGCCGTGGCACAACACCAGCGGCGGCGTGTCTGTTTTCGGACCGGCTTCGTAGAAGCCCATGCGCATGCCGTTGACCTGGGCATACTGAAGCGGCGGCATTTCCATCATTGCAGGTGCCACGTTCAGCTTGCGGCACTTGCGCGGTTGCCGGGCGCGGCAAAGGCCGCGGCGAGAAGTTCGAATTCCTTGGGCAGCATATCCGCCAGCACCTCGACATGAGGAATGATGTTCGCGCCGGCGATAAAACCGAAATCGAGCTGATCGCGATAGCTCTGCACCGTGATGTTCAGGGCAAGACCATGCGTCGAGATCGACACCGGAAAGATATGCAACAGCTCGGCGCCCACTGCATAAAGTGTCTGCCGCGGACCGGGCACGTTGGAGATCGTCACATTCGCTGTTGGCGGAAGCACATCGGACAGGTTGGAACGGCTGTAGAGCAACGCCAGCACCTGAATCAGCATCGGCGCGCCAAGCATCGCGACGTTGGAAACCGACGGCATCAGCGCACGCAGCGGATGCGACATTTCCTTTGATTTGGCCGACTGCGCGATGATGGCTTCCAGCCGCGCCTTCGGGTCCTCGATGTTGGTCGCAAGCGAGCAGATCATCCCGAACACCTGATTGTTGGCATCGGTGTTACCCTCCTCGCGCAGCGAGATCGGCACTGCTGCGGTCAGCGAGCGGCTCGGCAACCCGCCGTGTTCGAGCAGATACCGGCGCAGCACACCGCTCGACAGCGCCATCACGACGTCGTTGAGCTTTCCGCCGGCCTGTTTCCCGATCGCCTTGGCTTCCGGCAGCGAGACCGAGACGCCCGCGAAGCTTCGCTCCGAAGATATCGACTTGTTCAGCATCGTCGGGGGCGACACCATGCTCGCAAGGCTTTCTCGTGACTTGGGATCGGACACCTTCGCCACCATGTCGCGGATACTTTTGACGGTTTCTGGAACACCGCCGATCATCCTGATCCCGCTCTCGATCTGGAACATCGCGTTGTCGAACAGAACGGAGCCGAGATCGCTCTTGCCGGTGCGCGGCAGATCGAAGCTTTTGGCCTTGGTGGCGTCCAGCGGCTGGCGCCAGAGCTGCGTGTAGGAATCGAGCATGTTGGCCGCGATATCGCGCGGTTCGTTGGCAGGCTTGCTTGGAACGACCTTCGGAAATTCGCGCGGCACCGGCGTGATGTCGTAGATCATGTTGGTCAGCGCAGCACCCGCGCCGCCGTCGATGCAGGCGTGATGAATCTTGGAGTAAAGTCCGACCTCGTTATTCTCCATGCCCTCGAACACATAGAACTCCCACAAGGGGCGCGCCCTGTTGAGAAGTTTCGCGTGTATCCAGCCCACCGTGCGCTCCAGCATCGCGCGGCTGTGCGGCGCCGGAAGGCTGCCGCGAAAAATATGACGGTTGATGTCGAACTGATCGTCCTCGACCCAGCTTGGATTGTCGATATCAAGCGGCGCCTTCTCCAGCCGTACCTTCAGGATCGGAGCGACATGGATCCGCTCTTCGATCATCTTTTTGAAGTCTTCATAGAAGTCGCCCTGATAACCGTCCTTCAGCTTGAAGATCGCCATGCTTCCGACGTGCATCGGCATCTCGGGCGTTTCGAGATACAGAAACGATGCGTCCATCGAGGACAGCTTCTTGGCGTGACTCATGTTACCCTCCCGTTTCAACGAGACCATGACGCCTGCGAACAATTCCTTGTCCGCGTTTCGGCTTCATGATCCGATTGCCACCGTCGCTCTTCTGGCGATTCTTGTTTGGCAGTATTCTTTTACGCGCCAACTTTGTCCGGACGTGCATAGGCCAATGCAAACGGCCCCGAGCGATCGAACGGATGAAATTCGCCTTCCCGCTGCGCAAGACGATCGGCGACGGCCCACAGTGCCGCGGCATTGACGCCAATTCCGATATGGCTCGCGAGCGAAATCTCAATGTTCTCGGCAGTCTCGGATTCGCGAACAAGACATGTGCGCCAGTTCACGATCCCGTCGGAGCGCGTATAGAGCGACGACGTCGGCACAGGCAGATCGCCGGACAGCGTCTGAATGTCCTTCATGTCGGCGTCTTCGATGGTCTCGCCCGACACCATTTCGTAGACGCGCTTTGCGTTGGTGGCGGTGATGTCGCCGGCAAACGGACTGCCCAGCGTCACGACATAACGAACCATGTCGGGCATCCGCAAAGCCAGATCGCGCGCATAGACGCCACCGAGACTCCAGCCGACGAGACTGACCTTGCGGCCGGTCGCGGCGTGAACGCTGGCCAGCAATTTTCCGAGCTTGTCCCGCATGCTGTAGACGCCCCCGGTATTCCGCCCGAAGCCCCACGGGTGGGTGGAAAATCCGAGCAGGTCGAGATAGCGCCGCAGGATGAGGGTGGAGACATCGCTCGCCAGCAGACCCGGCAAGACCAAAACCGGATGGCCGTCACCGCGCGGGGCCGTCAGAAGCGCGGGCGCCATCAGCAATGTCGCATTCAGTTCGAAAACGCCCCTCCCCTCGGCAAGAAACAAACCGAGATTTGGCGGGCGTAGCCGGCCCTTTTCGGCGAGGTGGCTCTCGTTAGCTGTCATTGCGACCTGCCCGGGCAAACAACTTCACTGAACACGCCTTTTACTGCTCCGCATCGAGGCAGTCCGCTCAGTCTAGAAGCATGTCAGGCCTCATGCCAATCGGCATTCGTTGAAAACGGCGGCGTGGTGAATTTTATTGCTCTGCACCATGTTCCGGAACATGTTGCACAATGCCGGCATCCGGGGAATCGCATGCGACCCGATGCCCTTGGACCATCCCCGACGCATTTCCTGCACAATTACGATAGCCTGTGACGACGATGGCCCGAGACCTTTCATGAGCACGTACCGCCTCGACCACCTGTTTGCGCCGCGCTCCATCGCGCTCATCGGCGGAAGCCCGAAGCCCGCCTCCGTCGGCGGGGCAACGCTGCGCAACCTGCTCGGCGGAGGCTTCAGCGGACCGATCCATATCGTCAACCGCAAGTACGCCGAAATCGAGGGCATCAAGACGCTGCGGGACATCAAGGACATTCCGGGGACGCCCGACCTCACGATCATCTCCACACCGCCCTCCGCCATACCAGGGGTCGTAAGGAGAGCCGGCGCGCGCGGGTTTCCGGCCGCGATGGTGCTTTCCGCCGGCCTGGGTCTCGGCACCGGCTCGTACACGGAAGCCATCGCACAGACCGCGCGAACGACAGGATTGCGCCTGATTGGACCATCGCTCGGCGTTCTGGTGCCGCGCGTGAAACTGAACGCCAGTTTTGCGTCGCGCCTGCCGCAGGACGGCGACCTCGCGCTAATTTCACAATCCGGCGCGATCTCGACCGCGCTGGTGGAATGGGCTGCGAACCGCAACGTCGGATTTTCAGCCATCGTCTCGATGGGCGAGAATCTCGACGTCGATTTCGCCGACCTGCTCGACTATTTCGCGCTCGACTCCGATACGCGCGCCATCCTGCTTTACGTCGAGTCGATCAGCGACGTGCGAAAATTCATGTCGGCGGCGCGAGCCGCTGCGCGCGTGAAACCCGTGGTCGTCATTAAATCAGGTCGTCACACTCAGGGCGCGCGCGCGGCGGCAACCCATACCGGCGCATTGGCGGGATCGGACGCCGTCTACGATGCCGCTTTCCGCCGGGCGGGACTGCTGCGCGTGCTCGACCTCGACGAGCTGTTCTCTGCGGCGGAAACGCTGGGCCACCTGCAATCCTCGCATGGCCACCGGCTTGCGATCATCACCAACGGCGGAGGACTTGGCGTCCTCGCGGTAGACCGCCTGATTGATCTTGGCGGTGAACTTGCCGGCCTTTCCGAAGACGTCAAGAAAGGCCTCGACAAGGTACTGCCGGAGCGTTGGTCGGGTGCCAACCCTGTCGACATTCTCGGCGATGCCGGCGGCGAGCGTTATGCGAAAGCCTGCGAACTTGTGCTGGGCGACACCGCCAACAACGCGGTTCTCATCATGAATGCGCCGAACACGCTAGCGCCTCCGGTTGAATCCGCGCAGGCCGTGGTCGCCGCCGTTAAAAAGTATCGTGCGGAAACTTACTCCCGCAAGCCAGTGTTCGCGGCGTGGGTAGGCGATAGCGGCGCCAGCAGTACCGTCTTCGGCGAAGCGGGCATTCCACATTTCTCGAGTGAGGCGGATGCCGTACGCGGCTTTATGCATATCGTCCGTTATCGTGAAGGTCTGGACGTCGCGATGCAGACGCCGCCCAGCCTACCGGAAGACTTCGCGCCGGATGTGGCCGCGGGACGCGCGATCGTCCAGAACGCCCTGCAAGACAAGCGCGGCTGGCTCAATCCGATCGAGATCACCGAACTGTTCGCCGCCTACGCGATCCCCATTGCCTCGGCGACGCTGGCACGCGATCCGGATCAGGCAGCGCGCGCCGCAACCGCGATCCTGGCCGCAGGCAACACTGTCGTCGTCAAGATCAGCTCACCCGACATCCTGAACAAGTCCGATGTCGGCGGCGTGCGGCTGAACCTGACCAGCGAGCGCGCAGTCCATGCCGCAACAGAAGAAATCCTGCAGCGCGCCGCCAAGATGCGCCCGAAAGCCCGCATCGACGGTGTAACCATCCATCCGATGATCCTGCGTCCGCGCGCACGCGAACTGATCGCCGGTCTCGCGGACGATCCGAGTTTCGGCCCGGTCGTGGTATTCGGGCGCGGCGGCACCGCCGTGGAAGTCATCAACGACAAGGCGCTTGCGCTTCCACCGCTTGATCTCAATCTGGCAAGGGATCTGATTGCGCGCACCCGCGTCTCGCGAATTCTCAAGAGCTACCGCGACGTCCCGGCGGCGGATGAAGGCGCGGTCGCGCTGCTACTGGTGAAGATCGCCCAAATGGCGGCGGATTTGCCCGAGATCCGCGAACTCGACATCAATCCCCTGCTCGCGGACAAGGATGGTGTGATCGCCGCGGACGCCCAGGTGTCAATCGCACCGCTGAGCGATACGATCCGTGGCTCCGGCCATTACCGCTTTGCGATCCGGCCCTATCCGAAGGAATGGGAACGGCACATAACGCTCAAGGACGGCAAGCACATCTTCGTACGCCCGGTCCGGCCCGAGGACGAGCATCTCTATCCAGAGTTCTTTTCACACGTCAGCCAGGAAGACATCCGGCTGCGGTTCTTCTCCGCGATGAAAGAGCTGACGCATCCGTTCATCGCCCGCCTGACGCAACTCGACTACGCACGCGCGATGGCTTTCGTCGCCATCGAGGAGACCACCGGCAAGATGCTGGGCGTGGTGCGCCTTCACACCGACGCCGACTTCGCCAGTTCGGAATTTGCCGTGCTTGTGCGGTCCGACCTCAAGGGCGTCGGTCTCGGCTTGCTGTTCATGAAAATGATTATCGAGTACGGCCAGGCGGAAGGCGTCCGCGCTATCCGCGGCCACGTGCTGAGCCGAAACAACAGAATGCTGGACATGTGCCGGCGGCTCGGATTCGAAGTTCGTCCCGATCCGCAGAACTCGGATACTTCCCTCGTCGTTCTGCCGCTCGGTACGCAAGCGAAATAGATGCCGCTTCCCGGAGATTGATCATGGCGCGAATTGTGATTTCCGCAGCGATCGCACTGGCCATCATTCTCTGGGCTTACACCAATATCCTGACGCGTTGAGCGGCGCCGCAGCGCCGCTCTTAACGCACATCGTCAGGGCACCAGCACCGCACGACCAACCAGCTTGCCCTGCTGCAGGTCCCTCAGCGAGGCGTCGGCTTGGGCGAGCGGCCGTGTGGTGACAGGGATCGGCACAATCCCCTTCTCGCGCACGAGATCGATCAACTCCTGCGTCTCACGCAGGTTACCGACATAACTTCCCTGAATCGTAATCGCCTTGATCGGAATGAGCGGCAATGCCCACGGCGCGCCCCCGCCGAACAGACCGACAACGACGAGCTTGCCGCCCTTGCTCAGGCAGTCGAACCCCAGAGCCGCCGTCGCTGCATTGCCCACCAGATCGATCACGCCCCGAATTGGGCCGCCTGCTTTCGACGTGATCTGCTGCAAGGCATCCGGCGCGCCACCGTCGACTGAAGCCAAGGCACCCGCCTGCTCGGCAGCTTTGCGCTTGTTAGCATCGATGTCCACCACGATAGCGCCCTTGCCGCCCATCGCCTTCAGAAGCGACAACGCCATCAATCCGAGGCCGCCCGCGCCGAAGATCACAATGGGCTGGTCCAGAACAGATTCGAGTTTCTTGATCGCGCTGTATGTCGTGACGCCCGAGCACGCATATGGCGCAGCCGTGACCGGATCGAGACCCTTGAGGTCGAGCAGATAGCGCGGATGGCGAACCGTGATGTGATCGGAATAGCCGCCATCGCAATAGACGCCGATCGAATTCGGCTTGACGATGCACATGTTCTCATCGCCAGCGAGGCAGGTGTCGCACTTGCCGCAACCGAGCCACGGATACACCAGTCGCACATCGCCAACTGCAACGCCCTTGGCCTCGGGTCCGAACGCCACGACCTCGCCGACCGTTTCGTGCCCCATCGTTAGTGGCAGAGAAACACCGCGATCCTTCAGCGACAGCTTGCGGCCATGGCCGAGATCGTAACCGCCCTCCCAGATATGCAGGTCGCTATGGCAGACGCCGGCGGCCTTGACCTTCAGCAAGACCTGCGTGCCCTCCGGCTTTGGGGTCGCGATGTCCACTTCCGTCAACGGAGCATTGAATTCGGTGACCTTGAAGCTCTTCATCGCGTATCTCCCGTTTCTTTTCCAGCCGCCTAGCGCGCGGATTCTGTTCGGGCGGGAGTAGAGGCGAGCGGAGGCAGGCCTGTCAATACGGGCCACGCCATGCCCGCCGCCGCCAGATGAAACTTGGCCGCAGGCACCGGATGGACTACGCAAGGCGGGCTGGCAGAGGCTTCGCCGGCGAATATCGAGAGCAACTGCGATGACCGACCAGTTTGACTGGAATCTCGTTCGATCGTTTCTGGCCATTACGCGCACCGGCAGCATGACCGCGGCCGCCAAGCGCCTGAAGATCGATTATTCGACGCTCAGCCGGCGGATTGCCGCGCTGGAAGCGTCGCTGGGCTCTCAGTTGTTTGATCGGCGCACCAGCGGGTCGTCTCTCACCGAGGCCGGCGAACGGCTGCTTGAGATGGCCGAACAGATGGATCAACTTGCGACCTCGGCGGCGCAATCGATCGGCGATTCAAAGCTGCAGGCCAACGGCGCAGTGCGGATCGGCACGCCGGACGGATTCGGCACGAAATTCCTGGCGCAGCGTCTTGGCGACCTCAGCGACCGCCACCCCGATCTGACCGTCGAACTCGTCGCGATGCCGCGCGAGTTCAGTCTCTCCCGGCGCGAAGCCGACATTGCAGTGAGCCTGACGCAACCGAGCGAAGGGCGGCTGCACTCGCGCAAATTGACCGATTACGAACTCGGACTCTACGCATCGCGCGAGTATCTCGCCAGGCATCCTGCCATCGAGACCGCCGCGGACGTGCCGTCCCACCGGTTCATTTCATACATCGACGACCTGATCTTTTCGCCGGAACTGGAATACGCGCATTTCGTGTCGCCCGATCTGCGGCCGGCGATCAAGAGTTCGAACCTCATTGCGCAGTTGAATTCCACCGTCGCTGGCGCAGGCCTTTGTGTGCTGCCGTGCTTCATCGCGCAATCGGAGCCGGAACTCGTTCGGGTATTGCCGAGCTTTCGTCTGATCAGGACATTCTGGCTGTTGCTGCACAGCGACCTGCGCAACATCGCGCGCGTCAGGGTCACGGCGGACTTCATTGCCGAACAGGCAGCCCAGGCTCAGGCGCTTTTCCTGCCCAAAAGCCAGAAGTGAGATCTGGCCAGATGCCGTAGATGCACAGATTCCAACAGCAGCGCTGTTTCAGTGGCCTGCAGATCAGTTGCCGCTGCAGTATCCGTAACAACCGCCCGGATTTGTATTCGGCGGCGGCTGGACCTGATTGGTCTGGTTCGACTGCGACTTGTTCTTCGCAATGGAATTGCCGCCATCGAAGATCGAGAAATACCCGAGCGGATCCGTGCCCGGCGGCTTCGCCGGATCGGTCACGATGGTCTTGCCGAAGCCGAGCCGCGCGGCCATCTGGTCCGTCGGCAGGTCGCTGATACCGCCGGTTTGCCCCGGCCCGCTGGTCAGCGCCGCCATGATCTTCTGCAACAGGAAATCCGGGATCGGGAACGGCTCCGGAATGGGATCGTTCGGACCGGACACCCAGGTCATGTAGCCCGGCCGGACAATCACCGAGCCGACATTGTTCTTGATGACGACCGTGCCGACATGGCCGATGACAATCTGGCCTCGCGCCTGCGCCAGTTTCGGATCGGAGCCGGCGAAGCCCGGCGGGATCGGATAAACCACTGTCGCCACGCCGCCGCGAATGCCGAGCGTCGCAACCGGGGTCTTCACCGTGACGCCCGCAGTGTGGCTAATCTGCCCGCCGACGAAGCGCATCACGCCCTTGGAGACGGTCGCCACCATCTTGCCGGTCCCGGCAGCCGGGTCGTAGACGTACTCATCGATGACGATGCTGCTGTTGCGGCCGACATTCAACGTCGAGGTGTCGGGAAACATGATCTGCGTCGACCCCTGCGCCGACGTCTGCACCCGCTCCTTGTAGATCACATTGGCGCCGATAGTGAGCGTGCGCGTGCCCGCGCCCGGCGGCGTTCCGGTTGCATCCAGATTGACGGCGCCGACCCGACCCGAGTTTTGCGCCTCGGCCGCGGGAACAAGCGCAGTCGTGGAGAGCAGCACCGTCAGAAACGACGTGAAGTATGTCTCTTTGGAAAATAACATCTGCTGCTCCTCAGAAGCGAGCGGTCGGGCCGAACATCACGGAGAAATTCTCCAGGCGATAGTTCGGCAGCGATGAATTGGTCTTGTCGTACTGGACCGCAGCCGAAATGCCGAAATTCTTCGTCACAGGCGCATTAAACAGCGCGCCCACCGACCACTGATTATCGCTGCGTGCAATCAGCGGATCGATAAACGGATTTGGCGCATCGAAACGCGTGTCGATCCACCGGACGAACGGCGCCACGCTCCAGTTGCGCGACATCCAGACGAACGGCGGCCCGAACTCAAGCGTCAAGGCGGCTTCAAAGGCCCACTGATCGAAGGACTGGAACACGAATGCCGAGTCGCCTCGCCGATAAAGTCCGCGCGCGTCGAGCTTGATCTGTTGCGCGATGTTCCAGCTGGCCGAGAGGCTGGTTGTGTACCAGTCGCCGGAATTGAAACCGGCGACAGGATCGATAGTCCTGAAATCCGCGCGACGCCACTCGAAGTCGGGGCCGAAGGTGAACCTGTCGTTCACCGGAATCTTCACGCCGACGCCGGCGCCGGCCGTCGAAAAATACGACGAGCCGCCGACCCAGGTGTTTCCGCCGACCACATAAGGCTTGATGGTGACGCCTGGCAGAAGTTCCGGTGCGAGCGCAAGCCGCGGACCAAAGCTGACATCGACGAAGCCGACGTTCAGATCCTTCAGGCGCGACTGCTCGGTGAGGTATCCGATCGCGCGTGTTTCGATCATGTCACCGCGCTGGTTCTGCAAATCGTAATCGTGGCTCAGACCGACCAGCCCGAACCAGTTGATGTCGCTCTTCTGACGTGCCGTCGGCAGCAAAGAGAGATCCTGGCCGCCGAGGCGCAGAACGCCACCGCCGGGCGCGAAGCTCGCGTTGCTCTGCGAGCGGATGCCGGTCTGTGCGAAACCGGAGAACCGGCTCGGCTGAAGCTGCTTCTCGGTGTCGGGCAAATAGGTTTCGATGCGCTCCTTGGTGATCGCATCGATATCGGGGCTCGCGAGGGCTTCCTTGAAATAACGCTTTGCCATTTCATAGGAGCCGAGCCGGAAATACAGCGCGCCGAGTTCGTATTTCACGCGTGTCAGTTTGGGATTGTAGAACAGCAACCGCTCGAGCGCGCCAATCGCAGCTTCGTAATCCCCGCGCGCCGTCGCAACCTTCACGTAAGCAAACGTCAGTTCGTGATTGCCGGGATTGCGGACCATCTGCTGAAACAGTTGCTGCTGCTCTGACGCATCCTGCGCGCGCGCATCACTCGCATGAGCGAAAAAGACAAGTGCGCAAACAGCCCAGATGTTGCGGGCCGAAACAGCCTGCGTCCGTGACCCAGCCAGAAGGGGCAATACTCGAAACCACATATCAAAAATTCCCGTCGCCAATGACTACGGTAGAACCATAAAAGCAGCGTTTGATCAACGCTGTACCACCCGTATCGCGTGGCCGAATTGATACAGGTGGAAGAAAACGCAGGACCAGCAGAGCTCGACTATGTCTGCCTCTGGCTTAGGCATTGGTACATGTGCGCGACCCATCGGTTCAATTCGCGGAAAGAAATTTTTGCCGGAAAATCAGCGCCTACGCCGTACTTCCGGACTTGACCATCAAGGAACGAGCCTTCCGGTGGAGCGAGATCGTGCGGTATTCCGGCACGGCGCCATACGTCGTCATGAAGGTGCAGGAAACAAAAATCCTTGCACAATCGATTCAATCTCTCAGCACTGTTCGGCTCGAACAAGTCCGGCACATCGAACCATGAGACGGGACCGAGAGGCACCCGATTCCGGATTTTACCGCTCAGCTTGTGCCGACCAACAAGCGATGTGAGCAAAGCCGAGCCGGATCTTTCCCAGTCTTCCAATGAATCGGACAGACTTTCAATTTCCGCCAGCGCTTCCGTCAACAACCCGTGCCCCGCCGGAAATTTCAGGACGCCGGTCGGCACGCGGCCGAACACGTCCGCATCGGCAAAGAAAACATCGCCTGGGGGCAGATCAGGCTTCAGCAACAACACATCAGGATCAATCCACCATCCGCCCATTTGCTGAAGCAATGC
This sequence comes from Afipia sp., assembly GCA_030652315.1. Taxonomy (GTDB): domain Bacteria; phylum Pseudomonadota; class Alphaproteobacteria; order Rhizobiales; family Xanthobacteraceae; genus Afipia. The sequence continues at coordinate 10,512 of JAUSAX010000087.1, read as the reverse complement.
ATATCGGAACAGATTTGCGTGAATGGCGAAAGCGCCCTCTTCACCTAGCGGTCTTAGAACGAGTTCGCGTGGAAGGACTTTGGCTGCGTCCTCAACACGTATCCAGTCCGGAACGATCAAGCTGCGATTGTAGGAAAACACTTCGACGCGATGTCCGCTGGCCGCGAAGCTCTTCAAGCACATCAGTTGATAGGGGCCAATCGTCTCACCGTGCCAGAATGTTCTGAGCGTTTGAGGTTCAATGGCGAGGGGATGATCTTCTCGCGGCGAAATCCCCACATTGCTGAAGGGACGCTGGCCCGGCTGCCAGCCGTTGATCTGGATTGATCGGGCCAGGTGATCCAGCGCATCGTAGGGCACGCTCTGGGTGGAAAGCTTCTGCTTCAGCTCCTTCATCACCCAGAACTCGCGAAACCATCCTTCAACGGCTTCGTAGGAAAGGCGCGCTCCCTGTGGAATATCGACGCCATAACGCCTGAACATCGCATCCAGAAAGCTGCCTTCGGGCGGCCCGAGGTTTTTGGGAATGCGCAGCGCGCGCCACAGATCATTCCAGAGATGGACGAAATCGCTTGAGACCAGCCGTCCCAGAACGGCCTCGCATTGGCCAGGATCGAAGAACATCAGAACTTCGTTGGGATGAATCTCGTAAGCGCTGGCTTTCGGGCGAACAAGGTGATCGATCGCATACTCGGACGAGAGGCGCGTGATGAGTTTTGGTCCGACGATACCGTGATCGGCGCCTGGCGCGACAGTCCCTGCCGCCGGCAGAAGCCTCATCGCCTCATCGATGGCAGCCGTCATGATCGGCGACTGCGCGGGAAATTTCATGACCGCGGCATTGGCGACGCCGTCTTCCTGGTACGCGAGATAAATCTTGTCATCGGGCAGCTCCGACGTCATCACGACGATGTCGAGGTCCATATACCAGCCGCCGAATTTCTGGATGGCGAGGTATCTGAACAGGTCGGAGTGCAACGCGAGCGAAAGGTCGCCGTCTTTATGATGAAATTGGTAAAGCGGGCCGGACAGAACCTCACGCGCATCCACAAGCTCGACGCCTTCGGGCACGGTCAGATTTTTGTTGTAGGTGTATAACAATACACGTGCACCTGACGCGACCGCGCTCCGCAGCGACAGCTCTTCGTAGTAGCTGGGATTTGGTCCTGTCCAGAAAGTACGCACTTCCTGGCGGGGCTTCATAAGAGAAGACGGCTGCATGCGATGTTCGATTGCCTTTTGATACTCAATCATTATAGCCAGTATTCCGATCTGCGTTGTCAAACGCAAACTGGAAAGCAAACTTCGTCATGAAGACGGTTCTTTTTGTCTGGGAGCACGGCGGCGGGTTTGGCCACATCGCAAATCTGGGACGCTTTGCTGCGCTGCTGAAGCGCCACGAGGTACGCCCGGTTTTTGTGCTGAAAGATCCGAAAGCTGCGCATCTGCTGGATACCGACGCAGAGGTTTTTCAGGCTCCGCCGTGGCCGGTGGTTGCCTCTGGCGAGAATGGCTCCTTACGCTCGACAGCGACGATGCACGACCAGCTGGTTTCAGCGGGTCTCACCGACGAGCATGGCTTGCGATCATTGCTGCAAGCGTGGGACAACATTCTGCAAACAATCTCCCCGGATCTTGTCGTTGCCGACTATGCGCCAGCTGCAAGCATGATGGCGCGCGGCCGGGTCCCGCTGATCGTCGTCGGAAACGGCTACACAGCCCCACCCGGCGAAATGAAGCGGTTTCCACTGCTTCATCGTATTTACCCGCCACGTTGGAGCGAAGAAGAAACGCTCGGAACGATCAATCGCGTGCTGCAATCTCTGAGCCGGCCTCATCTTGAGCGACTGCCGCAGATGTATTCCGGCGATGCCCAGATCGTTCTCACTTTTCCGGTGCTCGATCCTTATGATCTGCAGAGATCGGGACCGCTCGCCGGTCCTGTCTTCGACAGTCCGCCGCTCGAAGGACGGGGGGATGCGGACAGCATCTTCGTCTATCTGTCACGCGGCGTGTTGTCCGCAATGCCCTTCGACATCGTTCCACCGCTGCTCCCTTTCGCCGGCCGTCTCATCATTTCCGCTCCAGACATTTCGAGCGAGCAGTCCGACGATCTGTTGCGTCGCGGAGCGCGGGTCTATGCGCAACATCTGCCGTTGAGCGAGACGCTGGCATCGACGCGGCTCGTCATTCATTTCGGCGGAGGCGGACTGGCGGCTCACGCTGTCGCGGCGGGAATCCCTCAACTCGTCGTGGCAACTCACATCGAGCAGCTTTTGAACGGGCTCCAACTCGAAAACGCACGCCTCGGAAAGGTTATTAATAGTTTCGAACCGCAGGTCGAAATCGCCAGATCGCTGGATGCGCTCCTCGCTGACGACGGTCTGCGACAACATGCGGCGCAGGCCGGTCACGAGCATCGCGAAATGCTGACGAACATGAAGCCGCTTGAAACCTTCGAAGCCGCCGCCCTGAAACTTCTCGGCAAATAGCCAAGCGCCCTTCAGCAACCGTGCATGACAGCCCCTATTTTTCGCTCCAAGGACGACACTTGCCTGCGGCTGGGATTACCGGCATAAAGTTAATCGACCAATTAACAAAAGCCAATGATCAGGGAGAGACTGCAGATGGCTGCTTCACGCGCCTTACCGTTGCCTACGCCGGAAACCAAACACTTCTGGGAAGGAACCCAGGCGAACGAGCTCCGTTTGCAACGCTGCGACGACTGTTCGAACGTCTACTTTCCGCCCCGTCCGTTCTGCCCGTCGTGCGCCTCGCGCAAGGTCAGCGTGTTCAAGGCCACCGGCAAGGGCAAACTCTACAGCTATGTGATCAATCACCGTCCCGCGGCGCCGGGTTTCACGCCGCCTTATGCCATCGCCGTCGTCGAACTCGATGAAGGTCCGCGGATGATGAGCAATATCCTCGATTGCCCGCAGACGCCCGAAGCGCTTGTGCTCGACATGAAGCTTGAAGTCGCGTTCGAGAAACTCGACGACAAGATCACCCTTCCCCAGTTCCGCCCGGCGAGGGGCTAAGCATCATGCGTAGAAATCAGGTAGCCGTCGTCGGCGCAGCAGAAACCACCAAGCTCGGCGTCATTCCCGACGTATCTCAAATCCAACTGCACGCCGACGCCGCGCTGAACGCGCTGGCGGATGCGGGACTGAAACTATCGGACATCGACGGTATCGCGACTGCGGTCGAGACGCCGCAACAACTCGCACATTACCTCGGCATCACGCCGACATGGGTTGACGGCACGTCCGTCGGCGGCTGCTCGTTCATGCTTCATGTGCGCCACGCGGCTGCGGCGATTGAAGCCGGTTTGTGCAAGACCGTCCTCATTACCCACGCCGAAAGCGGCAAGTCGATGATCGGCAAGCTGCCGCGCTCGATTCCCGCGGACAGCCTGCAGGGCCAGTTCGAAGCGCCGTTCGGCGTCTATGGCCCGCCCAGCATGTTTCCGATTCCCGTGCTGCGCTACATGAAGACCTACGGCATCACGCACGAGCAGATTGCGATGGTGTCGGTCGTACAGCGCGAATGGGCGGCGAAGAATCCGCGCGCCATGATGAAGGACCCGATCACGGTCGAGGACGTGCTCAACTCGCGGATGATCGCCTACCCCTTCCGCATTCTTCAGTGCTGCCTCGTTACCGACGGCGGCGGCGCGCTGATCCTGACCAGTGCCGATCGCGCCAAGGACTTCCCGCAGAAGCCGGTTTATATCTTGGGCACCGGCGAGAGCGTCGAAACGCCAATGGTCAGCCAGATGGAAACCTTCAACTCGTCACGCGCGTTCAAGGTCGCGGGGCCGACGGCGTTCCGCGAGGCCGGTATTGCGCACAAGGATGTCGATCACCTGATGATTTACGACGCCTTCGCGCACTTGCCGCTGTTCGGTCTCGGCGATCTCGGCTTCATGCCGCATGAGGAAACCGGCAAGTTCATCGCCGACCGCAACACCGCCATCGGCGGCAAGCTGCCGATGAATACCAATGGCGGCGGTCTCAGCTACATGCATTCCGGCATGTACGGAATGTACGCCTTGCAGGAAAGCGTGCGGCAGATGCGCGGCATCGCGCCGGCACAGGTGCCGGGCGCGAAGATCTCGGTCTGCCACGGCGTCGGCGGCATGTTCGCTGCCAGCGGCACCATTATTTTCACCAACGAACGCTGACAGCGAAAACAGGAGCTAAAATAATGTCACAGAAGAAATCGCTGGACGGCAAGGTCATCATTGTCACCGGCGCGGGACGTGGCATCGGTCGCGAGATCGCGCTGCTCGCCGCCGCCGAAGGCGCCAAGGTCGTGGTCAACGATCCCGGCGTCGCCGCCGACGGATCGGGCACCAATGCGGCGCCCGCCGAAGAGGTCGTCGAGGAAATCAAGAAGCGCGGCGGCACGGCTGTCGCGAACTTCGAGACGGTGGCGGAAGCGATCCCCGCCAGCAAGATCATCAAGCAGGCCATCGACACCTACGGCAAGCTGGACGGCCTCGTGAACAACGCCGGCATCCTGCGCGACGCGATCTTCCATCGCATGAGCGTCGAGGCATTCGAGTCGGTCATCAAGGTTCACCTGATGGGCTCGTTCTACACCTCGCATGCCGCCGCACGCATTTTCCGCGAACAGGAGAGCGGCGCGTTCGTGCACTTCACATCGACGTCGGGCCTGATCGGAAATTTCGGCCAGGCAAACTACGCCGCCGCCAAGCTCGGCATCGTCGGCCTGTCGAAGTCCATCGCGCTCGACATGGAGCGCTTCAACGTGCGCTCGAACTGCGTCTCGCCGTTCGCATGGAGCCGTCTGATCGGCACCATTCCAACCGAGACTCCGGAAGAGAAGGCCCGTGTCGAGCGCATGCAGCAGATGGGACCGGAGAAGATCGCGCCGCTGTCCACGTTCCTGCTCGGCGACGCCGCCAAGGACGTCACCGGACAGATCTTCGCGGTCCGCATGAACGAAATCTTCCTGATGGGCCAATCACGTCCGCTGCGCTCGATCCACCGGGACGGCGGCTGGACGCCGCAGACCATCGCCGAACACGGCATGCCCGCGCTCAAGTCGTCGTTCTACAAGCTCGACCGCTCGGCTGACATCTTTTCGTGGGATGCGATCTGAGGGACAGTTCTATCCATCGTCATTGCGAGGAGCACTTGCGACGAAGCAATCCAGATCTTTTATGATCGTTCTGGATTGCTTCGCTTCGCTCGCAATGACGAAAAATTACTTGAACGATCCATGCCGTCCCTGCCCGCTGGCAAACCGCGTGGCTCCTTCAAGTGTCTCTCCGGAGGCGATGATGCCGAGACCGCCTTGCATCTCGTCGTTGATCGCGTCTTCTTCTTCGAGATCCCATTGACGCAGCGCCGAGCGCTTGTCGTTGCGCAGGCAGCCTTGTGGGAACCGCGCAAGCTCCTGCGCCAGAGCGACGGCGTGTGCACGCGCCTCGCCTTTCGGTACAAGGCGGTTGGCGATCCCGATATCGAACGCCTCCTTGGCATCGACCGGACGGCCTGTGAGAATCAGATCCATCGCGCGCGAATGCCCGATCAGACGCGGCAACCGGATGGTGCCGAGATCGATCAGCGGCACGCCGAAGCGGCGGCAAAAAATGCCGAAGGTCGCCCCCTCGCCCACCACGCGCATATCGGCCCACAGCGCCAGCTCCATCCCGCCGGCAACCGCATGGCCTTCGACGGCGGCGATCACCGGCTTGCTGAGGCGCAGACGACTCGGTCCCATCGGCGCGATGGTATCGTGCCCGCCGAGCTCGCGCTTTTTCTCGCGGTCGCCGAGCGCAACGGCTTTCAGATCGGCCCCCGCGCAGAACGCGCCGCCGGTTCCGGTGAACACCGCAACTGAAGAATTCGGATCGGCGTCGAAAGCGCGGAAGGCATCGAACAGGCGGCGCGCCGTTGCGCCATCGACCGCATTCTTGCGCTCCGGCCGATTAATGGAAACGATGGTGACGGGTCCCTCGCGCTCGACAAGAATCGTGTCGGTGTCGGTCATCGCTTCCTCCGGTTGTTTTTGATTGTCAGCCGCTGTTGCGCAGCCCTGCCGAAATTCCGTTGATGGTGAGCTGAATGCCGCGCAGCACCTGTTCGTCGGTGCTTTGCGCCCGGTGCGCCTGGAGCAGTTCGACCTGCACGTGGTTGAGCGGGTCGAGATAGGGAAAGCGATTGCGGATCGAGCGTTCGAGCAGAGGATTTCCCTGCAACAGCCGGTCGTGCCCCATGATCGTCAGCAAAGTCTCGATCGAGTCATGCCACTCGGCACGAATGCGGCTGAAGATGGAGGTGCGCAGCTTCTCGTCCGGTACGAGATCCGCATAGCGCGAGGCGATCGCGATGCTGCTCTTTGACAACACCATGTCCATGTTCGACAGCAGCGTCTGGAAGAACGGCCACTCGCGGTAAAGCTCCTGAAGGAATGCGATTCCCTTGTCCGGATGCTGCTTCACCCACGCATGGACCGCGCTGCCGAAGCCATACCACCCCGGCAGCATCAGCCGGCATTGCGCCCAACTGAACACCCAGGGGATCGCGCGCAGGTCTTCGATCTTGCGCGTCTTGGTGCGCGAGGCCGGGCGGCTGCCGATATTCAGCGTCGAGATTTCCGAGATGACGGTAGACGCCCAGAAGTAATCCTCGAAACCCTCCGTTTCATAGACCAGGTTGCGATAGGCTGCGTAAGCGAGGTTGGAAAGTTCCTCCATCGCCGCAATGTATTCGTCGCGCGGCGCGGAATGCTTCGGCTGCAACAAGCTTGCTTCCAGCGTCGCCGCCGCCAGAATCTCAAGGTTGTGGCGGCCGACATCAGCATTGGAGTATTTGCTGGAGATGATTTCGCCCTGCTCGGTGATGCGGATCTGTCCGTTCACCGCGCCGCCCGGCTGCGCCAGGATCGCATCATAGCTCGGCCCGCCGCCGCGGCCGACCGAGCCGCCGCGCCCGTGAAACAGCCGCAAGCGCACGCCATGACGCTCGAACACCTCGACGAGGCTGATCTCGGCCTTGTACAGTTCCCAGCCCGACGTAACGAAGCCGCCGTCCTTGTTGCTGTCCGAATAGCCAAGCATGACTTCTTGAATGCCGCCACGGCTGTCGACGAGGCTGCGATATTCCGGCAGCGCGAACAGGCTGTCCATGATCTGCGCGCACTGCCGCAGATCGTCGATGGTCTCGAACAGCGGCACGATGTTCAGGCGGCTGGTGCCGTCCGGTGCAACCAGCCCCGCTTCCTTCAAGAGCACCGCGACCTCGAGCAGATCGGACGCCCCCTCAGTCATCGAGATGATGCACTGGGGGATGACCGCGCCGCCGAACACGGCATGCGCCTCGGCGGCCGCGCGCAGCACGTTCAGTTCCTTGATCGTCTCCTCGCCATAAGCAACAAACGGCGACGCCAGCGGACGCGCGGTGTTCAGCTCGCGCGACAGAAACGCGATCCGCGCGTCTTCCGGCAAGCCCCGATAGTTCGTGCCCGGCGCAGCCGCTTCGGAAAGCTCGGTAATGGTGCGTTCGTGCACGGCGGAGTTTTGCCGCATGTCGAGCGCGGCAAGATGGAATCCGAAGCAATCCACCGCGCGGCGCAGATGCCGCAGCCTTCCGCGTGCAATCACCAGCGAATTGTTGGCGACCAGCGAGGCATGCAGCACATCAAGGTCGCGGGCCAGTTCCGCCGGCCCCCCGTAAGCCTCGGCATTGCCGACCGGCGGTCGGCTGGTCTCGATCTTGAGCTTCAGCGCAGTCGCGGCAAGGCGCGCGTAGATCCCGGACACAGCCAAACGATAAGGCTCGCCGCTCCGGTGCGGTGACGGGTCAGGCGACTGCTGCGCCAGCGCGCGCAACTCAGGCGATACATCCGCGAGATGGGTGGCCAGCGACAGCTCGCCGCCAAGCTCATGCAGTTCGGCAAGATAGAAACGAAGCACGCGTGTGCTCTGCATCTGCAGTGTGCCGCGCATCACCTCTGCGGTCACAAAGGGGTTGCCATCACGGTCCCCGCCGATCCAGCTTCCCATCTTGAGAAACGTCGCAAGCCCTGGCGCATCCTGCGCATCCGCGGCACTGCCGCCCTCTTCGGCCAGCCGGTCTTCCAGCGAGCAATGCAGCCGCGGCACCTCGCGCAGAAACGTATAGTCGTAAAACGACAGGCCATTGGCGACCTCGTCGAGCACCGTCAGCTTGGTCCGGCGCAACAGGTTGGTCTGCCACAGCGTCACCACGGCGCGGCGCAGTTGCTCGTCGCTCGCTGCGATTTCGTCCGCCGTCATCTGGGTACGTTCGCGAATGTTGAGCACCGACGCGATTTCCATTTCGCGGTCGATTGTGCTCTTGCGGCGAACTTCGGTGGGATGAGCGGTCAGAACCGGACTAACCAGCGCCTTGGCAAGGAACGTCCGCAGCGCGTCGGCGTCGATCCCCGCCTCCTTTGCGCGCGCCAACGCACGCGACAGTGTACCGGGGCGCGAGGCCGTTCCGGCCATATCCTGCGCACGGCGCTGGCGGATGTTGTTCTGATCTTCGGCGATATTGGCCAGGTGCGAGAAATAACTGAACGCACGCACGATGCGGACGGTTTCGGCAATCGACATGCCGTCGAGAATGGTCTCGAGCTCGCGCCGCGCCGGCTTGTCGTCATCGCGATGGAAACGGATCGAGGTTTGCCGAATGCGCTCGACCAGATCGAAGACGTCGGCCCCCTCCTGATCACGCACCGTATCGCCGAGAATGCGCCCCAGCCGCCGGATGTCGGCGCGCAGCAGCGCGTCGTCGTCGGATAACGGAACATCGCCATCCCGAAGCCGGGTGTCACGGGTTCTGGACGAAGATGTCTCCGACATGGATGATCCGTTTGCGCGAGAAATGACCGGCATTCCTCCAGTCGCAATTTTTGCACAACGGCGCAAGCGCCGGAATACTCATCCCCGGCGCATTTTGCTCAACAGTTTCGGCGGTCGTCTTGCGATGCTGCATGCTTCTCGCAAGAAACGGCAAGCGTTCCGCCTGAAAACACGCTAAATCTTGCGTCCGGCGCGCTCCCAATAAGGATCGCGCAGCCGCCGCTTGAAGATCTTGCCGGAATCCTCGCGCGGAAGATTCTGCTGGACTTCAATATGTTTGGGCACCTTGTAGCTCGCCAGCGAAAGCTTCAGCTGTTCACGGATCGCCGCAACGTCGAGTTTGGCCCCCGGTTGAGGCTCGACCACCGCCATCAGCGCCTCGCCGAACTCCTCGTCGGGAATTCCGAACACGGCGCAGTCGTGCACGCCGGGAAGTCCGTGCAGTACAGCCTCGATTTCGGCTGGATAGATGTTGACGCCACCGGAGATCACCATGTCGCGCTTGCGGTCACAAATAAAGACGTAGCCGTCCGCGTCGATGTACCCGACATCGCCGCTGGTGATGAAACCGTCCCGTTCGATTTCGGAGCGTTTCTCGGGCCGGTTGTGATAGGTGAAATCGGGATTCCCGGCGATACGCGAATAGATTTCGCCGATCTCACCCTGCGGCAGGATCCGGCCATCGTCGCCGATAAACCGCAATTCGGAACCGGGAGAAATCTTCCCCACCGTACCGGGCTTCTTTAGCGCGTCCTCGGAATTGGCGAAGGTCACCGCGCCGGATTCCGTGCTGCCGTAGAATTCGTAAATCACCGGGCCGAACCATTCGATCATGGCGCGCTTGACGTCGGCGGGGCATGGCGCAGCCGCATGGATGATATGGCGCAGCGAGGAGACATCGTAGGATTTGCGCACATGCTCAGGCAGCTTCAGGAGCCGGGTGAACATCGTCGGCACCATGAAGACGTTGTCGATCTTCTGCTGATCGATGATCCGCAGGAATTCCTCGGCGTCGAAGCGCGGCATAATCACCAGCAGGTCACAGAGCCGTCCGGCGCGCAGGCCGAACGCATTGGGCGCTGAGTGGTACAGCGGCCCCGGCAGCAGCGCACGTATGCCGGGCTTCAGTCCGTAGATCAGCGCGCGCATCGCTTCCATTGAAGCGCTTTGCTCCGGTGTGGGCGCATAGCGCTTGACGCCTTTGGGATGTCCAGTGGTGCCGGACGTGTAGATCATGTTCTGCGGCTGCGGCAGCGCCGGGCCGTCGTAAGGCGTCTGCTTCGCGAGCCAGGTGTCGAAATCGATGGTGCCGCGTGTAGCCACGCAAAGCGCAGGATCGATCCGGTTGGTCGCGACGATTTCCGGTGGAGGCGGCAGGCTGAGCATGGTGACGCCGGCGGGAACGACGCCATCGAGCCCGTGCAGCAGATCGGCATGGCCAATCAGCACGCGTGCGCCGGAATCGCCCATGACATAGGCAACTTCATCGGCCTTGAAGTGCCAGTTGATCGGAACCGCATAGGCTCCGAGCGACATGACAGCATATGCCGACTCGAGAAACGCAATGTCATTGCGCATCAGGATTCCGACGCTGTCGCCCTGCTTGACGCCGAGCGCCGCGAGCCCGCCCGCAATCAGGCGCGCCCGCTCGCTGA
>JAUSAX010000029.1 GCA_030652315.1 Afipia sp. | reverse complement strand
ACACTCGATCTGATCCGGGCGAACAGTCCTGCGGCGATTGTCAACTGGGGCACCGACGACTCTTGGAAATTTACGCAGGCATCCCGGTTCTTCGCGGCGCATGTGGATTTGCACGTTACGACTTCGCATATGGCCGAAAGCGCCGCGTTATCTCGTGGCTTAACCAATGTGATGCTGTCTCAATGGGCGGCATCGTCCGGCGATTTGACTGAGCCTCGTGCGGCGAAAGACTGTCAGTATGAGGTCAGCTTTGTCGGTAATCTGTACGGCTATCGTCACGCGTGGATTTCCGAATTGCGTGACAACGGAATCGAAGTTGCGACCTTCGGGCATGGTTCGGAGGGCGGTGTTATCGAGGCGCACAAAATTCCAGATATTTACAACAGTTCGCTCATCTCAATTAACTTCTCTGGCGCCGGAGATGGCGGCTTGAAGGGCTTGGGATCGGCTGCCCGACAGATTAAGGCGCGAACATTCGAAGTGCCGGGCTCGGGGGGCTTCCTGCTGACGGAATCTGCTCCCGATCTGGAGCGATATTTTGTCGCCGGCACCGAGATCGCAGTGTTTGGGACACCAGCGGAGTTGATCGCTAAGGTGAAGTATTTTCGCGATCATCCGGTTGAACGCGATCGCATAGCGTGCGCTGGGCACCGCAGAACGCTTGAACAGCATACTTACGAAAGACGGTTCGCTGAAATCCTGGTGCGGCTTCGTCCTGTCCTAGAGGGTCGTCGGAATCGGACATGGACTATAAGCGTGCGCGACCTGGCGGCCCAGGTCGCGCAACACCGCGCAGGCTGGGCAACCGCTTGGCTCCGGGAGTTCCTGGTCACACCATTCTCGCTCTTGTTCGGTAAAGCGCGTGGCGTCCGCGCAGCGCGGCGATTTCTTTATGAAATGTCGTGGCGAATGTGCGGGGAGATGACATATCGCGCGCGCGGACTACCCGGACGGTTGTTCTATGGCGAGAGCTGAGCGTTCCATCGCAAACCATTTAGCTGCGATGCAAACATGAGTGACACTTCACAAGTGCCGCTCGTATCCATCGTTATGGCGATGCGAAATAGCGCGCGCACCATTGAGTTGGCGGTTCGCTCGATCCAGATGCAAAGCCTCGCAAACTGGGAGATGATTTTGATCGATGACGGATCGACGGACAACGGAGCTTCGATCGTGGAGGCGCTCGCTGATCCTCGTATTCGTCTGCACCGGGACACGCAGAATCTCGGCCTCGCTTCGCGGCTCAACCAGGCGGTGGACCTGAGTCGGGGAGAATTCATCGCTCGTATGGATGCGGACGATATAAGCTTTCCAGAACGACTTGCGCGGCAGATTGCAAGATTGAAGGAGGATGCGACGCTCGATCTGGTCGGCTGCCACGCATTGGTTTTCAATGACGCCGGAGATTCCGTTGGTTTGATGCGCGCCGGGCTTGACCACGAAACAATTGTGGCGCGCCCATTCGAAGGTTTTCCCTTGCCGCATCCGACGTGGTGCGGCCGCGCGCGCTGGTTTCGCGCAAATTCATACGATCGCACGTTGATGAAGACGCAAGATCAGGATTTGTTGCTGCGCTCATTCTCGAAAAGCCGGTTCGGCGCGGTCAACGAAGTGCTGCTTGGTTATCGTCAGGACAAGCCGGATCTTGCGAAGAAGATTCGCGGCCGACTTGTTTTTGCTGGTTCGTTGTTGCGCTATGCTAGCGATACCGGCCGATTTGGATCGGCGATGGTTGGAATCGCTAAGCATTCAGGAAGAGCCATCGTTGATATTGCCGCGGCGGCGCTTGGCCTCTCGCGGTATGCGCAACGCAAGCGGTTTGAGAAGTTATCGCAGAACGTCGGCTTACAGTGGTCGAACTTGTGGCAAAACCTCAATAGCGATCGGTCGGTAAATCCATGTGCGGAATAGCAGGCCTTTTGCGGCCGGGAGGCGGCGATGCCACCACGCTCACGGGTATTGCGGTCGTAATGACTGCTACACTGCAGCATCGGGGTCCTGACGCGGAGAATATCTGGACCGATCCGCGCTCAGGAATTGCATTTGGGCATCGCCGTTTGGCCATTCTCGATCTCACAGAGGCTGGGGCGCAGCCGATGAAGAGCGAATGTGGCCGCTTCACCGTCACGTTCAACGGCGAGATCTACAACCATCTCGACATCCGCAAGGAGTTGGAAGTATTGGGTGCGGCGCCGAATTGGCGCGGTCATTCTGACACCGAGACACTTCTGTACGCCATTCGCCAATGGGGTATCTCCGATGCGATGAATCGGTTTGTCGGCATGTTCGCGCTGGCGTTGTGGGATGAAGCAAGGCAAGAGCTAACGCTTTGTCGAGATCGCTTTGGTGAGAAGCCGCTATTTTACGGATGGAGCGGTCGTGATCTTGTTTTCGCCTCTGAATTGAAGGCGCTCGCAGCCCATCCCGACTGGTCGCCAATCCTGAACCGTTCCGCCCTGACGTCATTCATGCGGTATTGCTATGTTCCGGCGCCCCAGACGATTTGGAGTGACATCAGGAAATTACCGCCCGGATCATCCGTTACGTTTGCTGCGGGCTCAACTGTCGGCGAGATGCCGCAGCCGGTACAATACTGGTCGCACAAGGAACTCGTTATTGCGGGCCAAAACTCCCGCATCGATAGTGAAGCAGATGCAATAGTCGAGCTCGAGCATTTGCTGTCGCAGGCCATCGATCGCCAATGCCTTTCCGACGTTCCGCTCGGTGCATTTCTTTCCGGTGGCGTCGATTCATCCACGATTGTCGCGCTGATGCAAAAGCAGTCGCCGCAGCCGATCCGAACTTTTACCATCGGGTTTTCGGAGGGTGGATTCGACGAGGCCAGCGAGGCACGCGACGTTGCTCGCCATCTCGGAACATCGCACACTGAGCTTTACGTCGATGCCAAAGCGGCAATGGACGTGATTCCGATGCTTCCGCGTATGTATGATGAGCCATTTGGGGATTCATCGCAGATTCCAACTCATTTGGTCGCGTCGCTTGCTCGGCAACATGTGACTGTCGCTTTATCCGGCGACGCCGGAGACGAATTGTTTGGTGGCTACAATCGCCATGTTTGGGGCACCAAACTAAATGCGCGATTGTCGGGTCTGTCGAAGCCAGTCAGGAGCGTGCTGGGAGCAACGCTTGCTGCTGTTGCGCCGGAACCTGCAAACACGATCGTGCAGTTGCTGGAACCTGTTTTGCCTAAAAGCCTGCGAACCCGTCGCGCCGGCGATCAGGTTGCAAAAATTGCACGGATTGTTGGTGCACAGTCGCTGGACGATTTGTATCGGCTGCTATGTTCGATCGACAGTACGCCCTCCGATAGTGTGATTCAGGGTGATGAGAAGGCGAGCTGGGCTGATAGCGAAATGAACGCCATCGCCACTTGTCTCGATCCGCTGGATCGCATGACGCTGGCGGATTCGCTGAGCTATCTGAGCGACGACATCCTGCAAAAGGTTGATCGGGCTGCGATGTCGGTCAGCCTCGAAACGCGTGTACCGTTCCTCGACAAGAACGTTGTGGAATTTTCCGCGCGCGTTCCGCCCTCAATGAAGATCAGGAACGGCCGAGGTAAATGGCTGATCCGCCAAGTCCTTTATAAGCATGTTCCTGCTGCATTAATCGATCGCCCTAAAACCGGGTTCAGTATTCCGCTCGATCAGTGGCTGCGTGGTCCGCTGAAATCCTGGGTGTACGATCTTCTGGCGCCGGAGCGACTGCGGCAGCAAGGGCTGTTCAACCCGGCGCGCGTCGAATTGATGTTGCACCAGCACATGAGCGGTCGACGCAACCATGGTTATTGGCTATGGAACGTCCTGATGGCGCAGGCGTGGCACGATGAATGGTGTGCAAACTGAGCTTTCGGCTCCGCCGATACTTCGACCTCCCGTAAAGTTACTTTCCTCGAATAAAGTCTGCTCAATGACGGTTTTCTCAGGCCGCAAGGCCGCGATCCTGGCTCACTCCGAAAAATACGCGGCAACACGTGAGTCGTGGCGCAGAAAGTCTGCGTTCTTTCATTGTGAAGATGAAATCTATCTTCGCTTTCTGATCCCGAAAGGCGTGCGCGTGCTGGAGATCGGTTGCGGAACGGGCGACACGCTGGCGTCGCTGTCGCCCTCGCATGGCGTTGGAGTCGATTTCAGTCCGGGGATGATCGAGCAGGCACGCAAGCTGCATCCCGATCTCACCTTCCATGTTGGCGACGCGGAAGATGCGGCGACGATTGCGGCACTCGGCGGTCCGTTCGACGTCATTCTGGTGCAGGACACCATCGGCTCGCTGGACGACTGCCAGAAATTTCTCGAACAGTTGCATCCGCTCTGCACACGAGAGACGCGCGTGGTGATCGGGCATTTCTCGCATCTGTGGCAACCGATCCTGCGGTTTGCCGAAATCATCGGTCAGCGAATGCCATATCCCTGGCAGAACGTGCTTGCGCCGGACGATGTTGCCGCACTCGCTGATCTCGCGGACTTCGATCCCGTCAAGGCCGAACGGCGCATGCTGATGCCGGTGTCGCTGTTCGGCATCGGGCGGCTGGTGAATCGCTTCATCAGCGTTCTGCCGGGAATTCGGCTGCTCTCCCTTCGTCACTACGTCGTTTGCCGGTCGCTGCGTGTGACGGACGACGACCTCAAATCGGTGACGGTGGTGATCCCGGCCCGCAACGAGCGCGGCAATATTGAGCCGGCCGTGCAGCGGCTCCCGCAATTCTGCGACGACATCGAGATCATCTTTATCGAAGGTCATAGCAAGGACGGAACCTTCGAGGAGATCGAGCGGGTCAAGGCCGCCTATCCCGACAAGGACATCAAGGCGATGCGCCAGCCCGGCAAGGGGAAGGCCGACGCCGTCTTCACGGCTTACGACGTTGCGCGCGGTGATGTTCTAATGATCCTCGACGCGGATCTCACCATGCCGCCGGAGCAGCTTCCGAAGCTCTGGGAGGCGATCAAATCGGGCAAAGGCGAGTTCGTCAACGGCTCGCGTCTGGTTTATCCGCTGGAGGAAGACGCCATGCGCTTCCTCAACCTGATCGCCAACAAGATTTTCTCATATCTTTTCTCATGGCTGCTCAACGAGCGTTATACCGACACGCTGTGCGGCACCAAGGTGATGCGCAGGAGCGATTATTATCGGCTGCGCGAGGGCAAGGCGTATTTCGGCGATTTCGATCCGTTCGGCGATTTCGATCTGATCTTCGGAGCCTCGAAGCTGAACCTCAAGGCAATCGACCTGCCGATCCGTTACGCGGCGCGCGCGTATGGCGAGACGCAAATCTCGCGGTTCCGGCACGGCGTTATGTTGCTGAAGATGGTTGTCTTCGCATTCTTCAAGATCAAGGCGATCTAACCCGCGCGCGCGATGACGTTGATGCTCGCGCCATCGCCGACAAGGCGGCGAAGCTCGTGCGGCGCAAGAGGCAACAACCGTTCGCTTCGCTCGTGATAGAAGCGATAGCTATGCGGCGCGAAGCAGGTGAGCAGTTCTTCCAGCGACGAGCCGCGCTCATCGAGCACATAGGGTGAGAGTTCCATCAGGAAAACCGGCCGGCTGTCGCGCAGCAATCCGGTCGCGCCGCGCAGGACTTCGGTTTCAAATCCATCGACATCGAGCTTGACGAGTTGCACGGCCGGATTGTCCATTTCAGCGAGGACGCCATCGATGCTGAGGGCGCGCGCCTTGTTTGTCGGCATGGCTTGCCCCTGGTGCTTGGCGTGCAGATCGTCTTGCTCCGTCAAGGGCCAGCTTGAATAGATTGAGTCCGGCACGCTGGCGTCGTCCTGTCCCGCTAGGAAACAGTGAAATGTCGTTACGCGCGCGGCAAGGTCGGGATTGAGGTCGACATTGCGGCGCAGTTTGCGGTAGGCATAGTCGGTCGGCTCGAACGATAGGACGCGGCCGGATGGCCCCACGAGTTGCGCGAGCGGAAGGGAATGCGCGCCAATATTGGCGCCGACGTCGAGCACTGTCGATCCCGGCCTGACCCATTTGCGCAGGGCATTCTGTGTTCCCCGCTCGAACATGTTTCGAAGGTAAATCGCAAGATCGATCCCTTGCGACAGATCGAGATCGTATGTCACGCCGTTTCGTGTCGCGACGCATCGATCCGAACGTCCAACGAGCGCGCGCGCAAAGTGGATGTTTTTATATGCGATGCGAGCCAGTGCTAGTTTGTGGACTGTCTTCATTAGGCTTCTTTTCAAATGAATTTTACGCTGACGGCGGCTCGCCCGCCCTCTTAGCTTGGTTTGCTCCGCAACAAAAATAGTATTCCCTCTCATCGCCAGAAAACACCCCCATGTCACGGTCTGCTCAAATATCAACGCGCGACCCAGAAAAAATCCTGAGTGGCTCGGACGCTCTGGCGCGGCTGACGCCGTTCGGCTGGCGAGGCGGCCTAGCAGTTATTGTGCTGCTGCTCGCCATCTCGTTTCTGTTCGCGGGCTATTTTATCGCTTATTGGCGCAACGCCGACATGGATTTCATGGTCGTCTACAGTGCGCTGTCGCTGAATGACGGCCGGTATGTGTTTTTTCCGCATCCGGCGTACCTGACTATTATCTCCATCAGCCGGTGGTTTGAATTTCTGCACCGGCTCGGCCTTCTCGATGCGCCGTCGCTTTCGGCTATCCCGTCAGCGTCGAACGTCCCCGCATTCGATGCGGCCATGACGGCCGCCATTCGCGCGGGCAGGGTGCTCGCATTCCTCACGGCGACGACCTTTGTACTCGCTTTCGCCGGTCTTGCGCGGCTTCTCGTTCGCGATTGGAGGGTCGCGCTGCTCGCAACCTTCGCTTTTGCGTTCTCGGGCGGCGTCGCGGTTCACATGCGAATCCTGCGCAGCGAGATGATCGCGGGCTGTTTCTTCGTGTTTGCCCTGATGATCCTGATCGCCGTCGCGCGCCGGGGAACGGGATGGCGGCCGCTGGCGATCGGTTTCGCAGCAATGCTTTGTGTGCTGGCGCTCGAGAACAAGATTCATGCGATCCTGCTGATCTCGGTGCTGCCCGTTCTGATCCTGCCGTTCGGGTCGGCGTCCGGCGCGAGTGCGGTTTTCTGGAACGACACGACGCACGCCGGGCTAGCTGTGCTGATTGCAGCATTGGTCACGGCATTGATGATCTATCTGTCGTGGCCCCTTATTGTGCTCGGGATCAACCCGGCGGGGACTGACATGGCGTCGTTGAAACCGCTGCTCTTCGGCAGGTTCGGCGTCTACCAGGCCGCGCTGCTTGGCTGGATTTTCATATGCATGCTTGCGTTCGCCAAAGTCTGGCGTGTCCGGCTTACGGAAACCCTGGCGGCGATGTTCGCTGTCGTCGCGGGGGCGTCGTTGGGCCTTCTGGCGCTATTCATTGACTTCGACGCCAGCAACGTCGTGATCGTTCTCAATCCGCTGGAAGAGATGCTGACCTTCGCCGATCCACAGGCGATCTCGGCAGCGGGAGCGAGTGGACCGTTCGCGGCTATCGGCTTGCTGCTCTCCGGCGTGGTGAGCGTGCTGCAGCGTTACACATTCTTTCTGTTTACGTCGCCGCGGCCCGCGGTTTTCCTGACGTGGCTCATCTTGCCGGGGATCGTCTGTGCGTGGCGACGGGGTGAACGGCAGGCCGCTCTACAGGTGGCCATGCTCATAGTGTCGGCGATCGCTATCGACGCGCTTGGCGTTCGCCGTGGACTCAAGGCCGAGTATTTCATTCTGACCGATCCGCTGATCATCATCGCCGGCATGGTTCTGCTGGATCGGATGAGCGATTTCAGATTTCACAGATGGGCTTATGCCATCGGCGCAACCCTGATCGTGCTTCATGTCGGCATCAGTCAGGCTGAACCCGTCAAGTCGATGACCAAACGCGCCGGTCCGGAAGGTATCTGCGAGTGGAACCAGCATTACCTGCCACGGCTTCCGCTACCGTGGTGCGCCATTCCGCTGAAGCTGTAATAGTCGCCGGCTACAACTCTTCCTTCGGCTCGATATCTTCAGGCGCAGCAGCTTTCTCTGCGCTCAGAACCCAGACGAGGCCGCCGATGGCTCCCACCACGAACGACGAAGCCCCGAACAGCAGCGAGACCACGGTACCGTCGGTTTGTGCAAGGCCGGCATAACCGAATGCGACCATCATTGTCGCTTCACGCACGCCCCAGCCCGCGATGGAGATCGGCAGCATTGTAATCAGCATGATCGGCGGTATCAGCATGAACAACTGTTCGAACGCCGCCGGAGCTGCGATGGAGCGCACGGCGCACCAGGCGATTACCACGGCCATCACATGAATGAGCAAGGACAGGACCGCTACCTTCGGTCCGCTGTTGCGGTTGAAGATGACCTGGTTGGCGATGACCGAGCAGGCATGGATATGCCGGAGTGGCCAGAATGTTTTCAGCCACGGCCATGGCAGCATGCCCAAAACGAGAAAGCCGAGGCCGGCCGAAATAGCGCCAACGTCAACGAGCAACAGGGCCAGGCGCCCCCGCGCGTTGGCGATCAGTTCGTAGCTCCAGGGCAGGCTAGCGACGACGATGAGCGCAAGCGCGATCAGGCCGATGGCGCGGTCGACGAGCACGGAATATGTGGCTGAGCGCCAGCCCGCACCCGTTTGCCGCACCAGCCAGAGCCGCATGGCATCGCCGCCGATGGTGGACGGCAGTGTCTGATTGAAGAATGCGCCGATCATATTGTAACGGAAGGCCTGCCCGGTTCCGAGCGGGGCGCTGCATCGCGCGCTGATTTCCCGCCAGCGCAGCGCACCGAGGAAAACCTGAAACATCGTCGCCAGCACGGCGAGCAGAAACCATCCGACGCTGATCTGACTCAGGCGGGACTGGATCGCCGCGAAGTTGATGCCGCGGAATGCAAAATAGAGCAGCGCCGCCGACACCAGTATTCGAGCGGCAAGAAGGAGAAATCCGCGCATTCCGGACCGCGATGGTTAACGTTGCTGAATCTGAGAAGGGCCTGAATATCAGTGCCCATTTTCAAGGTCTTGGTATGGGTTTAGGGCTGTTCTGGCAATAGGTAAGCTCCGCCTATTGCGGCAGCCACCGCGCGGCGGCTAAAGAGGGCGGCCGGCGTAGGCCAGATCCGCCGGGGGTGGGGACGGAATTTGTGACACACGGGCGTAAAATCGCGGTCATCGGGCTTGGTTATGTCGGACTGCCGGTCGCCGCTGCATTTGCGCGCGCCGGGGTTCCGGTCACCGGTTTTGACATCGATCAGAGGCGCATCGCCGAACTGCGCGCGTTTCATGACCGCACACATGAAGTTGAAGCCGCCGATCTGCGCCATACGTCGCTTTCGTTCACGCACGAGGCGAAGGAACTGGCGTTGTCGGATTTCTTTATCGTCACCGTTCCGACGCCGATCGATGAAGCGCGGCAGCCTGACCTCGGCGCCATGTTCGCTGCTTCACGCACTGTCGGAGCAGTGCTCAAAAAAGGTGACATCGTCGTCTATGAATCCACGGTTTATCCTGGAGCGGTAGAAGACGACTGCATGCCGCTTCTGGAGCAGGCGTCTGGGTTGAAGGCTGGATCGGATTTCAAGGTCGGTTATTCCCCTGAGCGCATCAATCCTGGTGATAAGCAGCATCGGTTTGAAACCATCACCAAGGTCGTCTCGGCACAGGATGCCCCGACGCTGGACATCGTGGCCGACGTCTACGGATCGGTCGTGACCGCCGGCATTCACCGCGCGCCGTCCATCAAGGTCGCTGAAGCAGCGAAGGTGATCGAGAACACGCAGCGCGATTTGAACATCGCGTTCATGAACGAACTGTCGCTGATTTTCCAGGCGCTGAATATCGATACCGGCGACGTGCTTGCCGCGGCGCGGACCAAATGGAATTTCATGCCGTTCCAGCCGGGCCTTGTCGGCGGGCACTGCATCGGGGTCGATCCCTATTATCTGACATATCGTGCAGAGCGGGCCGGCTATCATCCGGAAGTCATTCTTGCCGGACGTCGCATCAATGACGGCATGGGCCAGCGCGTTGCGCGTGAATGTATTCGGGGGCTGCTGCGCCGGAAGAGCAATGGCGGCATCGTCACTATTCTTGGCCTTACGTTCAAGGAAGATGTTCCGGATACGCGCAACTCACGCGTGATCGATATTATTCGCGAACTGGAATCCTTCGGGCTGACGGTGCAGGTCGGCGATCCGATGGCGGACCCTGCGGACGCCATGCACGAATACGGCGTGAAGCTGGTCGATGTCGATGCGCTGCAGCCTGCCGATGCGATCATCATGGCTGTTGCTCACAAGAGTTACATCGATGCCGGCTGGCCGCTGATCCAGAAGCTGCTGATCGGCGAGCGCGGTCTTGTTCTCGACGTAAAAATGAGGCTCGATCGCGACAGCTTGCCTGACGGCATTGAGTTGTGGCGTCTTTGATCGCCGGATGGTGAAACGAATGTCTGAGATACTGGTTACTGGTGCGGCGGGCTTCATCGGCTTTCACCTTTCGCAGAAACTTCTCCAGGCGGGTCATAAGGTCGTCGGGCTCGACAACATCAACAGTTATTATGACCCGAAGTTGAAGGAAGCACGCCTTGACGTGCTGAAGAACGATCCGTCGTTCAGCTTCGTCAAGCTCGACCTTGTCGACCGGAGCGGCGTGGCGGAATTATTCAGCGCGAAACGCTTTCCGGTGGTCATCCATCTCGCGGCGCAGGCGGGCGTGCGGTACTCGATCGAGAATCCGCATGCCTACGTGGACGCAAATCTCGAGGGTTTCATCAATATCCTCGAGGGGTGCCGCCACAGCGAATGCCGGCATCTGCTGTATGCATCATCATCGTCGGTCTATGGCGCCAATACCAAGCTGCCATTCTCCGTGCACGACAGTGTCGATCATCCGGTCAGTCTCTATGCGGCCTCGAAGAAGGCCAACGAGTTGATGGCGCACGCCTATAGCCATCTCTATCGCATTCCGTCGACCGGCCTTCGCTTCTTCACAGTGTACGGGCCGTGGGGTCGGCCGGACATGGCGATGTTCCTGTTTGCCAAGGCGATCCTGGAAGGGAAGCCGATCAAGCTGTTCAACTACGGCGATATGCGCCGCGACTTCACTTACGTCGACGATGTGACGGAAGCGATCGTGCGGCTGATCGATCATGCGCCGGTTGGGCAGGCCAGGGCACCGGACGCAACTCCAGATCCTGGGACGAGCGCGGCTCCCTGGCGGGTTTTCAACGTCGGCAACAACCATCCCGAGGAACTCTCAAAAGTGGTCGAGATTCTCGAGAAAGAGTTCGGGCGCAAGGCAGCGAAGGAAATGCTGCCGATGCAGCCGGGCGATGTGCCGGCCACGTATGCGGACGTCGATGACTTGATGCGCGAGGTCGGATTCCGTCCCTCGACAACGATTGAAGATGGTATTGCGCGTTTTGCTGCGTGGTATCGCGAGTATCATCAGCTTTCCTGAAGTTATTTTGAGGACGCATGAGCGAGCGCATTATTCCATTGATCATGTGCGGCGGGGCAGGCACCCGCCTGTGGCCGGCGTCACGCGAGGGGCGTCCAAAGCAGTTTCTGCGGTTGTTCGGTTCGCATTCGACGTTTCAGGACACGATGCTCCGCGTCAGCGATCAGGGCCTGTTTGCGCGGCCCATCGTCATCACCAATGCGGCCTATCGCTTCATGGTGCTGGAACAGTTGAATGAGATCGGTCTCGAGGCTGACATTCTTCTCGAACCGGCCCGGCGCGATTCCGGTCCGGCAATCGCTACGGGCGCGGCCTTCGCGCTGACCCGCGATGCGGATGCGGTTGTACTGGCGCTGGCTGCCGACCACGTCGTGCGTGACCCGGCTGCTTTTGTCGAGGCGTGCCGGAAAGCGTTGAGCGTCGCCAATGCCGGCCGCATCGTGACATTCGGTGTTCTTCCGGAGCGGCCTGCGACGGAATACGGCTACATCCGGCCCGGCGATGTCGTGTCCGGAGATGTGCGAAAGGTTGCGAAGTTCGTCGAGAAGCCAGATCCCGTGACCGCCGCTGGATACGTTGCCGACGGTTACCTTTGGAACTGCGGTAACTTCATGTTTCGCGCGCAAATGCTGCTCGACGAGTATCGCAGCGTCGATGCTGACAGCGTGAGCGCGCTTGTCGAAGCCGTCGATAGCGCCGGCCGCGATCTCGGCTTTGTGACGCTTCCACTGGAATCGTTTGGCAGGGCCACTCCGATTTCCATCGATTACGCTGTGATGGAGAAAACCACGCAAGCCGCCGTGATCCCCGTATCCTGCGGCTGGTCCGACGTCGGCTCCTGGCATGCGGTGTGGGAGCTGTCGGACAAGGACGAGCACGGCAACGTCTCGCAAGGTCTCACCGTGTTCGAGGACTCGCGCAACTGCAACGTCTCCACCGACAAGGCGCTGGTCGCGCTGGAAGGTGTCGATGATCTGGTCGTGGTGGCGACTCAGGATGCCATTCTGGTGTCGCGCCAGAACGATCCGAACGGATTGAAGCGGCTAGTCGGGAAGTTGAGGACTATCGCTCCGCAGGTAACCGAAGATCACATCAAGGTTCACCGGCCATGGGGATCGTATCAGTCGCTTGATACTGGCGAGCGCCATCAGGTGAAGCGAATTATCGTGAAGGCCGGCGGCAGGCTTTCGCTGCAGAAGCATCATCACCGATCCGAACACTGGATCGTGGTGCGGGGGACTGCGCTCGTGACCGTGAACGACCTGCAGAAGATGGTTCACGAAAACGAGTCCATCTACATTCCGATCGGTGCGGTTCATCGCATGGAAAACCCCGGCAAGATTCCGCTGGAACTGATCGAGGTCCAGACTGGCAGCTATCTGGGCGAGGACGACATCATCCGCATCGAGGATGACTACCAGCGGTCGTAACGCGAAGTCATTCGCGAAAAGTCTAGAAAGATTCCAGTTTTTCAACGGGTTATACTGGCGCCCGATGTAATTCTTTGAATCAAAACGTGTAAGGGAATGGGGCAGCGCCGTTCGCCACATATGTGACGGCATGCTAGGAAGTTGTGTGTGGGCGCGGCGAGCGACTCGCGCCGGGGAATTCAGAGAATTCAGGGATTTCAAAAGATGAGTTCGACGGTGTCGACAAAAAATACTGCGAGCAACGATCGGTTGCTGCGCGTTGGCGTCGTGGGTGCGGGGGTCATGGGGACCAATCATGCCCGCGTGCTGGCCGGTCTGCCGGGCGTTGAACTCGTGGGCATTGTCGATCCGCTTCCGGCGCACCGCACGCGTGCGGTGGAGATTGTCGGCTGTCCGACCTTCGCGACTCTTGAAGAGATGCTCGAGGCGGGTCCCGATGCGGTGACCATCGCCGCGCCGACGCACCTTCACCGCGACGTTGCGATCGCCTGCATTGCGCAAAAGATTCACGTTCTCGTCGAAAAGCCGATCGCGACCTCGGTCGCGGAGGGTAACGAGATTGTCACCGCCGCGCGCGATGCCGGCGTGACGCTCATGGTTGGCCATGTCGAGCGCTTCAATCCGGCCGTCGCCGCGATCAAGCAGGCGATCAAGGACGAAGAAATCCTCTCGATCGCCATTACCCGCGTCGGTCCGTTTCCGCCGCGCATGTCGAATGTCGGCGTGGTGATCGATCTTGCCGTTCACGATATCGATCTGATCCGCTGGTTCACCGAATCCGACATTGTCGACGTGCAGCCGCAGCTTGCGAGCGCCGTTGCCGAGCGCGAGGACATCGCGCTGCTTCAGTTCCGCACGGCTTCCGGCGTGCTCGCGCATATCAACACCAACTGGCTGACGCCTTTCAAAGCCCGCAGCGTCACCGTGGCGACGCGCGGCAAGTATGTTCAGGGCGATCTGCTGACGCGGCAGGTGACCGAGTGCTTCGGTTTCCAGCGCGACGGCAGCTACTCGATGCGGCATCTGTCGGTTGGTCATGACGAACCGCTGCGCGCCGAACTGGTCGCGTTCCTCGACGCGGTGAGGACCGGCAACGCGCCTGCCGTGACCGGCGACGAAGGCGTCGCGAGCCTCGAGATCGCGATCAAGTGTCTCGATGTCCCGGCCGGCTCCATCGCCGCGCCGCTGCGCAAGGGACCACGCGCTGTCGCCAGCTGACGGCGCACCTCATTCTTTGGAAATGGATCCGGCACGCATCATGAACCAGCATTTGCGATCAGAACCCGTGGCTTTCATCGATATCGGCGCGCAGCGCCGCCGCCTCGGCACCAAGATCGATGATGCCGTCGCGCGCGTGCTGACGCATTGCCAGTTCATCAATGGTCCCGAGGTCACCCAGCTTGAGGCCGATCTGGCTGCATACTGCGGCGCCAAGCATGTTGTCGCATGCGCCAGCGGTACCGATGCTTTGCTGATGGTGCTGATGGCGCAGGGTGTCGGCCCCGGCGACGCGGTGATCTGCCCGTCGTTCACATTCTGCGCCACGGGCGAAGTGGTCGCGCTTGCCGGCGCGACGCCGGTGTTCGTCGATGTCGATGAAGCGACGTTCAACATCAGCTTAGCGTCCCTGAAAGAGGGTATCGCCACCGCAAGGAAACTTGGCCTCAAGCCGAAGGCGATCGTTCCGGTCGATCTGTTTGGTCAGAGCGCGGATCACGACGCCATTGCCGAGATCGCCAGAAGCGAGGGGCTGTTTGTACTGGACGACGCCGCACAGTCGTTCGGTGCAACGTACAAGGGCCGCCGGCTCGGCACGTTCGGCCTTGCGACGGCGACCAGCTTCTTTCCCGCGAAACCTCTCGGCTGCTTCGGGGACGGCGGCGCGATTTTCACCGACGATGCCGCGCTGGCGGAACGGCTGCGCAGCATTCGTGTCCACGGGCAGGGCACCGAGAAGTATGACAATGTTCGCCTCGGCCTTACGGCGCGGCTGGACACCATGCAGGCCGCCATCCTGATCGAGAAGCTGAAGATTTTCGACGACGAGATCGAGGCCCGCAACAAGGTCGCGAGCCGTTATTTCGACGCGCTGCATAACATCGTGACGGCGCCGCGCGTGGCCGATGGCAACACGTCGGTCTGGGCGCAGTACACCATCCGGCTGCCCCGCGGCGGGCGCGATGCCTTCGCCGAGGCCCTCAAGGCGCAGGGGGTGCCGACCGCGATCTACTATCCGAAGTCCATGCACCAGCAGACGGCCTATAAACACTATCCGACCGCCGAAGGCGGGCTGCCGGTCAGCGAGAAGCTGTCGGAGGATGTCATCAGCCTGCCGATGCATGCCTATCTCGACCAGACGGCTCAAGACCGCGTCATCAAGGCTGTGCGCGACGCTCTTTCCTGATTTCGGACTCAAGATTGCAAAAATGCCGTCATGCCCGGGCATAGCCGTTCGTAGAACGGCGTCGCTTCCGCTCGCCTATGTCCCGGGCATCCACGTCTTGGCGGCAATCCTAAAAAGAAGTGGATGGCCGGACTAAATCCGGCCATGACGACGCAGGTCGAAGCCTCGCTGGTTCGCTATCTGGGCAGTATGCGGTAGGACTATCCGATGCTCGGACGAATCTTCACCGTCGGCGGCTATACCCTTCTCTCGCGGGTCACCGGATTCGCGCGCGACATCATGCTCGCGGCGATCCTCGGCGCGGGGCCGATTGCGGACGCGTTCTTCGTCGCGCTGCGGCTCCCCAATCATTTCCGGGCGATTTTCGCGGAGGGGGCATTCTCCGCCGCGTTCGTACCGGCCTATACGCATCTCCATAATCGCGATGCACTGGCTGCGAGATTGTTCGCGGATCGCATCTTCACGCTGTTGCTGAGCGCGCAGGCGGCGTTGCTGGTGGTCGCGTGGCTATTCATGCCGCAGGTCATTGCGCTGCTCGCGCCGGGATTTGCCAGCGATCCCGCGCGTGCGGAGCTGGCAATATCCCTGACGCGCATCACGTTTCCCTACCTGCTGCTCATCACGCTGGTGACGCTCTACGGCGGCATGCTCAATGCGATGCATCGCTTCGCGAGCCCGGCCGCAGCGCCGATATTCCTCAACCTGTCGATGATGCTGACGTTGGCGCTGGCGGCGTTTTTTCCAAATGCGGGATATGCTGCAGCATGGGGCGTACTGCTTGCTGGTTTTCTGGAATTCTTTCTGGTCGCGGGCGATGCTGGCCGCAGCGGCATCCTGCCGAAATTCTCGGACTTCAAGCTCGACGCAGACGTGCGCGGCTTCTTTCGCGCCTTGGGTCCCGCGACACTGGGTTCGATGGGGACGCAGGTCGCGCTGTTCGCGGATACCATCATCGCAACATTCCTGGCTGCTGGTGCGCTTTCGGCGCTTTACTACGCCGACCGGCTCAACCAGTTGCCGATCGGGGTTATCGGCATTGCCATCGGCACGGTGCTGCTGCCGGAGATGTCACGGCGGATTACGGCTGGTGACCATGAAGGCGCGCTCGCCTCGCAGCGGCGCGCATTCGATTTCACCTTGCTGTTCTCGATCCCTTTCGTTGCCGCATTCCTCACGGTGCCTGACGTCATCATGCGCGCGATGTTCGCGCGCGGCGCGTTCTCCAAGGCGGATGCAGCAGCGGCTGGCGCCACGCTTGCAGCCTACGCAATTGGGCTTATTCCGTTCGTCCTGATTCGGAGCGCTGTTGCGACGTTCTATGCCCGCAAGGACACCGCGACGCCGGTCAAGGCTGCGCTCACAGGAGTCGCGGTCAATGTCGCTCTGAAAATCGCGCTGGTCGGATCGTTGGCGCAGATCGGGCTGGCGCTGGCCACTGCGGTCGGTGCGTGGGTCAATCTGCTGCTCGTTGTCCTGTTTGCGACGCGCCGGAAGTATTTCGCGTTCGAGCGCGCGTTCCTCATGTCGCTGGCGAAATTCACCGTAGCAGGCGTGGTGCTAGCTGCGGCACTCTGGCTCACGTCGCGCTGGGCGGCGGTCGCGCTGGCCACCATGACCTCATTGCGCGATGAAACCGCTCTCGTAATTTTGATCGTGGTGGGCGCCGCCGTTTACGGAAGCTGCATACTGTTACTGTTCGGACCGCGTTGGCTGACACGGCTGGTGCGTCCCTAGTGTGGTGGTTCGCAAGCCCGCATCATTTTTACGGCGCGTCCTTTTGCGGGCTTGCGAACCAAAACCACACTAGAATTTGTTGTTTCTAGTGTCCTTTTGAATCCGAAGTTCGCTCCGGAAGGTGCTGCAAAATGAAGCGAACTTCGGATTCAGGTCACTAGCGCATTTGCGCTTCCAGCCATTCCGCTGCATGATGGACCTTAGAAGCGTTCCAGATTGCAGGTGGAGAGATCATGGCTCCCGTCAAATTCGGTGTCGGTCAAAGTGTCCTTCGCAAGGAGGACGACGCTCTCATTCGTGGCAAGGGCCGCTACACCGACGACTACACTCCTGCAGCAGCGATGCATGCCCTTGTGCTGCGGTCTCCGCACGCTCACGCGAAATTCAAGCTCGATGTGTCGCAGGCTCGCGGATTGCCGGGGGTCGCTGCGATTCTCACAGCCGACGACGTCAGGAATCTCGGCAGTCTTCCCTGCCTGTTCAATCTGCCTGACGAGCCCTTTACCGGCCCTCCATACCCGATCCTTGCGCGCGATGTCGTGCGGCACGTCGGCGACGCGGTTGCGTTCGTGGTGGCCGACACCGTCGAGCAGGCGCGGGACGCGATCGAGGCGGTTCAGGTCGAGTGGACGGCGCTGCCGGCAGTCGTGGGTCTGATCAACGCAGTGAAGAAGGGCGCGCCGCAGGTCTGGCCGGACCACGCCGGCAATGTTCTGTTCGACACGTCGTTGGGCGACAAGGCGACAACGGAAGCCGCCTTCGCGAAGGCGCATGCGGTGGCGGAAATCACCATCGTCAATCCGCGCATCATCACCAACTACATGGAAACGCGCGCGGTCGTTTGCGAGTACGATGCCAAGCGCGATCATCTGACGCTGACGATCGGCAGTCAGGGCAGCCATCGGCTGCGCGATATTCTCTGCCAGAACGTTCTCAACATTCCCGTCGAGAAGATGCGGGTGATCTGCCCCGACGTCGGCGGCGGCTTCGGCACCAAGCTGTTTCCCTATCGTGAATACGCGCTTGCAGCAGTTGCCGCGCGCAAACTGAAAAAGACGGTGAAGTGGACCGCCGAGCGCTCCGATCACTTTGTCGGCGATGCGCAGGGGCGCGACAACGTCACCACAGCGCGCATGGCGCTGGCCGAGGATGGAAAATTCCTCGGCATGGATGTTGACCTGATGGGTGACATGGGCGCGTATCTTTCGACCTTTGGTCCGTACATTCCGCATGGCGGCGCGGGAATGTTGCCGGGTCTCTACGACGTCCAGGCGTTCCATTGTCGCGTCCGCACGGTGTTCACCAACACGGTGCCGGTGGATGCCTATCGCGGCGCGGGGCGTCCTGAAGCCGCTTATGTGGTCGAGCGCCTTGTCGATGCGGCGGCCCGCAAACTCGGCATGACGCCGGACGCGATCCGCCGCAAGAATTTCATTCCGCCGAAGGCAATGCCGTACACAACGGCCACCGGAAAGATCTACGATTCCGGCGACTTTGCCGCGCACATGAAGCGCGCGATGGATGTTGCCGACTGGAAGGAATTCCCGAAGCGCGCCAAGGCCGCGAAGAAGCAGGGACTGGTGCGCGGCATTGGTCTCGGCACCTATGTCGAGGTCTGCGGCACGATGGGCGAGGAAACCGCGCAGGTGCGGCTCGATCCCGATGGCGACATCACGATTTTGATCGGCACGCAATCGAGCGGGCAGGGGCATCAGACCGCCTATGCGCAGATCGTCGCAGAGCAGTTCGGGATTGCGCCGGAGCGGGTTCACATCCTGCAGGGTGATACTGATCAGATCGCCACCGGTCTCGGTACGGGCGGCTCAAGCTCGATCCCCTCGGGCGGCGTCAGTGTGGAGCGGGCGACGCGCACACTTGGCGCGAACTTGAAAGACATCGCCGCCGATGCGCTGGAAACAGGCGCGGGGGATCTTGAGTTCAGCGATGGGGCGATCCGCGTTGCCGGGACCGATCGCACGGTCTCGTTCGCGGACATTGCGAAACGCGCCGGGGCCGATCCGTCGAAGCTGAGTGCGAGCAGCACGTTCAGCAGCGCCGACGGCACCTATCCGAACGGCACGCATATCGCCGAGGTCGAAATCGATCCATCAACCGGTGTGATCCACGTGGTGAACTACGTCATCGTCGACGATTTCGGCGTGACGCTGAATCCGTTGCTGCTGGCGGGGCAGGTTCACGGCGGCACCATGCAGGGCATCGGTCAGGCCCTGATGGAGCAGGCGGTCTATGACGCCGCCGATGGCCAGCTCGTCACCGGCAGCTTCATGGACTATGCGCTGCCGCGCGCTGCGGACGGCCCATCGATCAAGTTCGAGACCCACAACGTGCCGTGCAAGACCAATCCGCTCGGCGTCAAGGGAGCGGGCGAAGCGGGGGCAATCGGTTCATGTCCCGCGGTGATGAACGCGATCATCGATGGCCTGTGGCGCGAGTACAAGATCGATCATATCGACATGCCGGCGACAGCGGAACGAGTCTGGATGGCGATTGAGCGAAACCGTCGCGAGCACCGTTTGTAAAAAATTCCCGACGCAGAAAAAAATTGTTGGGCTTGTCAGGCTGCAACGGGAGTGTTCGATTCCGTCAGCTTTTGTGTAGGGCGTTACATCAAAACTCAAGGAAGGAAATACCGAATGAGGCGTTCTGTTCTCGTGGCCGCGATGATTGTGCTCGGTGCAACCACGGTCGTTGCCGACCAGGCTCTGATCGAGCAAAGCCACGCGCTGATGAAGGCGAACGGCAAGAACCTGGGCGGCGTTCTCAGTCCGATGGCGAGAGGCGACAAGCCCTACGACCAGGCCGCGATTAATGCGGCGCTGACGCAGCTTGATGAGACGGCCAAGAAGCTCCCCTCGCTCTATCCCGCAAGCGTCAAGGCCGTGAAGCAGACGAGCGAGTATACGCCGTCTCCCAAGATCTGGGACGACAGGCCTGGATTTGATGCTGCTATCGCAGCTTTCGGCAAGGCCGTGACCGAAGCCAAAGGCAAGATCAAGGATGTGGATAGCCTGAAGGCGACGCTGCCGACGATCGGCAAGTCATGCTCGGGCTGTCACGAGACATTCCGCGTGAAGAACAGTTGATTTGAGATCACTCACGACAATTTTGAGGCGGGTGCCAGTGGCGCCCGCCTTTTGTTTTGAACCCAAAGTGATCCGTTACTTCGTGACCTGACCGCGAATTTCACCACCCGGATTCGCCGCGGTGTGGATGTTGATGTAGTACTTCCCGGCCATCAGGTCGGCGGCCTGAGCGTCAGTCAGGGTCGCACTGCCCTCGGCACCACTGGCTGCATCCTTCAATGGAACAGCGACCGGAGCATTCTTGCCGGCTTCGGCGGGGCCGTGGAAATGCGCCATGGTGGCCGGTCCCGTGAGGCCCGAATAGGTGACCTTCCAGGTCAGCGTCTTGGTCGCGCTATCGAAGCCGACATCGGCCGTGCCCTTGCCGGGACTGGTGACTGCGGGTACTTGGGCCGCGCTGGTCAAATCGACCTTCATGGTCATCTTTTCAGCGAATGCCGGTCCGCCAAATGCAACGCACGTGCCGGCAGCAGCGGCAAACATCGCAAATCTTTTGCTGTTCATCGTTTTCTCCCGTAGTTTTCGGAATTCCAATACCGATTGAACCCTGGCCGCGGCCGTTTAGTTCCTGACCATTTCCGGTTACTTCCATTGGGGGCGCTTATGTTTCGGAAGCTTTTCCTGCTGGCGGTTCTTGCTCTGATTGCCGGCCTGG
Organism: Afipia sp.; assembly: GCA_030652315.1. Classification (GTDB taxonomy): domain Bacteria; phylum Pseudomonadota; class Alphaproteobacteria; order Rhizobiales; family Xanthobacteraceae; genus Afipia. The sequence continues at coordinate 12,975 of JAUSAX010000029.1, read as the reverse complement.
GAGTTTTCTGGTTCGTCACCATTCCGGCGGTGGTGTCCGCCCAGGCCTTGACGGCTTACTCGCCAAATGTCGCCAACGGTCAGACGGTGTTCAACGCTGGCGGATGCGCGTCGTGCCACGCTGTGGTGGGTGAACCCCGCACCATGCTCGGCGGTGGACTGGCCCTTCCGTCGCCGTTCGGCACCTTCTATGTCCCGAACATTTCGCCGCACAAGCAGAACGGCATCGGTGACTGGACCGAGGCAAACTTCGTCACCGCTGTGAAGAAAGGGACGTCACCAGCCGGGACGCACTACTTTCCGTCGTTTCCCTATGGCTCATACGTTCACGCGACTGACAACGACATCCGCGACCTGTTTGCCTACATCAAGACCTTGCCACCGCTCTCCGGCCGTCCCCGTCCTCACGACGTGAACTTTCCGTTCAACATCCGCCGCCTCGTGGGTGGATGGAAATTCCTGTTCGTGGACGACAAGCCGTTCACGCCGGATCCGAAACAAACCGCTGCATGGAATCGCGGCGCGTATCTGGTCAACGGCCTCGGCCATTGCGCCGAGTGTCACAGCCCCCGCAACTTCCTCGGCGGCATCGTGTCGTCGCAGCGCTTTGCCGGCGGGCCGAATCCCGAAGGCGAGGGCTGGGTTCCGAACATCACCCAGAAGGGGCTCAAGGACTGGACGGAAAAGGAAATCGCATGGTTCCTCAAGACCGGCGAATTGCCCGATGGCGACACCGCCGGTGGCTCGATGGTGCGGGTCATCAAGAACACCTCGGAATTGAACGACGAGGATCGTGCAGCGATGGCCGCCTACCTCAAGTCCTTGCCTGCCGTGGATGGCCCTGTGCGGCCGAAAAAGAAGACCTGAGCGCCGGGTTCTTCCAGTCGGACGCGCTAGTGTCAGGAACGATCAGGGCGTTTGATACGGCACGATCCTGAAAAGCATGCTCTCCGGCGTGACCGGCGGGTGGCACCGGTTTTCGGAGAAGATCATGCCCTCGCAAGATTCTTAAGCTCCGAACGCCTTGAACGTGATGATGGTGTAGGTGTCCTGGATGCCGGGAATGACCTGGACTTTCTCGTTCACGAAATGGCCGATGTCGGTGGCGCTATCGACGTAGAACTTGACCAGCAGATCGTAGTCGCCCGCCGTCGAGTAGATTTCGGAGGCGATTTCAGCCTCGGCGATCGCATTGGCGACCGCATAGGACTGGCCCAGCTTGCATTTGATCTGGACAAAGAAGGGGACCATCGCTGTCTCTCCGGCAGGGCAGTATTGCGTCTTCTGGAGCGCAATAGAGCCAAATCCGGCCACGGTGGCAACCCGGCTTGCTGGAGTTTACTCAGCGGGTTAGAGCAGGGTGCGAGAGACACTGAATATCCCATGAGACTGCCATGAGCATACCGATTGCGCTCACCATTGCCGGCTCGGATTCGAGCGGAGGCGCGGGGATTCAGGCCGACCTCAAGACGTTCTCTGCCTGCGGCGTTTATGGCGCGTCCGTAATCACCGCGTTGACGGCTCAGAACACTAAGGGCGTGACCGGTATCCATGATGTCCCGGCGGACTTCATCACCGCGCAGATCGATGCGGTGTTCGCCGATCTCGATGTCAAGGCCGTCAAGATCGGCATGGTCGCTCGCCATGAGGCGATCGAAGCCATCGCTGCCGGTCTCGACCGCTGGGCACCGAAGCATGTCGTACTCGATCCGGTGATGGTCGCGACATCGGGCGATCGGTTGCTGTCGTCAGATGCGGTCGACGCCCTGCGCACCAAACTCTTTCCGCGCGTCGGCCTGGTCACGCCGAACCTGCCGGAGGCCGCTGCGCTTCTCAATGAGGCCATCGCGGAGAACGAAGCGGACATCGAGGCTCAGGGCAGGCGGCTGCTGGCGATGGGTTGTCCCGCCGTCCTGATCAAGGGCGGTCACGGAACTGGTCCCGAGAGCACCGATTATCTGATCGACAACAACTCGGTCATCCGGCTTGCCGCGCCGCGCATCGCAACCAGCAACACCCACGGAACGGGCTGCTCGCTGTCGTCGGCCATCGCGGCGGGACTCGCCAAGGGCAATGACCTCGAAGCCGCGGTTCGCGATGCCAAGGCGTATATCAGTGCCGCCATCGCCGCGGCGGACCGGCTTGATGTCGGTCACGGCCACGGACCAATCCATCACTTCCACGCCTTCGACTGATGCGGGCCTGATCCCGAAAAGCGGGCGCGGCTTTCGGACAAGATCATGCCCAAACGATACACAGCGCGACAAGCTGCCGCGCGTGTCGCCTGTTTGTCGTACTCCGCTGCTAATCGCCAATAAGCGAATAAGAAATCTGATTCCTCAGACCGCTTATTGGAACCAAAATGAGTTCGACCGATCTCGACAAATCCATTGTTGAAACCGCTTACGCGCGCTGGGCGCCAATCTATGACGCCGTGTGCGGCCCGGTCATGGTGAAAGGCCGGCGCGCCGCTGCTGCGGCAGCGCGGGCCACCGGCGGCAAGATCCTTGAGGTTGGCGTCGGCACGGGATTGTCGTTCGACGACTACGATAACAGCACCGAGATCACCGGCATCGATATGAGCGCGCCGATGCTCGAGAAGGCGCGGGCCAAGATGGCAAGCGGGAAGTATCCGTTCGTCAAGGCCGTCCATCAGATGGATGCCCATCAGATGACGTTCGACGACGCGACCTTCGATTGCGTCGTGGCGCAGTTCGTTATCACGCTGGTCGCCAATCCCGAGCAGGTGCTGTCCGAATGCCATCGCGTGGTGAAGCCGGGCGGGCGCATCATCCTCGTGAACCACCTCTACTCGGAAGTCGGCGTCGCGGCTGCTGTCGAACGCTGGGCGGCGCAGAAGACTCGTGCGTTGGGTCTGCGCCCCGAATTCCCCTTCGCGCGGCTGCAGGCCTGGGCGCAATCTAACGCCAGCACGACGCTCGTCGAGCGGCGCAAAGTTGCGCCTTTCGGCATCTACACACTGGTTTGTTTCGAGCGGACTCTCGGCTCGCAGGCGGCGTGATCTGTCATCACGCTGTCATGAGATTTTGATACGAGCTCGCGCATGGAAAGACAGGCTATGAGCGACAGTAGTCCAGAACGACGCTTTCGCACTTTGTTTATCTCCGATGTCCACCTCGGAGCCCGCGGTTCGCAAGCTGACCGCCTTCTTGATTTTCTTCGCTGTCACGACGCCGACACCATCTATCTCGTCGGCGACATCATCGACGGATGGGCCTTGAAGTCCGGCTGGCACTGGCCGCAATCCCACAACGACTTCGTCCAGAAGATGTTGCGCAGGGTCCGCAAGGGCGCGCGGGTAGTCTACATCCCCGGCAACCACGACGAATTCCTGCGCTCCTATTACGGCACGCATTTCGGCGGCGTCGAAGTCGTCGAGGATGCGATTCACGAGGGTGCGGACGGCAAGCGCTATCTCGTCATTCATGGCGACATTTTCGACCTCGTTGTTCAGAACGCGCGCTGGCTCGCGCACCTTGGCGACAAGGCCTACGACTTCGCCATTCAAATGAACCGGCTGGTCAACGCGTTCCGGAAGCTGTTCGGCGTGCCGTACTGGTCGCTGTCGCAGTGGGCCAAGCAAAAGGTGAAGAACGCGGTCAACTATATCGGCGCGTTCGAGCAGACGCTGGCCGGTGAAGCCAAGCGCCACGGCGCCGACGGCGTGATCTGCGGCCACATTCACTACGCGACGATCCGCGACGAGAACGGCATCCGCTACATGAATTGTGGCGACTGGGTCGAGAGCTGCACCGCGCTGGTGGAGCACGAGGATGGCCGCTTCGAAATCCTGACCTGGACCGATCCGCTGCGTCGGTCGCATCCGGTCCCTCGCGTCACGGCGCAGGCCGCCTGATGCGCATCCTGATCGCAACGGACGCCTGGCACCCGCAAGTCAACGGCGTGGTGCGGACGCTCACCAAGATGGCCGAAGCGGCCGCCTCGATGGGGGTTGATGTTGAATTCCTGACGCCGCAATCGTTTCGGACCATTGCGCTGCCAAGCTACGCCGATTTGCACGTCGCGCTGCCGCGGCCGGGCAAGATCGCGCGCATGATCGAAGAGGCGCAGCCCGACTACATTCATATCGCGACCGAAGGTCCGATCGGAATTCTGGCGCGGCGCTATTGCCAGAAGAACAAGGTGCCGTTCACCACGAGCTTCCACACCCGTTTTCCCGAATATGTCTCCGCGCGTTTCCCGATCCCCGAGTCGTGGGTCTGGGCGGCGTTACGCTACTTTCACGGCACCAGCGACGCGGTGATGGCGGCGACGCCGGCGCTAGCGGATGAATTGCGCGGGCGCGGCTTCCGCAATGTCGTGCTGTGGTCGCGCGGCGTCGATGCCGAACTGTTCCGGCCACGCGATTTCGATCTTGCCCTGCCGCGTCCAGTCTTTCTCTCGGTCGGCCGGGTGGCGGTCGAGAAGAATCTCGAAGCGTTTCTCGAACTGGACTTGCCCGGCACCAAGGTTGTGGTCGGCGACGGTCCGGCCAAGGCCGAGCTCGAGCGCAAATATCCCGACGCGGTTTTTCTCGGCACGATGCAGGGCGAAACCCTTGCGGAGACTTATTCCGCCGCCGACGCGTTCGTGTTTCCGAGCAAGACCGACACCTTCGGTCTGGTGCTGCTTGAGGCGCTGGCCAGCGGCGTTCCTGTCGCCGCACTGCCGGTATCAGGTCCGCTCGATGTGATCGGGGATGCGCCGGTCGGCGTGTTAAACAACGATCTGCGTGCGGCCTGCCTGGCCGCGCTGGATATTCCGCGCGACATTTGTCGCGAATTTGCCGCGTCCCGGAGCTGGGGTGCATGCGCTCAGGCCTTTATCGACAACGTGACGCGTGAGCGACCGCCTCAGGTCAAGCGGCGCTGGCGGCGGCGTCTGGCCCGGCGGCTCCGGCTGACGTCGGAGTCCGTTCCCACGGCCTGATCGCATAGCCGTTGTTCCGGGGCGATCTTGCTCTGAGAGGCCGGCGCGCTATACATGCGCCATGACCTCTCTCGTTCTCCCGACAAATGCCGATATCGAAGCCGCCGCGCGCGTTCTGGCGCCTGTCGCGGTGCGAACCCGTCTTGTGACGTCTCCCGCGCTCGACGCACTCACGGGCGCGCGGGTGTTTCTGAAACCTGAAGTTCTGCAGCGGACGGGCTCCTTCAAGTTTCGCGGCGCGTTCAACAAACTGTCGTCGATTCCGGAAGCATCGCGAAAAGCCGGCGTTGTGGCGTTCTCGTCGGGCAATCACGCGCAGGGCGTCGCGGCTGCGGCGCAGATCCTGAACATGCCGGCGGTGATCGTTATGCCGTCCGATGCGCCGGTCTCCAAGATCGAACGCACCAAGAGCTATGGCGCCGAAGTCATTCCCTATGACCGCGACAAGGAAGACCGCGATGCCATCGCGCGCGATCTCGCGAGCAAGCGCGGCGCGACCGTTGTTCCCCCCTATGACGATCCGTGGGTGATCGCGGGGCAGGGAACCGTCGGCCGCGAGATCGCGGAGGACTTCGCATCACTTGGGATCGTGCCCGACATGGTATCCGCGCCTGCGTCCGGTGGTGGACTGATGGCCGGCATTGCGCTGGCGACGAAAGCGAAATTTCCGAATGCCGGTCTGATGACTGTCGAGCCCTACGGTTTTGACGATCACGCCCGGTCGTTCAGTGCCGGTGAGCGCCAGCCGCATCGCGCGGTTGGCCGCACCATCTGCGATGCGCTGATGGCGTCGATTCCCGGCGAGATCACGTTCGCGGTCAACCAGAAGCTTGGCGTGCAGGGTGTTACGGCAACGGACGATGAGGTCGCCAAGGCCGTGGCGTTTGCGTTTCGCGAGTTGAAGCTCGTGGTTGAGCCGGGCGGAGCCGTCGCGCTCGCGGCACTTCTGGCGGGACATATCGATGCCAAGGGCAAGACGATTGCGATCGTGCTGTCCGGCGGCAATGTCGATGCGGATCTGTTCGCCCGGCTGATTCAGTAGGCGTCACAATTCGGCCTTTTGCTCGCCTTTTGCGACGAAGAATGCCGCCATTTCGCCTTTTAGCTGAAGAACGCGACTTTCTCGGCCTGGCTCATGCGCCGGATGGGCGCGAGCGAATCGCTGCGCGGTGAAACCGGCCTTGCGATAATCCCGCTGGCGATCAGGCTCGCACCGAGCGATGCCGGTGCGGACGCCGTGGCCTCGATCTCAGGCTCGATCGCAAGAACGGCAGGTTCAATTTCAAGAACCGGCTCCGGTGCCGCTTCCGGTACGATAGCCAGATGCACGACCCTAACGGGCTCCGGCGCTTCATCGACTTCGACAGCCGCCGCAACCATCTCCATCGGCTGGGTGTTTTCCACCAGCATAACCGTTTCGGTCGCGGCTTCCGGCGACGGCTCTTCCAAAGCCGCGACTGTCACGTCGAACAGTTCGTCACCCACGGCGTCGGTCTGCAGTTCGCCGGGTGTTTCCAAAGGTGCCGGATTGAAATCGACGACATGGACTGTCGCAACAGGCTCGGCCTCGGCGTGCGGCTCCACCGCGGATGGGGCGATGGCGTCGATGTCGCGTGAGGCCTGGTCGAAGGCCCGCAGAACGTCGTCGCGAAGGCCGGCTGCCGCAGCGTGATCGCAGGCGGCGTTGATCGCATCGACCTGAGACTCGAGCAGGGAACAGATGCGGCCGTCCGCGCCGGATTCGCGCAATCCCCAGGCGATCTCGCGGATCACCCGCGCGCATTTGCGTGACGGTGCCAGCGCGTCCGTCAAAGCCTGACTGTCCAATGCTGCGGAAACGCTTTCGCGAGTCGCCGCAACAATGGCCCGGACCGCAGCCATGGCTTCCGGCAACTCATTTGAGGGCTCAGCGACCGGCTCTTCTTGCGGCTTCTGTTCTTCCTTTTGGGCCGCCAGCGTGCGCTCGATGCGCGCGACGGCGTCCAGCACCATGGCGGTGTCGGCGTTGCGGTTGCGCTTTGTGTATTCGTCCAGGAACCAGCGGCCGCGCGCGGTCTCCAGAAAGGCCTCGCGAATAGCCTCGAAGTCCGCGTCCGTCGGAGACGTGGCGCGGGCCGAGATCGGCGACAGGGCGAAGGCTTCGTTGGCCATTAAAACCTGTAAGACTGAAATCTGCAGGACAGAAACGCGGTGACGCAATCCATACGCAAAAGCGATGTCCAGATACGCCGAACACGCGCTAAACATTCACCAACACGAACCGCGGCGAATCGCAATTCCCTTGCTCACCAGAGAATCACAAAAGCATCCGGCCGGGCAATCCGTTGCTCGCCGATTTGCCGTGCGGATCAGCCTGTTTTACGCCTCGACCTTCGGAATTATCGGGGTCCATCTGCCGTTCTTCCCGATCTGGCTGAAGGCCATCGGAGTCGATGTGTCATGGATCGGGGTGATCACGGCGGCGCCGTCGCTGTCCCGCTTCACCGTCCTGCCGTTTGTGACGGCGACCGCCGAGCGTCGCCAGGTCCTGCGCGGGACCATGATCGCGCTCGCGTTTGCCACGGTTACGGGGTTTGCCATCCTGGGACTGCTTCGTGACCCGCTCACGATCCTGATCGTCTATGCCGTCATCGCCTGCCTCTGGACGCCGCTCAGCCCGTTGACGGATGGCTACGCACTGAAGGGCGTGACGCGGCATGGCCTCGACTATGGACAGATGCGGCTGTGGGGCTCCGCATCGTTCGTCGTGCTCGCACTGGTCGCAGGTCTCTTGCTCCGGGTTATCGATCCCCAGAACCTGATCTGGGTCATCGTGGCCGTGGCCGCTGTCAGTGCTGTCGTCAGCCTCGGGATTGCACCGCTGGATACGCCTGCGTCCGGGTCGGCGCCGCAAGGACGCGCGAGCGGCCTGCTCCGGAAGCCGCTGTTTCTCGCCATCATCGGCGCTTCGGCCCTGATACAGGGCAGCCACGCGGCCTATTACGGCTTTGCGTCGATCACCTGGCAGAATGCCGGGCTGAGCGGATTGACCATTGCCGTCCTGTGGTCGCTCGGCGTCATCGCCGAGATCGTTGTCTTCGCGATCTCGCCGCGCTTCACCCTGTCGCCGCAAGTCCTTGTGCTGATCGGCGCGGCAAGCGGCGTGCTACGCTGGGTGATTACGGCGCAGGAGCCGCGGATCGAGGTTCTCGCGGTAGTACAGTTGATGCACGGCCTGACGTTCGGCATCACGCAGGTTGGCGTCGTCGCTTTGATCGTCCGCAGCGTGCCCCATCACGTCATCGCCAGCGCACAGGGCTACATGGTGGCCACTCAGGGCGCCACGACCAGCCTGACGATGATCTGTTCGGGGCTGATCTATGCCCGGGTCGGCGAGGGGGTCTACTACGCGATGGCCGTGATGGCGCTTGCCGGCGGTCTCGTCATGGCACTCGCGCGCAAGCGCCTCGACGCGCATCACGCCGTGATGGACTAGCCCCAGAGACCAACGTCAGGCGGGTACACCGTGCTGCCGTCATAGCGCAGGCCGTTGTCGCGATCCTTTGCCAATAGCAACGGCCCGTCGAGATCGACCACGCGCGCCCCCTGCGCGATCATCATGGCGGGGGCCATCGCCAGCGATGTGGCGACCATGCAGCCGACCATCAGGTCAAACCCGAGCGTCCGTGCCGCCTCGGCCATCGCCAGCGCCTCGGTGAGGCCGCCGGTCTTGTCGAGCTTGATGTTGATGGCGTCGTAGCGCTCGCGCAGGCCTCCCAGCGACGCGCGGTCATGCACGCTTTCGTCGGCGCAGACAGAAACCGGCCGCTTGATGCGCGCCAGGGCCTGATCCTGACCCGCGGGCAGCGGCTGTTCGATCATGGTCACTCCGGCATCGGCGCAGGCCGCCAGATGCCGCTCCAGATCGGCCTCGGTCCAGGCCTCGTTGGCGTCCACGATCAGTTCGCTGACCGGGGCGGCCTTGCGGACCGCAGCGATCCGGGCCTCGTCGCCGTCGCCGCCGAGCTTGATCTTGAGCAGCGGGCGATGGGCGGCCTTCGCGGTCGCCTCCGCCATGGCCTGCGGCGTCCCCAGCGAGATCGTGTAGGCGGTGGTCAGCGGACGCGGTTCGGGACGCCCAAGGAGGTCCCAGATACGCTTTTCCGCCACCCTGGCCTCCAGATCCCACAGTGCGCAGTCGAGCGCGTTGCGGGCCGCTCCGGGGCTCATCCGCGATTGCAGCGCCTGCCGGTCCAGACCGCCGCGCAGCGCGTCTTGAAGGCTGAGGATGGCCGCGAGCGTTCCTTCCGGCGTCTCGTTGTAGCGGGCATAGGGAACGCATTCGCCGCGCCCGATAATGGCCTTACCATTAAGGCCTTGGCGACTTACCTCAGCCACAATCACAACGGCTTCTGTCTTGGCGCCCCTGCTGATGGTGAAGCCGCCGGCAATGGGCCAGCGCTCGATCCGGGCGGCGACAGTCAACGATGGCGTCATTTGTGAAATCGATTTTCGTGAGGGCGGACTTGCCGAGAGGCAGCAATTATGGCTCTTAGCAGCATCCCCGTACAGATTGTTGGCATCGTGGTAGGTTGTGTGATCGACCGGGCACGGAATCGGCGCAGGAGTTGGGCTTGAACGGCAATCCGACATTGGAACAGGTGACCGTCGGCGCAGGTCTCGCGCTGCGCGCGACTGGCCAATGGACGGTCCATCACGCGCCCGACCTCGAAAAGATCGTCGAGGACACCGAACGGCTGACCGGCCGCCCGGCCAACATCGTGATCGACGTATCGCAGGTCTCCAGTCTCGACACCTTCGGGGCCTGGCTGATCGAACGGCTGCGCCGCAGCCTGACCCAAGGCGGCGTCGAGCCCAATGTTGCCGGCCTGTCCGCCAACTATGCGAGCCTCGTGAATGAGGTCCGCCAGGTAAAGTCCGGCGTCGTTCACAAGCGGCAGCGGCAAACCCTGCTCGGCATTCTGGACGGTATTGGCCGCAGCGTTGTGGACGTCGGCGGTACGCTGGTCGGGCTGATCGGCATGCTGGGGGCGATCCTCAACGCGCTGTTCCGGGTGATCCGCCACCCGACCACCTTCCGCTTTACCTCGATGATCCACCACCTCGAACAGGTGTGCTGGCGCGCGGTGCCGATCGTGGTGCTGATCACCTTCCTGATCGGCTGCATTATCGCCCAGCAAGGCATTTTCCATTTCCGCAAGTTCGGCGCGGACGTGTTCGTGGTCGACATGCTCGGCGTTCTGGTGCTGCGCGAACTCGGCGTGCTGCTGGTGGCGATCATGGTCGCCGGCCGCTCGGGCAGCGCCTACACCGCCGAACTCGGCTCGATGCGGATGCGCGAGGAAGTCGATGCGCTGCGCACCATGGGCTTCGACCCAACCGAGGTGCTGATCCTGCCGCGCATCGTTGCGCTGATCATCGCCATGCCGATTCTCGCCTTCCTTGGCGCGATGGCCGCGCTGTACGGCGGCGGTCTTGTCGCATGGGGTTACGGCGGCGTGCAGCCCGACGCGTTTCTGGTTCGCCTGAAGGAAGCCATTTCCATCAATCATTTCACGGTGGGCATGGTGAAGGCGCCGTTCATGGCGCTGGTTATCGGCGTCGTCGCCTGCGTCGAGGGCGCGGCCGTGAAGGGCAGCGCCGAATCGCTCGGCCAGCACACCACGGCATCGGTGGTGAAATCGATTTTCTTCGTCATCGTCATGGATGGCCTGTTCGCGATCTTCTTCGCGACGATCAATATTTGAGGTGGCGACCATGGCGTCCTATTCCGACGATGCGATCATCCGCGTGCGCGACCTTACCGTGGGTTTTGGCGACAACCTGATCCTCAACCACCTCGATCTCGACGTGAAGCGGGGCGAGATCCTCGGCTTCGTCGGCGCGTCGGGCGCGGGCAAGTCCGTTCTGACGCGCACCATCATCGGGCTGATGCCGAAGCTCAGCGGCAATATCGAGGTGTTCGGCGTCGATATGGGCAAGGCCAGCGAGGATGAGCGCCGCGCCGTCGAGCGCCGCTGGGGCGTGCTGTTCCAGCACGGCGCGCTGTTCTCGTCGCTCAGCGTGCGGCAGAATATCCAGTTCCCGGTCCGCGAATTCATGAACGTGTCCGAGCGGCTGCTCGATGAAATCGCCATCGCCAAGCTCGCCATGGTCGGCCTCAAGCCTGAAGTCGCCGACCGATTCCCGTCGGAACTCTCGGGCGGCATGATCAAGCGCGTGGCGCTGGCCCGCGCGTTGGCGCTCGATCCGGAGATCGTGTTCCTCGACGAGCCGACGTCCGGCCTCGATCCGATCAGCGCCGGTGATTTCGATCAGCTTGTGATGACGTTGCAGCGTACTTTGGGACTGACCGTTTTTATGGTAACCCATGATCTCGACAGCCTTAAAACGGCCTGCAACCGGATTGCAGTGTTGGGGGATCGCAAGGTTCTCTTGGTAGGCACGATGGATGACATGCTGGCCTCGCAGCATCCTTGGCTGCGGGCCTATTTTCATGGCAATCGCGCTCGTGCCGTGATGGCGTAAGTATATTGCGTATTTGGAGCTAAGTTTATGGAAACAAAGGCAAATTTTGTCCTGATCGGGGCGTTCACGCTGGCGGTGGTCGCCGCGGCGTTTGGCTTTGTGTTCTGGTTCCAGAACCTCGGCGCAGCCGCGCAGCGCATCCCGCTGCGCATCGTGTTCGAGGGCGCTGCCTCGGGTCTGCGCACCGGCGGCAACGTGAACTTCAACGGCATCAAGATCGGTGAAGTCACCTCGATCAAGCTCGATGATCCCAAGCGCGTCGTCGTGATCGCCAACGTCGATAAGTCCGCGCCGATCCGCAAGGACTCGCTGGTCGGTCTTGAGTTCGCGGGTCTCACCGGCGTTTCGTCGGTGTCGCTCAAGGGCGGGTCTGCCGAAGCAGGCGGCGTTCCTGTGGCTGAAGACGGCGTCCCGACGCTGACCGCCGATCCCAACGCGATCCAGGATATCGGCGAGGCGGTGCGCGGCGTGTTGCAGAACGTGAACAGGCTGGTTCTCGAAAACCAGGAAACGCTGCACAACAGCATGACCAACATCGAAGCGTTCTCGAAGAGCCTTGCCGCGAACTCCGCGCGCATCGACAGCATCATGGCCGGCGTCGATGGCTTGATGGGCGAGAAGGGCGAGTTGCATGCAGCCGCCAAGTCGTTCCGCGAACTGGCCGACAATCTCGACAAGCGTTCCGCCGGCCTGATCATCGACGGCCGCCGCACGCTGGCGGACATCAGCCGCGCGGTGAACAACTTCGACCGCAACCCGACCCGCGTGCTGTTCGGCGCGGGGCAGAAGGACGCCGCACCGGCCCCGCCGGCTCCAACTCCGGCCCGGAACCCCAGCGACGCCCGCGCGCGGCAGCGGTAGACGTCACCTCACCACGTCGTTCGGTGGTTATGGGTCCCCGTCTTCGCGGGGACGACATAGCATGTGTAGCGGTCGTCGCGCGCCGTTCACATTTGTCATCACCCACAGTTGTCATCACCAGGCATAGCCGTCTGAAGGACGGCGTCGCTTCGCTCGCCTATGTCTCGGTGATCCCGATGGACTGGGCATAGTGCTTCGATAATCGGATGGCCGGGACATCCCCGATCAAGTCGAGGACAGGCGTCCGGCCATGACAGGGATATGTGGGTGCCTTCAACGCCCAATGGTGCGTTTTCCAGATTCGATTTTCAAACAGCCACTTCATTCAGCCATGCGTCATTGCTCTCGCGCTTGATCGCGCGAGGTGAACTTTTAGTTCTGTCCCCTCAGCAACGAGGGGCATGGAGCGCCGCGAGGCGCACCTTGTCTTTGTTTCGCTTCCGGCACCGCGTGCGAAGCGGTGAAATCCGGAAGCGCATCGCCTTGCGGCGCTCCATTGCGGCGATTTTGGGCGAGGGGACCGTACTTCCGGGTGAGGACGGGGGAGCTAATCGACCCCTGATCCGGCCGGCTTTCGCCGCCTTCATCCTCACCGCGTCCAGCCGCGAACGGCAGAGCCACGTAGTTGGCCCGGACG